>NZ_JAMYOT010000009.1:0-321388 GCF_040320005.1 Mesorhizobium sp. M0816 | reverse complement strand
CTCGGATGCCGGCACGCCGCTCATCTCCGACCCCGGCTACCGGCTGGTCGGTGAGGCGCTGGAACGCGGCATTCGTGTCGTGCCGATCCCCGGCCCATCAGCAGCACTTGCCGCTTTGACGGCATCCGGCCTGCCCTCGGACGCGTTTCTGTTTGCCGGCTTCCTGCCGGTGAAGACCGGGCAGCGGCTGACGCGGCTGGAAGCGCTGAAGGCGGTGCCGGCAACGTTGATCTTCTTCGAATCGCCGCGCCGGCTGGCCGAGACGCTCAGTGCCATGGTCGAGGTGCTGGGCGGTGCCCGCAAGGCGGCCATCGGCCGCGAGCTGACCAAGACCTTCGAGGAGATGCGGACCGGCACCCTGCAGTCGCTCGCCAGCCATTACGCCGCAGCTGATACGCCGAAAGGCGAAATCGTCATCTGCGTCGGCCTGGCGGATGTTGTCGCTGATGAGCCTGAAGACATCGACCGGCTGCTGCTTTCGCTCGCCGCCGAGATGCCGGCCTCCAAGGCAGCGGCGGAAGCCGCCAAGATGACGGGTGGCCAGAAGCAGACGCTCTATCGTCGGCTGCTCGACCTCAAGAATGCCGGAAGAGACGGGACCGGCGGAGACGGCGATGGCTGAACGGCCGAGCGCCAGCCGGCAAAAGGCCTACCGGCGCGGCCATCACGGCGAATGGCTGGCGGCGGCGGCGCTGATGCTGAAAGGCTACCGAATTCTTGCCCGCCGCCACCGCACCAGGTTCGGCGAGATCGACCTGATCGCGCGGCGTGGCGATCTGGTGCTGATCGTCGAGGTCAAGGCGCGCCGCACGCTGATGGAGGCAATGGAAGCCGTCGGTCGCGAATCGGAGCACCGCATCGAAGGCGCCGCCGATTTCTGGCTGTCGCGCCAATCCGACTACGGAAAATTATCGGTGCGCTTCGACATGGTGGCGGTGCTGCCGTGGCGCTGGCCGGTGCATGTCGAGAATGTGTTTTACGGGCGAAACTAGGCCATTCTCGACGTGGGGACGTTTTGCTGCGCCTGCGGTTCAGATCATGGTTTGCCGATCTGTCAAGCATCCGCCCAGCGCTGACTGGAACAAAAGCGTTCCTGCGTTGTTCCCCAATCGTCCTGATGTTCGACGGGCTGGTTCAAATGCCGGCCAGCGCAGTCCGCGTGGCAGCTATGCGAGGACAAAGGGATGGCGAGGCAAATGGATCCCGACGATCTCAACCCGGAACGGATCGTCACCGTGTTCGGCGGAACTGGCTTTCTCGGGCGCAGGATCGTGAAGCGGCTCCTGGAAAGAGGTTTCACGGTGCGCGCCGCATCTCGCCATCCGGCTCGCGTGGCCCTGGTCTTTTCCTCGATTACAAGGATGCCCGAAGCAGTCGAGGCGGATATATTGGATGCGTCCTCGATCGGGTCGGCCATTACCGGATCACAGGCGGTCGTGAATGCCGTCAGTCTTTACGTCGAGCAGGGCGTCCAGACCTTTGAACGCGTGCATGTGAAAGCCGCGGCCGATCTCGCTGCCGCGTCGCGCGACCGCGCGATCGACCAGTTCGTCCAGATTTCAGGGATCGGCTCCGATCCTCAATCGGATTCGAATTACATAAGGGCGCGTGGGCGCGGAGAAGGTGCCGTGGAAAGCGCATTTCCCGGCGCTTTCATTGTGCGTCCCGCCGTCATGACAGGACCTGACGACGCTTTCCTCACGACCATTGTGAGGATGATACGCCTCCTGCCGGTCTATCCGCTGTTCGGCGATGGTGGCACACGGCTTCAGCCGGTCTATGTGGCAGACGTCGCAGAAGCAGTGAGCCGGCTGATCGACGGGCGAACCCAGGGTTCATCCATATTCGAATTCGGTGGCCCGCGTATCTATGCCTATAAGGAACTGCTTCGGGAGATCGCCCGACAGCTCGATACGCACGTCAAGCTGATGCCGGTGCCGTTTGCGGTATGGAACGCCTTGGCTGGCGTCGCGGAACTCCTCCCGGCTGCCCCCATAACGCGCAACCAGATCGATCTTATGCGTCAGGACAATGTGGCAGCAATCGACGCGCCTGGCCTGAAGGAACTCGACATCGAGCCGCGGGATATCGACGAGGTGATCCGTGCGATCGAACAGCGCCGTCGCGTAGGCTCGCTCTCGTCTCCGGCTTAGGACGGCCCCCTGATCCTGGCGGGAACCTATCGCCGCGCGACAGGTTGGTCGAGCTTGAAGCCAGTGAAAGAAGGAGAAGAACTATGGCCAGATGCGATCAATGCGGGAATGACTACGACAAGGCCTTCAACGTGACGATGGCCGACGAGACCTACACATTCGACAGCTTCGAATGCGCGGTCCAGAAACTTGCTCCGACGTGTCCGCATTGCGGATGCCGGATCATCGGACATGGCGTCGAACAGGATGACATCATCTACTGCTGCGCACATTGCGCCGCGGAGGAAGGCGCGAGCGCGCTGACCGATCGTGCGCCTTGACGCACCTCCTTTGGCGTCTCCAGGTCGACCATTCCGAACGACTGCGCCGGCTCATCCCATATATGGCCAGTGCTGTCGGCACGACGACGACCAGCCGAGGTCAAGGCCGCCGCACGCTGATGGAGGCAATGGATGCAGTCGGCCGCGAATCGGAGCGCCGTATCGAAGGTGCCCGCGATTTCTGGCTGTCGCACCAATGGACTACGGAAAATTGTCGGTGCGCTTCGACAAAAGGCAGCGTGCGTCGTCTTGATCGCGCCAGAGCTGTCATGTTCTTGCACGTTCAAGAACCCACGTTCGACGGCTCGTTTAGACGCCGTTCCGTGGCAAGTCGGCTCCCGCTTGGACAAGTCGCTCCACGACGGCGGCCGCCTCCTCTGGAATGGCCGGTATGGTGCCCGACTTCCGCGTCGATCCGAAATCGAGGCCGGCGAAAAAGAGACCTGGAACAGCGCCGACGCCATCCTCGTGGACGGGCTGGCCGGCTGCATCGAGCGCGCCGGGAAGCCGAACCCATGCGAAATCGCCGGTGAAGCCCGTGCACCAGATCACTGATCTGATGCCGCTCGCCGTCCAGTCGAGGGAGCGGATCGGAGGATCGGGCAAGCGCGGTTCAATCGTCTCGGCCGGATCATCCTCGGCCAGTGGCGCATCGAGGCCGGCGCGCTCGATGTACTCGTCAACCAGGCGCTTGGCATTCGCGGAGACTTCGTCGGCAAATCGCATATGGTCGTCGAGCTCGTCGCCGAAGACGAGGTTGCCGTTCTCCACACCCCTGAAGCGGCCGAGCAGCACCACGCCCTGCGCGCTCAGCGATTGCAGGCTGATCGTATGGGTCGCGCCGACCAGCGCGCGGGCCTGCAGCTTGCCGGAGGGGAGGACGAGTTCCTTGCGCGGAACGTCGAGAAAACCGGACAGCGTCAGCCATTTAAGTATGTTGCCCCTGCGGTAGCGCCGCACCCAACGGCCGTTGCGGCTGGTCGCCAAAAAGACCACACGTCCTGCCAACGCCAGGTCCTCGGCGATCTGGCCGCCCGACTGGCCGCTGCCGACCACCAGCACCGCGCCACTCTCGAACTCGGCCGGGTTGCGATAAGCCGAGGAATCGACTTGGCGAATTGCGGTTGGCAAATCCGCCGACCCTGCTGGCCGGACCTGCCGATTCTGGTCGCCGGTGGCGATCACCACGTTGCGCGCCAGAAATGCCCCGTCCGTCGTGGTGATGCGAAAGATCCCGTCGTCTCTCGTCAGCTCTTGCACCGGAGTTTGGGTGCTTACCGGCAGGCGGTGCCGCTCGGCATAGCCTTCGAGATACGCGACAAATTCGTGGTGGGTTATCGCGCCCCACGGCTCGGGCCCCTCGTAGGAATCACCGGGTAAGATGGAGCGAATGGTCGGCGAATTCAGTCGAAACGAGTTCCAGCGCTGCGTTCGCCACGTCTCGCCGATCCGGCCTCGATCGAGCACACGGTGGTCGCGGTCCTGCCGTTTCAAGAAGTAGCTGACGCCGAGTCCCGCCGGACCGGCGCCAATAACGAGGGCGTCAAGAACTTCGCTCATGCATTCCCCCTGCCAACCATACGTTGACAAGATCGTATGGCTCGGCTTCGGGCAAGAATAGAGTTCCGGCTGGGATTGCGCTATCCGCGCCGGCTCACCCCCAGATGGCCAGCCCCGCCAGCCCGACGATGCCGACGACCAGCCGCCACCAGCCGAACAGCGCATAGCCGTGGCGCGAGACGTAGTCGAGCAGGAAGCGCACGACGATCAATGCCGTGACGAAGGCGGCGACGAAACCGACGGCGATGATGGGCAGGTCGGCGCTGCTCAGTACATTGCGGTTCTTGAACAGGTCGAAGGCGAAGGCGCCGACCATCGTCGGGATGGCAAGGAAGAAAGAGAATTCCGCCGCCGCCCGTTTGTCGACGCCGAGCAGCAGCGCGCCGACGATGGTCGAGCCCGAGCGCGACGTGCCGGGGATTAGCGACAAGCACTGAAACAGCCCGATCTGCAGATAAAGCCTGGTCGGAAACCGCTCGACATCGTGGTAATACGGCTTCGGCTTCATGCGATCGACCAGCAGCAGGATGACACCGCCGATGATCAGCATGATGCAGATCAGCCGCGGCGATTCGAACAGCACCGTCTTGATGAAGTCATGCGCCAGTGCGCCGATAATGGCCGCCGGCAGGAATGCGATGAGAATGCCAAGGACGAAATGCCGCGTCAGCCGATCGTAGGGCAGCTCGAGCAGCATCTTCCAGAGACGGCGGAAATAGACGCTGAGAATCGCCAATATGGCGCCGAGCTGGATCAGGATCTCGAAGGCCTTTCCGGTCGAATGAAAACCGAGGAAATGGCCGGCGAGCAGGATATGACCGGTCGAAGACACCGGAATAAACTCGGTCAGGCCCTCGAGCAGGCCGAGCAGCAGCGCTTCGACGACGGTCTGGCTTTCCATGGCAACCTCGGCGTTGGAGTGAGGGCTTGAGAAAAGGGCTTGCTTGTCATGGCGCGGAACTCCCCCTATAGGTCGCAGCACCCTGACAGCCCGCTGAATCGGGCGGCCAAGACTTACCGGCGCAGCCGGCGATTTGCCAGTGCGCTTTATTATCGCGGGACCATGCTGACGCTTTTCCACCATCCGATGTTCGCCAGCTGCCGCTTCGTCCGCCTCGCCTTTGGCGAGTATGGCGAGGAACTGGCGCTGATCGAAGAGAAGCCGTGGACGCGGCGCAAGGAGTTCCTGGCGCTGAACCCGGCCGGCACGCTGCCGATCCTGCTCGCCGAAGGCGACGTGCCGATCGTCGGCGCAGTGGTCATTGCCGAATATCTCGACGAGACGCGCGGCGTACTCAAGCGCGACAAGCGGCTATTCGCCGAGGATCCGATGGAGCGCGCCGAAATCCGCCGGCTGACCGACTGGTACCTCAACAAGGCGGAAAGCGAGGTTACCCGGCATCTGGTTCGCGAGCGCGTTCTGAAGCCGGTCATGCCGGAAACGGCAGGCGGCGGCTCGCCCGATTCGGCGGCGATCCGCGCCGCCCGCGCCAATATCCGCCAGCACATGAAATACACCAACTGGCTGGCCGGCACCCGTCACTGGCTGGCCGGCAACAAGGTCACCTATGCCGATCTCGCGGCGGCGGCAGCACTGTCGGTGCTCGATTATCTCGGCGAGATCGACTGGCGCGAACACAGCGCCGCGCGCGAATGGTATACAAGGGTGAAATCACGGCCTTCGTTCCGGCCGCTTCTGTCCGACCGGGTGCGCGGCCTGTCGCCGGTGTCACATTATGCGGACCTCGATTTCTGATACGGCAAAGCTGCGCGCGCTGATCGACCGCGAGGCGCGGAACGCCGGCTTCGACGCCGTTGCCGTCACCACGCCCGATGCGATTCCGCAGGCGCCGGAACGGCTGGCCGAATTCGTTGCCGACGGTTTTCACGGCTCGATGGGCTGGATTGCCGAAACGCTCGAGCGGCGAGGCAAACCGACGACGCTTTGGCCAGAGGTCCGCTCGATCATCGTGCTGGCGATGAATTACGGCCCCGACCACGACCCACGCGACATCCTGGCAAAGCGCGACCGCGGCGCGATCTCGGCCTATGCGCAGAACCGCGACTATCATGACGTGATGAAAGGCCGGCTGAAGGAGATCGCCGGCAAGATCGTGGCACGCGCCGGCGGGGACGTGAAAGTGTTTGTCGACACCGCGCCGGTGATGGAAAAGCCGCTGGCCGAGGCGGCCGGCCTCGGCTGGCAAGGCAAGCACACCAACCTGGTCAGCCGAACGCATGGCTCCTGGCTGTTCCTCGGCACCATCTTCACGACGGCCGAACTGGTGCCGGACGCGCCTGAGGACGACCATTGCGGCTCCTGCCGGGCCTGCCTCGACGTTTGCCCGACGGATGCCTTTCCGGCGCCTTACCGGCTCGATGCGCGGCGCTGCATTTCATACCTCACCATCGAGAACAAAGGACCGATCCCGCATGAGTTCCGGGAAAAGATCGGCAATCGTATCTATGGCTGCGACGACTGCCTGGCCGCCTGCCCGTGGAACAAGTTCGCCCAAGCCGCTTCGGAGGCAAAGCTTGCCGCCCGCGCGGACTTGCGCGAACCGCCGATCGCCGAGCTGCTGCGCCTCGACGACGCTGCCTTCCGCGTGCTTTTTTCGGGCTCGCCGGTCAAGCGTATCGGCCGCGCCCGTTTTATCCGCAACGTGCTGATAGCGGCCGGCAATTCCCAGGACTTGTCGCTGGCCGGCGCCGTTCGCGCGCTGCTCGACGACGCCTCGCCCCTGGTTCGCGGACCTGCGGTATGGGCGCTGTCGCGGCTGGTGCCGGGTCGGGAATTTGCCGAACGTGCCGCAGCCGCTTTGCAAGCAGAAGATGACGAGGCGGTGAGAGGCGAATGGCTTCTGGCCCTGCCAAAGCCGATCGAGGCGCATACATGACAAAAAAGCAGATTTTCATCTTCGGCGCCGGTTATTCGGGCAAGGCCTTCGCCCGCGCCAACAGGGATGCCGACACAGCGATCTTCGGTACAACACGGTTGCTGGAAAAATTCGCGGCGCTGCGGCAAGCCGGTATCGTGCCGCTGCGTTTCGATGGCACGCTGACCTCCGAAATCGGCGATGCGCTTGGGAAGACAACCCATCTCGTCGTCTCGGTCGCGCCGGACGAGGCCGGCGACCCGGTGCTGGGCGCGGCACGCGAGGAGATCGCGGCCAACATGCCGGAGCTCGAATGGATCGCCTATCTCTCCACCGTCGGCGTCTATGGCGACCATGGCGGCAATTGGGTGGACGAGGCCGCCGAATGCCGGCCAGTATCGAAGCGATCAGCGATGAGGGTTGCCGCCGAGCAGGATTGGCTGAAACTGGGCCACGACGTCGGCCGGCCGGCGGCGATCCTGCGGCTTTCCGGCATTTATGGGCCAGGCCGCAACGCCTTGGTCAATCTGGAAAACGGCACCGCCCGGCGGTTGGTCAAGCCTGGCCAGGTGTTCAACCGCATCCATTGCGACGACATTGCCGGCGCGCTCTGGCATCTGGCCGAAGGCAATCGCGGCGGCATCTTCAACGTCACCGACGACCTGCCGGCGCCGCCGCAGGACGTCGTCGCCTATGCCGCCCAATTGATGGGCATCGAGCCGCCGCCCGAAATTCCGTTCGAGACCGCCCAACTTTCGCCCATGGCGCGGTCCTTCTACGGCGAGAACAAGCGTGTCGCCAACGCGGCGATCAAGGCGGCCGGCTATGGGTTTCGCTTCCCCGACTATCGCTCGGCGCTCGATGCCATGTGGGCGAGCGGCGACTGGCGCGACGGCGAGGCGCGCAGCCCGATGAAACGGTCATGATCGATACGCTGCGCGGGGCGTGGTATGATGCGGTTCAAATCGCGGAGGGGTCCAGCTTGGGAAAGACGTTAAAGCGAGCCTTGCCGGGCAAAACACTGCTGCTGACGGCAGCTCTGGCCGTCGCCGGCCTGACGCTTGCAGCGCAGACGGCGAGCGCCGAGCAACGGGCAAAAGACCTGTTTGGCGCCAAAGAGCTGCCGGCAATCGCAACAGCGCAATCGATCGGCTTTTATTCCAAAGGCTGTTTTTCCGGCGGCGTCGCCCTGCCCATGGACGGCCGGCACTGGGAGGTGATGCGACCGTCGCGCAATCGCCGCTGGGGCCATCCGGCAATGATCGCGCTGATCGAGAAACTGTCGCGCGACGCCGCTGCCGACGGCTGGCCGGGCCTGTTGATCGGCGACATTTCGCAGCCGCGCGGCGGGCCGATGCTGACCGGCCATGCCTCGCACCAGATCGGCCTCGACGCCGACATCTGGCTGACGCCGATGCCCGACCGCAAGCTCTCGGCCGAAGAGCGCGAAAACATCAGCGCTACCTTGATGGTCGATGAAAAAACCCATCTGGTGAAGGACGGCCTGTGGACGCCGATGCACACGCGGCTGTTGAAGCGCGCCGCGAGCTATCCCGAAGTCGAGCGCATCCTGGTCAATCCAGGGATCAAGAAGAAGCTCTGCGACACGGTCAAAGGCGACCGCAGCTGGTTGCGCAAGGTCAGGCCGTTCTGGGGCCACGACTACCACTTCCACATTCGCATCGGCTGCCAGGCTGGATCACCCGACTGCAAGGCGCAGGAAGCGACGGCGCCGGGCGATGGCTGCGACCAGGCGCTGGCCTGGTGGTTCACCGAGGGGCCGTGGCGCCCCAACAAGAACCCGGACAAGCCGAAGGCACGCGACGTGATGACGATGGCGAACCTGCCCAGGCAATGCCAGTTCGTGCTCGACGCGCCGGCTCCGGCCACGGCCGAAGCAGTCACCTACTATGGCGACGGCGTACCGATCGCGGCAGAACCCGCTCTCGCGGCAGAACCTTCGCCGCCGCCGACGGTCGCAGCCGGCGCGGCAGCGCTTCCGGCCTCGGCGAACGCCTTTGTGGCGACCCCCGAGATCGGCATTCCGCTGCCGCGGCCACGACCGGGGCACTGATGCGGGCAGCGTGTTTGCTGTCTGCATCCGTGCATCTCCACTTCGAAAACCGATTTCCCTTTTTGCGGTCATGCGCTAGTCAACGAGAGAACGGCGATACGCGTCGGGAACGGACGAGAGCATGCCAGGCGTAAGCGACGACGACACTCTGTTGCGATTTCCGATCCTGATCGGTGACATAGGCGGCACCAATGCGCGCTTCTCGATTGTGCTCGACGCGAATTCCGAGGCCGGCGAGCCGACGATCGTCCAGACCGCCAACTTCAATACGATAGACGAGGCGATCCAGGCGGCCGTGCTCGACCGCTCGTCGGTCCGGCCGAATTCAGCTGTGCTGGCGGTAGCAGGCCCTGTCGAGAGCGACGAGATCCCGCTTACCAATTGCCCATGGATCGTCAAGCCGAGACAGATGTTCGCCAGTCTCGGTCTCAGCGACGTCGTGGTGCTCAACGACTTCGAGGCACAGGCGCTGGCTGTCGTCGCGCTCGGCGAAGAGCATATGGAAAAGATCGGCGGCGACGAGCCGGAACCGAATTCCGGGCGGGTGGTGCTCGGCCCGGGAACCGGGCTCGGCGTCGCCGGACTGGTCTATGCGCTGCATCACTGGATACCGGTGCCCGGCGAGGGCGGCCATATGGATATCGGGCCGCGCTCGCCGCGCGATTTCCAGGTGTTTCCGCATATCGAGAAGCTCGAGGGCCGCATCTCCGGCGAACAGATCCTGTCCGGGCGCGGCCTGGTCAATGCCTACCGGGCGGTAGCCAAGGCGGACGGCAAGCCGTCGCCCTTCACCACGCCGGCCGAGGTCACCGCCGCGGCGCTGGCAAAGAACGATCCGGTGGCCGAAGAGGCGCTGTCGATCTTCGTCACCTGCCTGGGACGCACCGCCGGCGACCTCGCTCTGGTGTTCATGAGCCGCGGCGGTGTTTTCCTCACCGGCGGCATCGCGCAAAAAATCCTGCCGGCGCTGCGCATCGGCAATTTCCGCGCCGCCTTCGAGGACAAGGCGCCGCACAGCGCCCTGATGCGCAGCATGCCGGTCTATGTCATCACCCATCCGCTGGCGGCGCTTTTAGGGCTGGCCGCCTATGCCAGAAATCCGTCGGTGTTCGGCGTGCAGACGGCGGGGCGGCGCTGGCGGGTCTAGAATACAAGCTGCGCCGCGACGAAGTTTCGCCGTCCTCGGCCATAGGCAAGCCGCCATTGGAGCGTTAAGAGGTTGCCGAATTGCAGCCCGGCCGGACCGAAACCACAAAGCGCTCCAACTTGACACTTCCAGCACCAACTAAAGGGAAAGTCCGTCCCAGCGAGATCGTGGCGGTGATTCGCCGCATCGTCGCCGAGAACAGCCGCGATTATCGCTGGTACTATGCTCTTGCCGTGCTTTGCCTGGTGACGATCGCGGCGACAACCGCCTTCACAGCCTGGATCATGAAGGATGTCATCGATCAGATCTTCTACCAACAGCGCGGCGATCTTATCGCGCTGATCAGCGTGTCGATCCTGGCCGCCTTCATGCTGCGCGGGCTGGCCAGCTACGGCCAGGCAGTGACGCTGGCCAAAATCGGCAACAATCTGGTGGCGCGCTATCAACGCCGCATCTTCGACCACCTGATGAAGCTCGGCGTCAGCTTCTTCAACGACACCCGCTCGGGCCGGCTCGCCGCGCAGATCAACGAGAACGTCAACGGCATCCGCGATCTCCTGTCGATGACGCTGACATCGCTGGCGCGCGATGCCGTATCGCTTGTCGCGCTGGTTGGCGTCATGATCTGGCAGGACCCGATGCTCTCGGCGATGTCGCTGCTGGTCGGGCCGCCCTTGATCTACAGTGTCACCTATCTGATGCGCCGGGTGCGTCGCATCACCCGTGAATCGGTGCAGATCAACTCGCGGCTGATCGGCGCGATGCAGGAAGCGACGCAAGGCATCGCTATCGTCAAGGCCTTCACCCTGGAAGACGAGCTGTCGCGCCGCATCGGCGGCCTCGTCGCGGGCGCCGAGCAGCGGGCAAACAAGATCGCCCGCGTCTCGGAACGGCTGACGCCGATCTCCGAAATGCTGGCCGGCTTCGCCGTCGCCGGTGTCATCGCCTATTCCGGCTACCGGGCGACCGTCGGCGGCCAGCCGCCGGGCGCGGTGTTTGCCTTCATCACCGCCCTGCTGCTTGCCTATGACCCCGCTAGGCGGCTGGCGCGTATGCAGGTCGGCATGGAAAAGTCGCTGGTCAATGCGCGCATGATCTACGAGCTTCTCGACCTCGAGCCGCAGCAGGGTGACGTGCCGGGAGCCGCCGAGGCGAAATTCACCTCTGGCGAAGTGCGCTTCAACAACGTGTCCTTCCGCTATGTCGAAGAGGCGCCGGTCCTGCAGGATTTGAGCTTTGTCGCCGCCGCCGGCAAGGTGACCGCCATCGTCGGCGCCTCGGGCGCCGGCAAGACGACGCTGGTTGCGCTGCTGCAGCGCTTCCACGACGTCGAGTCGGGCAGCATCGAAATCGACGGCCAGGACATTTCAAAGGTCACCAAGCATTCGCTGCGCGGCTCGATCGCCTATGTTTCACAGCAGCCTTATCTGTTCGAAGGCACCATCCGCGACAACATCCGCTACGGCAGGCTGAGCGCCACGGACGCCGAGATTGAACGCGCCGCGCAACAGGCCGCGGCCGACGATTTCATCCGCCAGCAGCCGCAAGGCTACGACACGCCGGTCGGCGAGAACGGCGTGACGCTGTCGGGCGGCCAGCGCCAGCGTGTATCGATTGCACGCGCTATCGTTCGGCAGGCGCCGATCCTGCTGCTCGATGAAGCCACCTCGGCGCTCGACAACGAGGCCGAGGCCCGCGTCCAGGAAGCGCTGACCCATGTCATGGAAGGGCGCACCACCATTGTCATCGCGCACCGGCTGTCGACGGTGGTCAATGCCGACCATATCATCGTGCTGGAGCAGGGCCGGCTGGTCGAACAAGGCACGCATGCCTCGTTGATGGCTGACCCGCACAGCGTCTATGCCCGGTTCCACCGGGTGCAAGGCAGGAAGGGGCTGGGGCTTGTCGATGACGGCGAGCCAATCCAGAGTGCGGCGGAAAATGGTCGCGCGAAAATGGCGGCCGGGAGACATTCATGAGTGACACGCCGACCGTTAGTGAAATGGGCCTGGTGGTGGTGGGCGCGGCCGGCCGCATGGGCCAGGCGCTGATCCGCGCCATCCACACGATACCGGGCGCCCGCGTCGCCGGCGCGATCGAGCGGGCCGGTTCGCCCCATATCGGCAAGGACGCCGGCGAGCTGGCCGGCGTCGGCAGGCTCGAGGTGGCGATCGGCGACGATCCGCTGCCGGCCTTCGCCAAGGCCGACGGCGTGCTCGATTTCACTACGCCGGCGGCGACCGTCGAATTCGCCGGCTACGCGGCGCAGGCGCGCATCGCCCATATCATCGGCACCACCGGCTGCTCGGCCGAAGACAATGCCGGGATCGCGGCGGCGGCACGGCACGCGACGATCGTCAAGTCAGGCAATATGAGCCTCGGCGTCAATCTGCTGGCGGTGCTGGTGGAACAGGCGGCGCGCGCGCTCGATGCCGACGATTTCGACATCGAGATCCTGGAAATGCACCACCGGCACAAGGTCGATGCGCCATCGGGCACGGCGCTGCTGCTCGGCGAAGCCGCCGCTGCCGGGCGTGGCGTAGCACTTGCCGGCAACGATGTTCGCGTGCGCGACGGCCATATCGGCGTGCGCAAGGCAGGCTCGATCGGTTTCGCCAGCTTGCGCGGCGGCTCGGTGGTCGGCGACCACAGTGTGGTGCTGGCCGGTACCGGCGAGCGCATCACGCTCGCCCATCATGCCGAAGACCGGGCGATCTTCGCCCGTGGCGCGGTCAAGGCCGCCCTGTGGGCGCGCGGCAGGAAGCCGGGACTGTATTCGATGCGGGACGTGCTCGGCCTGACAAGCTGATCCACAAGATTGGCTGATCCACAAGATTTGAAGGAGCAAATATGTCGAGAACTCTCGTGCTCGTGCGCCACGGCCAGAGCGAATGGAACCTGAAGAACCTATTTACCGGCTGGCGCGACGTCGACCTGACCGAACTGGGCCATGCCGAAGCCAAGGCGGCCGGCGCCAAGCTCAGGGCGCGCGGCATGAAGTTCGACATCGCCTTCACGTCGTCGCTGATCCGGGCGCAGAAGACCTGCCAGCATATTCTCGACGCCGTTGGCCAGAGCGAGCTCGAGACCATTCGCGACCAGGCGCTGAACGAGCGCGACTATGGCGATCTCTCCGGCCTCAACAAGGATGATGCGCGCAAGAAATGGGGTGAGGAGCAGGTGCATGTCTGGCGCCGCTCCTATGACGTGCCGCCGCCCGGCGGTGAAAGCCTGAAGGACACCGGCGCGCGCGTCTGGCCCTATTACCTGCACGATCTGCAACCGCATGTGCTGCGCGGCGGCACCGTGCTGGTGGCGGCGCACGGCAATTCGCTGCGCGCGCTGATCATGGCGCTGGACGGCAAATCGGGCGAGGAGATCGTCAAGCTCGAGCTCGGCACCGGTGTGCCGATCATCTACACGCTCAACGCCGATTCCACGGTGGCGTCGAAGGAAGTGCTGGAGCATTGAGCCGGAGAAGGAACGCGGCTTTCAAAAAAGCGCGTTGACACTCATCCCTCGCCCGCTTAATGAGCGCGCACCAGCCCAGATGGCGGAATTGGTAGACGCGCACGGTTCAGGTCCGTGTTCCGCAAGGAGTGGAGGTTCGAGTCCTCTTCTGGGCACCAAACTCCCGCTTCGAACCGATTGATGCGGTTTCAGAGACCCAAGAAAAAGCCCGGTTTGCCGGGCTTTTTCTTGATCCAATGCTCTAGGCTGCCCTACCGTCAGCCATGGCATCCACAAGATATCTAACAATTATCCGTCCGGGTTAGGCAGCGATCTGTCGTTGCGACAGCGCAGCAGCGGAAGGACTTGGCCCGAGATCACTCTGGTGATCTTCTGTTGCTTGGCGTTGGTTACGACGTTCATGCACGCACATCCGTAGCCGTGGCCCGAACCAGGCACATTGGTCTCGACGAATTGCCGCTCGTCAAAGGCCGGCACATTGTCGATGCCTTTGGGATCCGGGCGTCCCTGCATCTGGATCCACCAATCCCCGTCACTGTCGGTCAGGACGAGGTTGCCGGGTGTCGGGCTGGAGTACCAGCCACAACGGCGCTCGGCATAGGCGGCGGCAGACAAGGACATGATGGTCAGGCAGAAACAGATTGCGAACAATGGGCGCATGAAATCTTCACCTCCCTGAAATAAAGCAGGTCATGCCGTCAACGATCTGCGTTGACGCCGGTAACGAGGCGACATGACTTTGCAGCCCTTATGGCCTTAATTTCGTGTCCACATTTTCTTCAATCAACCCGCAATGAAGCGTCACAGGCTTCCTTTGGACATCACTTAGTGGACCGTCGATGAAATCGCAGCTGAGCAGATTGTCCGGACTGCTCTTGCGCGCCGACGCGACGTTGACGTTGACCTCGGGAGGGCCCGCGAGCCAGTCGAGACGTTTCGTGTCGACCTTTGTGCCGCTGATGCGGGCGTGGCCCGCTGTGCCCGCTATCTCGACCTCTTCGTCCTGCGGCGTGAGATCGATCTGGCCGACTTCGTTGGCATGCTTCTCGGCGCTCCGCTTCGGGTCGCCGTAGTAGGAAGCGAAGACAACGATCCCTTCCTTTTTAGCCGCGAGCTCGGCGGCTGCTTTCTTGGACAGCGTGACGTTGATATCGAAGCCGAGGTCGCCCTGGGCTGTCGCCGGCACAGCACATGCCAACACTACAGATGCCGTAATCGTCATTGCGAGCACTGATCCATAGCGTTTCACGATCCACCTCCTTCAAGTCCCTCACGCAATGATGATGCCCCTCGCATTCTTTCATGTCTGGCGGCGACGTCACGCTCGCCGCCGGCTTCATCGTGATCCGATCAGCTGTGGCACGTGTCAGTTCGCGGCCGGAACAGGGCAGCTCATGTCGCCTTCCTGGCATTTCAGATAGCCTTCGAAACCTTTGACGCGGGATTGCGTCAGGCCGTCCATGCACTGCGCGATGAGCATTGGCATCATGCTTCCTCCGGCCGCGCCTGCGGTCTGGAAACTGCACTCCGCGTCGCGAAACTTGCCCCAATCCCGCTGTGCCTGAACAAGAAGCTTCTTGGTATCCGCATCGTCCTTCAGGCGGGCTTCGATCTGCTTGTAAAGCTCATTGAGCTTCTTGTCGGATTTTTGGAACTCGGCACCGAAGCACTGGTTCATGGTGGCCTGATCCTTGGCCTCGGCGCACTTGTCCTTGGCAAGGGCGAATGTCGGCGCAGCCAGAACCGCGGCAGCAGTCAGTATCGCGATTTTCATCGATTTCCCTTTCCGGTTGCAGTCAAGCTCTTAAGTTGCTCAGCCCCGCCCTATGTTCTCGTCAGCTGTCCGTCATTGCCACGGTCGGCCGTGCCCATGGCCTGATTATCTGGTTTTCATTGGATCAGCTTTGCCACCTTCGGCGACCGTGACGGTGCCGACCTTTCCTGAGCCGGTCAGCGTGCCGCCCTCCTTGACCATGACTTCGCCGGAGACCTCTCCGTCAACGACAAGCAGTCCCGAGACGGAAACGTCACCGGTCAAAGAGCCGGTCACGTGCAACTCCGCTCCCGCCGCCACTTCCGTCATGCCCGAATATTTGTTCTTGCCGCTCAGCGTCAGCTTGCCACCGGCGACCACGAGGCCGCCGCTGTCGCCGGCGTCATCATAGTTCGCGATGGTTCCATCAAATTGCCCGTCGGCTTCTGTCAGGATCAGTCTGCCCGCACCCAGATAGACCTCGCCTTTACCGCTAAAGGGTGCGAATGGCCGTATCGTTCATGGAGTGCGCCACTCCCCAGGGCTTCAGGTAGTTTCCTTTCTGATCAATGTTGAGCACACCGTCGACCATGACGCGCGAGGAATGCTCGATGCTGCCCGGCCCGGCCAGAGTAAGATACCCATCGGCCGCGATATGGGTTGTGCCGGTGTAGGTATTGGCCCCGGTCATACGCACGTCCGCATCCTTCTCGATCGTGAAGTCGCCGGCGCCGGAGACGATGCCGGCCAGTCCGAGCCATCCTTTGCTTCCAGCATCGCTGGTCGCGCGATTCAGCTGCACTTGATCCTCGGCAGCCGCGTCTGTGGTAAAGTTAGCAGCGCTGACAAAATAGGGTGAATATGCGGTCGTCTTGTTCTCCAGATCATACATTACGGAATTTGACTGGAAGAAGGGTAGCCCGACAACAACTCCATTGCCCCCCTCCTCATCGCTTTGTCGATCCATAACGACATCGCTGTATTCCTTGTTGTTGAAACTATCTTCAAATCCCAAAATCTTAAAATCGACTACCGTATAATCATATTCATCAAGCTTAAATCCTTTCGAGCGAAGCTTATTAAAAAAGCCTTCTGTGGTGATACCGAGAAAGGTCGACGATCCAGTATCCAATAAAACAGGTCCACTGAAATCAACCGACTGCTTCTTTCCCTTATAGTCAAAAGAAATTGTATAATGGTAAGACCCTTCGTAGTGATTGGATGCGTTCGCGCCTGATCGCGGGAATCGTCTCTGGCGGAATTCATAATCCAGTTCGCCCCACGGTATCAGGGCCGTAAACTGGGATCTCAGACTGGGGGACAAATTCAGCGTCAGGCAGGGAGCGCAGCCCGGTGTCGTCTTCTTTCCAAGATTTGCATTGGCCGAGACCACATAGCCGCTTTGTGTCTGACTGGCGGGAGCGGCGGCCTCGTCCCCCTCATCGAGAAAATCGCCGGCTCCAAAGACACCGTAAAACGTCGTCGAACCACCGGGTTCGCCATTCTGCATGCTCTTGCGCGCATCAAGATCCGCATAGACCGGCGTATCGCCGCGGTGGCCAACGGGCTTTTGCGTCAATTTCATATCCTTGAGATAGCCGAAACCCTTGGTGAAGACGTAATCCACCACCCGACCGGCGCCATAGCCACCGTCGAAGGTTACGGCAGGCTCCGAGGGATCATCTGGATCGTAATAGGACAGGCTGTCGACCCGGGCCTGTTGTACCCAACCTCCGTAGGTGCCGTCTCCATAGGCGTACATTTCGGGCTTGCTGCCGCGCACCGGCTCTACGCCAGGGACACTCGAATCGATCTCGGCGTTGAACTCATCCGACCCGGTGTCGAATTCGAACAGACGAGGCTTGGCACCATTGATGCCCATCACGATCCCGAGTTTGTGGTAGATGACTTCATCACTGCCGGTTCCGAGGTGCCCAACAACATGTTGCAATGGAATGGGTATCGGGTCGGCAGCCTGGGCAAGGCCGGTCTGGCCGTTCTCCTCGGCCACGGCAGGTACGGCATGTGATGTGTTCGCTGCCGGAACGGGGCAGCTCGCATCGCCTTTCTGGCAATTCAGGTATCCCTCGAAATCTTTGACACGGGATTGCGTCAGGCTGTCCATGCACTCCGCGATGAGCGTTGGAATTGCGCTTTCTCCGGCCGCTCCTGCGGTCTGGAAACTGCACTCGGCGTCGCGAAATTTGACCCAATCCCGCTGTGCTTGAACGAGAAGCGTCCTGGTATCCGCGTCGTCGTTCAGGCGGGTTTCGATCTGCTGGTAAAGCTCGTTGAGCTTCTTGTCGGATTTCTTGGACGCGGCATCGGCGCACTCGTTCGGGTCGGCCTGGTCCTTGGCGGCGTCGTAGCATTTGTCCTGGGCAAATGCGAAAGCCGGCATGGCCAGAACGATGGCAGCGGTCAGCATCGCGGTTTTCATCGATTGTCCTCGGTCTAGAACTGCCGGCACGGTCGGCCGTTAGTTGGCATCGTCATCGTCCGATCCGTCAGCGTCGTTACTGTCATCCGACGCATCGTCATTACTGTCGGTGCTGTTTTCGTCATCACCATCTGCCGACGGGTCGTCATCGTCATTCTGATCGCTGGAATCGTCCTGATCGTCGGAATCATTGTTGTCAGTGCTGTCATCCGACGCATCGTCATCGGTGTCGGTGCTGTTCTTGTCATCATCACCGTCTGTTGAGTTTTCATCGTCGTTCTGATCGCTCGAATCGTCCTGATCGGAACTGTTGTCGTCGGTACTGTCGGCCGGGTTATTGTCGTCAGTGTCGGTGCTGGTATCGTCGTCGTCAGCATCGGGAGAAGACACATTTGCGTCCGGATTGGCGTCGCCAGGCTGCGAGTCGTCCGCGCGATAGCTCGTGTCATTGAGGCCCGTCTCCATCTCGTCGTCATACTCATCGACGATCTGTGTCCACACCTCTCGATTGTCGACGCTCGTCCATTGCGAGATATTGTTGACCGAGATGTTGGTGTTGAAGTTGTTGACGGTGATGTTGGTGTTGACCTCGACGACATCTGCGACTTCTGTCCCGCGGTTCACGCCAAACAGGAAACTGGTGGCACTCGCGGCAAGGGCGGCCCAAACGAGTCTGTCGACATCAAGCGGCGTCGAAATCGGTTGATGCCGCACTGTGGCAAGCACGTCACCCGGTCGGATGCCTTGCCGCGCGGCAATGCCATGGGGTGCAACAGCCAGGACATACACCCCGCGAAGTTTTGGCGGGATCTGGTAGCGGTGCCGAGAGGCGTGGTTGATCGGTATCAAAACCGCGTTAAGAGCCCGGGAAACATAGGGTTTCGGCAGATCATATTTGCTGGCATACGCAACATTGATCGTGTGCGGGACGGTTACGCTTACGACGGCCGTCATTTTCACTGAAGTTGCCAATGCACGGGCGAACTGCACGATCAGTCTGGATTTTCGAAGACTTTGCATTTTGCACGTCCTGCAGCTGATGATTGGAGTCGATCTCAGAGCCCCGGCGCCCCGGAGCGCTCACCAATCATTCTCCCCCTGCACCAACGGTCAGCGGCAATTTCCAGCGATCATCACCGTCGTTCCGTAACTGTCTCGGCAAAACACTTTGCCAGGTCTTGCGGCGCTCCGAGCTTCTTCGCCCAGGATACCAGTTCAGGTTTTTCCGACGGCTCGGCATAGCCGCCCCACACGTCGCGAAACTGCTTCTTTCCGTCGACTGTCTGGAAGAACATCACGCCGTCGTCGCTCACCGGCGTGGAGACGTAGGCGGCGCTCCAGCTGCCGCTCTCCATGATCGAGAAGAACTTTGCCTGAGCGGGCTTGAACTTATTGGTCATCGCCGAGACGACGAGAGGGGCATATTCCTGCTTGCGCGCCTTCGTCACTTCGACCTTTATACCGTCACAGGCGTTATTCGCAGCGAAAGCGGACGTCAGCGCCATTCCCAGCCCCGTGAGGCCGACCATGACGATTTTGACACGTCGCCGGACCAGGCCGCTGAATTCAGACATGATTGGCTTCCTCCTTGTTCGCCCCCCCGAGTCCCTTAATCGGAATCGTCATCGTTCGATGAACTGTCATCGTCCGGTGTATCGACCTCGCAGCCGATGCCGCGGCAGCCTTGGTAGTTGCCTTGCGTATCGAAGTTGGGATTGCCTTCTCTGTCGTACTGCGGTCTGTCGTCGATACTTTGATCCCCGTCATCAGGATCGTCGACTTTACATCCGAGCCCATGGCAGCCGATGTAACGGCCCCTGGTATCGAAGTTGGGATTGCCGTTCCTGTCGAACTGCGGCCGGTCGTCTATCTTCCGGCTCCCTTTATGGGACCGATCAACCAGGCAGCCCTTTCCGCGACAACCATCGTAGTCGTCGGTGGTACAACCGACGATCGCCATCAAAGCAGTGGCCAAGGCCGCACAGATTACGAATTTCATTGTTCATTCCTCCGACTGCCTGGCGGCGGACATCGTCCATATCGGAAGGCCATTGCAGGCGGCGATCCCCGCCTTTGCCGCGAAGGCTGGCGCCAATCGGAGGAGGGCAAAGCTTCGCCGGCCATCAAACGAGAGCCAGGCTGTGGGCGATGCATTCGACGACTTCGCCGACGGTTGCCGTAATCTCTTACGTGGGAGGGAACGCTCCCAGCGGGGGCCGCCGCATTAGCGAGTGTCAATATTCCTCTCCATGCTTAGTGCCCCGTCCGCCCAAGCATGTTTCAACGATCCGCTGACGCGGCTGTGCTTCCAAGAAATGCATCCGAGTCAGCCTATGACAAGGACAAATCCCAATATCGCAGGATTGAATTTTGCAAATGCTTAATAATTCGGAATCAACACGGACTATCTTAGCAGATACTGAAATGTGATCAGTAGCACGATTTCGGAATGCTTCCTTAGTTTTGTTCTCATTAAGCCGAGTTAGTACAAGTAATATTCTATGTTGTTGTGAATTTTGTGCCAGCTCTACAAAAAATGCGCGACGATACCACACCTTATACGATCGCCCTAATCGCGATCTATTGTGGTATTTTTTCGAACCCAGCCAACCGTTGCGAGGGCCGAAAGAAACGCGCCCCTTTGCCCGACTTTTCAACGCTGCGGCGTGCCAAATAGGGGCGCAGTGGGGGCGCCGCGGCCGCGTTGTGAGCATCTTCCCAGTCGGATTGTCATCGGGTAGCGTGCAGGGGCGGCACGTGAAGGCGCTCTCTTTGGCGAATGCACTGCTGCACCTTCAGCAGTTGCCCGTCAGAAGATGGGGCTGGTGTCACAACCAGGTGCTTGCCGCGACAGATTGTTCCCGTCGCGGTTCATTTCAGCACCGAAGCGAGGGGGAAGAGATGCACAACCGATTTCGGCAGTGCCTGCGGAAAGTGTCGCTGGCGGCATTGACGATGCTGGCGCTAAACATCCCGGTCCACGCGGCTGATCTCGTCATTGCAATGCCGAACTGGCCGTCGGGCCAGGCGACGGCAAATATCCTCAAGGTCAGCCTGAAGGAAAATTTCGGGCTCGATGCCGACGTGCGCGAGATGGGGACGCTTATTGCCTTTGCCGGTCTCAATTCTGGTGAGGTGGATATTCATCCCGAAATCTGGCTGCCCAATCTGGACAATCTGGTGAAGAAGTATGTGGACGGGGCCGGCACGGTGGCCATCAGCCCTATCGGTGTGCCGGCCTGGCAAGGCATTTGCGCGACGCGTGAAGCAGCCGACAAATTTGGAATTCACGATGTTTCGGATCTCAGCGATACGAAGAAAACCGCCGCGTTGGATACTGATGGCGACGGACGTGGCGAACTCTGGATCGGCGCTGAGGGTTGGTCCTCGACCGCTATCGAGCGCGTCCGCGCCAACAGCTATGGTTATGCCAAGACGATGACCTTGCTGGAGACGCCCGAGGATGCCGGAATGGCGGCTGTCGATGCCGCGGTCGCCACGGATCATCCGATGGTGTTTGCCTGCTACGCGCCGCACTACGTCTTTGAGCTGCACGACATTGTCCGGCTTACCGAGCCGCCCTTTGATCCGGCAAAGTGGAAGATCGTACTGCCGTCAGAGGACCCGCTCTGGGTCTCGAAGTCCAGCGCGCCGGTATCATGGGATACCGCACATTTCCATATCGCCTACGCCACCTCGCTACGCAATAAATATCCGAAGGTGGTGGCGTTCCTGGAACGGGTCGAGCTGAAGCCCGAGGAAATCACCAAGACGAGTTATGCGCTCCAGGTAGAGCGTCAGGATCCTTACGAATACGCCAAACAATGGGTTGCCGCACAAGGCGCACGGGTGCACGGGTGGGCAAATCCATGAGCGGAATCCTATGTTCGCGGAACGCGGCACCGTCCGGCGGCGCTCCCTCACGGCAGTCGTCGCCGCGGCGTTCGGTCTTGTCGCGGTGGCGGCGCTGGCTGCGGGAACACAGGTTTTCGACCCGAAAAGCCACAAATGGGTGGCCTACGATCGCACCAAGGCGCGCAAATACTACGCCGCGCATAATGAGGTGCCCGAGGCATTTCGTCCGCAGATGGTCAAATTCCGCACCGCGGAAGTGCCAGGCACGATCATTATCGATGGCAATCAGCACTTTCTCTATCTTGTGCAGCCGGGTCAGCGGGCCATGCGCTACGGCATCGGCGTGGGCCGGGAAGGGTTTGGATGGGCCGGCATCGTGCGCGTTGGCCGCATGGCGGAGTGGCCGACCTGGACACCTCCGGCCGAAATGGTCGCTCGCGATCCGAAGGCGGTGAAATACGCCGGAGGCATGGAGGGAGGGCCCGACAACCCGCTCGGCGCAAGGGCGCTCTATCTCTATGAGCGCGACCAGGACACGATCTACCGGATACACGGCACCCCGGAGCCTTGGACGATCGGGCTCGACGTGTCGTCGGGGTGTATCCGGATGAGGAACGACGACATCGTCGATCTCGCGTCCCGCGTCAAGGTTGGAGCCAAGGTTATCGTTCTCATGCAGGGGGCGGCACTTTACAAGGGTGTGTGAAGCGGCATTCGGAGAGGGACAAGCAATGTCGGCAAAAGATGCAGTGAGAAATTCGATCCTGGTGACGGCAATCGGATTCCTGGCTGGAGCCGTTAGCGCTTGCGTCAGCGCGCCGCCGCCGCCTCAGAACCAGATGTCCAGGACCAAGGTCGAGACTGCCCCGGCGGACCTTCAGCTGCTTTGCGCCAGTGCAGTCGCCAAGGCGAGCGGCGTCGACAGCACGAAGATACTTCCGGTTTCGTCGAGCAAGCTCGATTCCAGGACCTATCAGGTCGAACTCGATGCCAGTGGCAAGAAGACAAGCTGCCTCGTGGATACCGACGGCAACGTCAAATCGGTTGAGCCCGTCTGATCCGCTCTGGTCGACGAATTCGCAACCAACCTCACGATGCGCCCTGGCTGCAGACATGACGATGTTTGGGGCGGCCAGCCGCGATGAGCGGTTTGGAGAGCCTGGCAAACCGCGCGCCTGCCTCACCCCAGCCCGATCCGCTTGGCGCCTTGCCGGAACAGCGCCTCGGCGTCCGGCTCGAAGCGAAACGTGCCGATGAAATCGTCGGCGCAGTAGTTCGGCAGCATCTTGCGCAGCGCAGCGGCGAAACTTCGTGCCTCGTCCAGCCGCCCCGCCAGCGCAAGGCAATGCGCGGCAATCGCGAGGATGATGGCGTGGGCATTGGGACGCGCGGCTGCTTTCAGCGCCCATTCGGCGGCTTCGTCGAACTGGCCGAGCCGGACATGCGACATCGCCCTGGCGCCCA
The DNA here is from genome assembly GCF_040320005.1 of Mesorhizobium sp. M0816. Classification (NCBI taxonomy): domain Bacteria; kingdom Pseudomonadati; phylum Pseudomonadota; class Alphaproteobacteria; order Hyphomicrobiales; family Phyllobacteriaceae; genus Mesorhizobium; species Mesorhizobium sp. M0816. The sequence goes on along the minus strand of NZ_JAMYOT010000009.1, from coordinate 298,275 downwards.
ACATACCGAACAGCAGCGGATCGAAGGGGCTCAGATGCCTGGAATGGTCGGATGAGCCGATCGCAGCCTGCGGGTCGCCGGACTGCGAATGGACGAAAGATAGCGCATAGTGGCCGAGCGCGAAATTCGGGCTGAGGTCTACGGCGCGTTCCAGCTCGATGAGGGAGCCGTCCTGCTCGCCGCGCAGCCACAGCGCCCGCCCCATGGCCCAGTGAGCGGCCGGATTGTGATCGTCGACGAGCAGGCTCTGGCCGGCTGCCTCGAAGGCCAGGGCGCTTTCGTGGTCGCGGTCGCCCCAGCGCTGGAAGGCATTTTGCCAATGGGTGAAGGAGAGGCCGGCATAGGCGCGGGCGAACGTCGGATCGAGCTTCAAGGCTATGTCGAAGAAATGCCGGGCCTGCTCGTTTTCCGCGCGGGTGAAGCGATACATGTGCCAGAGACCGCGGTGGTAGGCTTCCCAGGCGTTCAGCGAATTGGGCGCCTTCAACATGGCGCGGTTGCGCTCGACCGTCTCGATCTCGGCCGAGATCGACGAGACGATGCTGTTGCCGATGTCGTCGAGCACGGCAAAGATGTCGTTCGGCTTGCGCTCGAACGTCTCGGCCCAGACGATCCTGGCCGTGCGCACTTCGACCAGCTCGACCGCGACGGTGACGCGGCCGGCCTGGCTGCGTACCGTGCCGGTGGCGACATAATCGACATTGAGCCGACGGCCGGCATCCTCCGGCCCAATGTTTTTTTCGGCGAGCGCAAACACCGAACCGCGCGCGATGACGAAGAAATCCCTGAGCTTGGCCAGGCGGGTGATGATATCGTGGGTCAGGCCATCGGCGATGCCTCCGCGTGGGCCGCCGTCAGCCGTCTCTTCGGCAAACGGCATCACCGCAAGCGAAGCCTTCTGCGATGCAGCAGTGTCGGAATTGGGAAGCACAATTGACGCGTGAGGGGCCGCGGGTACGAGTGACGGTCGCGCCCAGAGCGTAGCGGCAGGTCGTTCGTTGCGGATCGTGCGCCATGCCTCACGAACGGGTCCGAAATCCAGATCCTCCGAAGCAAACAGCTGCGCTGCGGAAGCGAGATGTTCCTCGCACGCATCAAACTGGCCGCGCTGCGCCAGCCCTTTCAGAAGAGCCACATGCGCGCGCCCGTCGAACGGAGCGAGTTCCAGCCATTTGTCCAGATGCGAAGACATTCTGTCGGCATCCACCGGAAGCTTGTTGACGAGATGTTCCAGGATTGCGGCGTGCCAAGAGCCGAAGCGGCGGCGCTGAGCGATCAGCCAGCTGTTGAAATGCGGGCTGCGGTCGATCTCCAGCCCATCGAGAAAGTCGCCGGCGAACATTCCGGAAAGAGCCTGCAGCCGCTCTAGACCGAGCGTCTCAACGCCCTTGGCGGCGGCCGAGGCTATGTCGACAGCGTCGACGGAAGCACCTCTCAGATCAAGCGCGATCGTGTCGCCTGGTGTCTCGACCCTGCGATGATGCGGTTCATCGAGGATGCCTCTAAGCTTGCTCAGGCACCAGCGAAGCTCGCCGCGCGGGTCGTTCGGCACATCCCACAAAAGCTCGCAGAGGCGGCTGCGGCCGACCGGATGCGGCGCCAGCGCCAGATAGGCGAGCAGCGCACACAGCTTGCGCGATTTTGGGAGCTGGATGATGATGCCGTTGCGTGCGATCGTCAGCGGTCCGAGCAGACGCACGGAAAAGCCGGCCACCTCGCCGTGGAGGCTCGATCGGGCGGATTCCACGTAAGTTTCCACGCCTGCTCCCACGCTGGCCAGTCGGCCTTTGTTTTATCACCAAACGCGACACGGTGCATCCGGCAGCGAATTCCCGCGCCGGATGCTGGCATTGCCGGGGGCAAATGTAGCGCGGCAAGGTCTCGAAACCTCGCCGCCCAAGCCACCGGTCTGTAACCGGCCCATGACGAAAAGAGACAACGACAAAGCGAGGAGATCGACATGTTGCATCAACAGAAAATCAGAACCACCGCCGGGCGCGGCCGCCTGTTCGACAGCATTCTCGACACGGTCGGCGATACGCCGGTGATCCGCATCAATAATCTCGGACCGGACCATGCCACGATCTACGTGAAGGCCGAGTTCTTCAATCCCGCCGCCTCGGTGAAGGACCGGCTGGCGCTCAACATCATCGAGGAAGGCGAGCGCAGCGGCGCTCTAAAGCCTGGCCAGACCGTGGTCGAGGCGACCAGCGGCAACACCGGCATCGGACTTGCCATGGTTTGCGCCCAGAAGGGCTATCCGCTGGTGGTGACGATGGCCGACAGTTTTTCCATCGAACGCCGCAAGCTGATGCGCATGCTGGGCGCCAAGGTGGTGCTGACGCCGCGCGCCCAGAAGGGTTTCGGCATGTACAAGAAGGCGGTGGAGCTCGCCGAAGCCAATGGCTGGTTCCTGGCCCGCCAGTTCGAAACCAAGGCCAACGCCGCCATTCACGAAGCGACGACGGCGCGCGAGATCATCAACGATTTCGCCGGCTCGCGGCTCGACTGCTTCGTCACCGGCTACGGCACGGGCGGCACCGTCGCCGGCGTCGGACGCGTGCTGCGCCGCGAGCGGCCGGAGACCCGGATCGTGCTCGCCGAACCGGCCAATGCGCAGCTTATCGGCAGCGGCAAGCCGCAGCAGCGCGGCACCGGCGGCGCGCCTGCCGCCAGCCATCCGGCGTTCGAGCCGCATCCGATCCAGGGCTGGACGCCCGACTTCATTCCGGACGTGCTGCAGGAGGCGATAGACGCAAGCCTCTATGACGAGGTGGTGCCGATTGCCGGGCCCGAGGGCATGAAATGGGCCAAGGCGCTGGCGCAGAAGGAAGGGATTTTCACCGGCACCTCCGGCGGAGCGACCTTCGCGGTGGCGCGGCAGATCGCGGAAAAGGCGGCGCCCGGCTCGGTGATCCTGTGCATGCTGCCCGATACTGGCGAACGCTACATGACGACACCGCTGTTCGACGGCATCGAGGCGGAGATGGACGCCGAGGAGACCGCGCTTTCGCAGTCGACGCCCGGCTGCCAGTTTCCGGCGTGACGGCGGCACATCGGGAGCGGCCTGCATGGACACGAAGCCTGGACTGGCCGTCACGGCCACCGAGGAAACGCTTGACCCCTCGAACTGGGCCGACGTGCAGGCCCTGTCGCATCGGATCGTCGACGATGCCGTCGCTTACCTGCGCGATGTCAGAGAGCGTCCGGTGTGGCAGGAGATGCCGGTTGATGTGAGGACCTTCTTCACATCGCCGCTGCCGCGTTCGCCGGCGCCGCTGGCCGATGTCTATGGCGACGTTGTCAAGAAGCTGATGGCCTATCCAATGGGCAATATCCATCCGCGCTTCTGGGCCTGGTACATGGGGTCGAGCAATTTCACCGGGGCGCTCGGTGATTTCCTGGCGGCGATCCAGGGCTCCAACCTCGGCGGCGGCAACCACGCCGCCGCCTTGATGGACGGCCAGGTCGTCGATTGGCTGAAGCAGATGATGGGCTTTCCGCAATCGGCCAGCGGCACGCTGGTCAGCGGCGGCTCGATGGCCAACATCATCGGGCTGACCGTGGCGCGCAACGCCAAGGCCGGCATCGACATACGCGAGCACGGCGTTGCCGGCATCGACAAGCCGCTGCGTTTCTACGGCTCCGACCAGCTTCACTCCTGTCACCGCAAGGCGATGGAAGTGCTCGGCCTCGGCAACCGGGCGCTGCGTCGCATCCCGAGCGATGCCGGGCTGCGGATCGACATCGCTGCGTTGCGGGCGGCGATCGCCGAGGACCGCGACGCCGGCTTCAAGCCGGCCTGCGTAATCGGTACGGCCGGCACGGTGAACACCGGCGCAATCGACGATCTGCAAGCGCTGGCTGATCTGGCGGCAAAAGAGGATCTGTGGTTTCACGTCGATGGCTGCATCGGCGCCTTGCTTGCGATTGCGCCGGACAATTCGCATCGCGTTGCCGGCATCGAGCACGCCCACTCGATCGCGCTCGATCCGCATAAATGGCTGCACGCGCCATTCGAGGTCGGCTGCGCGCTGATCCGGGATGCCTCCGTGCATCGCGGCACGTTCGCGGTGACGCCGGAATATCTGGAATCGACGCCGCGCGGCCTGGCCTCCGGCCAATGGCTGCACGATTACGGCCTGCAGACGACGCGCGGCTTTCGCGCTCTGAAGGTGTGGATGGCGTTGCGAGAGCACGGCATCGAAAAGTTCGGCCGGCTGATCGACCAGAACATCGCGCAAGGGCATTATCTCGGCGCGCTGATCGCGGCCGAACCGGCACTCGAACTGGTAGCGCCGGTGAGCATCAACATCGTCTGCTTTCGCTACCGCGCGGACGGACTGGGCGGGGAGCGCCTGAAAGCGCTCAATACCGAGATCATGCTGAGGCTGCAGGAAGAAGGCATCGCCGCCATTTCCGACACGACGGTGCATGGCCAGCATAGCCTCAGGGTGGCGATCAACAACCACCGCACCCGGCGCGACGATCTGGACCTGCTGGTGCGGGAGACGGTGCGGCTTGGACTGGAGATTTCAAGGCCTGGCGTGGCTCTTCCTTCTCGCCTTGTGGGAGAAGGTGGACGCGAAGCGGCCGGATGAGGGGTGTTCCAGCTTGATACTGACGGCACTCCGTCCGCACCCCTCAACCGTCTTGGCGCTGCGCGCCAATCCACCTTCTCCCACAAGGGGAGAAGGTGGAAGGAGCGGCGCTGGCCCCGACAATTGGTCGTCTGCAAGGCTACGCCTCGAGCCAAACCTTCTCGAAATGCTGCTCGAGCGACTGGTGCTGCTCGCAGCCATGCACGCCCTTGCGGTAGGTGCGGTAGACCGAGCGCCAGTAGGGCTGGATGATGACGCCGGAATCGCGCAGATTCTGTTCGATCTTGGCCATGAGCTCCTTGCGGGCGCCGGGATCGGGCATCGCCAGCGCCTTGTCGAGCAGACTGTCGAATTCCGGATCGGCGTAGGCGCTCTCGTTCCACGCGGCGCCAGACTTATAAGCGAGCGCCAGCACCTGGACGCCGAGCGGCCGGCCGAGCCATTCCGTGCAGGAGAAAGGATATTTGCTCCAGTCGTTCCAGAAGGTCGCGGCCGGCAGCACGGTGCGCTTGATCTTCAGCCCGGCCTCGCGCATCTGCGCGGCGATGGCGTCGCCGGTGCTCTTCTGCCAGTCGACGTCGACCGAGATGAGTTCGTATTCGTGGTCGGCCTTGCTGGCCTCGGCGAGCAGGGCCTTGGCTTGATCAATGTTGCGGACGGCCGGGCCGATATCGGCATATTCGGGATGCATCGGCCCGACATGATGGTTCTCGGCAGGCTTGCCGCGGTTGTCCATGCCGATCTTCAGCACGGCGGCATTGTCGACGGCAAGTTGGGCGGCGCGCCGCACCTTGATGTCGTCATAGGGCGGGTTGCCGACGTTGAAACGCGCCACGATGGTCGAACCGGTGGCGATCTCGGAATTGCTCAGGCCCATGGACTCGGTCTGCGCAACCGTATCGGAGGCGGTTTCGTGGTCGGTGTCGATCTCGCCCGATTCGAAGGCCGACAGCATGGCGTTGGGGTCGGAGCCGTAGTCGACCCATTTGATGCCGTCGAGGTAGAACTCGCCCTTCCACCATGGCTTGTCCTTGCGGCGGACTTCGGCGCCGACCTCGGCGTCCCATGCCACGAGTTCGCAAGGCCCGGTGGTGATCGCCAATGCCTTCAGCGGATCGCCGTCGCCTTCATAGCTGCGGTGCATGATCAGCGCCGGATAGTCGGCCATGCCGGCGATCAGCGAAATGTCGGGCTTGGGCAAATTGAGCCGGACGGTGAAATCGTCGACGCGCTCGATGCCGCCGTCGACGGCCTTCTTGGTATCGGCGTTGACCAGTGCGCCCATGCGCGCGGCCACCGAATTGCCGGCGACGGACGCATCGCACCAGCGCGTCAGATTGTGGATCACGTCGTCGGCGTTGAAGGTGTCGCCGTTCGACCAGGTGATGCCCTTGCGGACATGCAGCGTCAGCACGCGGGCGTCGTCGCTGGTTTCCCAGCTCTCGAGCAGCCATGGCTCGAAGGTGAAGTCGCGCTTCCAGCGCACCAAATATTCGTTGCACTGGCGGGCGACGTTGGACATCTCGACGCCGTCGAAGGTGCGCGGATCCTTCCAGCCCTTGACGTTCATGGCGACGCGCAAGATGCCGCCGCGCTTCGGCTCCTCGGCCCTGGCCGGTGACGGCGCAAGCCCGCCGAGCGCCAGCGCGCCGGTAGCGCTGACGCCGAGCGCAGCCATGGTGGCGAGATATTCGCGCCGGTTCATCTGGCCTTTCTTGAAGCCATCGGCGACGGGCTCGGCCTGCGGATGCAGTTTTCGATCGGTCAGCATGAACTTCATTGTCGTCATTCCCCTGTTGTTGGGCACCTCTGCCGATCGCCAAACGCGGGGGACGGATGCGATCGCCGGAGCGCCATTGCCTCGGGGATGATAGGGCGAGCTCCCGTGGGGGAGTGTTCGGACTTCCGCAGTTCTTGTGCGCTGTTCCGCAATCTCCCCAGCGGGGAGAAGGTGGACGCGAAGCGGCCGGATGAGGGGGCCTTCGCAACCTCAGTAAGGCCAGTCGCCTTTGCCGAGCGCGGCGATGGCCGCAATGATGCGCCCGAAGGCTTCGCCGGCTCGCGGCACGGTCTCGCGGGCGCGTAGAAAGCCATGCACGAGGCGCGGCTCCTCATGCCACCAGGCGCGACCGCCGGCGGCCAGGATGCGGTCGCGATAGGCCTCGCCTTCCGAGGACAGCGGGTCGCATTGCGCGGTGACGATGACCGTCGGCGGCAGCCCGGAGAAGTCGGTGTCGCTGAGCGGCGAAAAGGTCGGGTCGTCCTGCGACTGTCCCTTCGCCGACCGGATCTGGCGATAGAACTCGATGTCGCGCAACGTCAGCAGCGGCGCTTCGGCGTGCTCGACACAGGAGCCGGCGCTCTCTTTGCCAACTGGTTCCGGGCCGCCGAGCTCGGGATAGATCAGCACCTGGCCGATCGCATGGCGAGGATGGCGGCGTGTCGCCTGTGCCACCGCAGCGGCCAGATTGCCGCCGGCGCTTTCGCCGCAGAGCACTATCGGCAGGCCGGCCGTCGCCGTCGCCCATTCGAATACGGCCAGCGCATCGTCGAAGGCGGCCGGATGCAGATGCTCGGGCGCCAGCCGGTAATCGGCGGACAGCACGGCAAAGCCGGTGCCGGCGCATATCTCGGCGCAGATGTCGTCATGACTGTCGAGCCCGCCAAGGACGAAGCCGCCGCCGTGATAATAGACAACCATGGCCTGCGGCGCCGTGCCCGCCATCTGGTAACGCCGGACCGGGATCGCACGGTCGCCGGCAGGAACCGCGCTGTCGCTGGCCTTGACGCCGGGTGGATAGGGCTCGCGAAACGCCCGGCACATGGCATCATAGACCGCCCGCTGCCTGTCGATCGGCATGTAGACGATTTCGGGCGGATACCACTCGTTGACCCGATCGATATAGGCCCACAGCTCCGGATCGAGCAGCGTTTGGTATTTTCCGCGCCCTCTCGTTCCGGGTCGCTCGGCCTCGGTGGTCATCGCTGCGCGATCCCGCTCAGAGCTCGGCGTAGAGCCGGGCAGCATTTTCATAGCTGAAGCGCAGCGGCACCGAGCCCTCGACCTGCCAGGCTTCGACCGTCTCGCCTGCCAGCAGCCGGCAGGCGCCGTCGGTGGTGGTGACGGCACCGCCATAGAGCCGGTTGGCAAGGTTGAGGACGGCCGTCTGGTGCATCGCCGTGCTGCCGCTGCCGCAGGCATCCTTGACCAGCAGCACTCGAAACCCGAGCGCCACCGCATCCTTGACGGTGGCATCGATGCAGGCCTCGGTCCAGACGCCGGCAACGACCAGCCACTCGATGCCGTCGGCCTTCAGCCGCTCGGCGGCAGGCCCCGTGCGGAAGGCGCTGGCATCGGTCTTGACCAGCATCATCTCGCCTGTCGCCGGGCCCACTTCCGCGCAGATCGCAGTCAGCGGATCGTCCTTGTCGGAAAACGCCGACTTGCCGCTGGCCTCGACCGGGTGGAGCGGCCGCGCCGTGGCGAGATCGACGATATAGGCCCAGTGGTAAAGGGGCACATTGTTGGCCCGCGCCGCCTCCTGCAGCCGCTGGACGTTGGCGAGGATGTCGCCATAGCCTTCGACCAGATAGCGCTTGTCCCGCCGATGCTCCTCCTGGAGATCGATGAACACCGCCGCCACCTTGCCGCGCTTGATCGAGATCGGGCTTTTCATGCAAAACTGCCTGTCAACACTCAAACATGCCTGTCAAGGAAAACATCCTCATAGGGGAAGCGCGACAGGAGCTCGGTGCCGGTCTCGGTGATCAGGATCTCGTCTTCCAGCTTGACGCCCTCGCGGCCGCCCTTCTCGCCGATATAGCTTTCGACGCTGACCACCATGCCGGGCACGATGACACCGTCGCGGCCATAGGTCTCGTAGTCCATGGCGTGCGCTATGAACGGCGTTTCGCCATGCATGCCGACGCCGTGCATGACCGAGGTATAACGCTGGTCGACGAAGCGGTCCGGTATCTTCCAGGCCCTTTCGGCAATCTCGCGAAACGCCATGCCCGGCTTGACGACCCCGATATTGTGCTGAACCTGGTCGTGCGCCATGCGGTAGAGCGACTTCTGATAGTCCGTCGGCTTGCCCGGTCCGCAACGGAAGGTGCGCGAAAAGTCCGAATAATAGCCGTAGCAGCCGATCGTATCGGTATCGAGCGCCAAGAGTTCGCCCGGCCTGATCTTGCGGCCGCTCGCCTCGTTGAACCACGGATTGGTGCGCTGGCCCGAGGTCAGCAGCCGGGTCTCGATGAACTCGCCGCCTTGCCGGATCACCTCACCATACATGATGGCGAACAGCTCGTTTTCGGAAACGCCAGGCTTGATCGCCTCGCGCACCGCATAGACCGCAGCCTCGGCACCAGCCATCGACACCTGCAGGCATTTTACTTCCTCGGGCGTCTTGACCGCGCGCACCGCCAAAATCTCGCCCTGGCAATCCCGCACCTCGCAGCCGCGCTTTTCCAGCGCCAGTGCCTGCAGATGGCTGCAGCGGTCAAGGCCGAGCTTCATCGAGCCGCCGCCATGCGCCTTGAGCAATTCGGCGATCTCATCGGCGAACGGGCCGGCGGTCTCGTCGTCGCGGCCTGACACCGATGACCAGACCAGCTTGGACGGACGCGCCTCGTCGATCGTGTCGAGCACCATCGAGACATGGTAGCTCTGCGGATATTCGAACAACACGATCGGCCCTTCGGTGGGGATGAAGAAGTAGCGCGTCGAGTTGCGCAGGAAATAGCCGAACATGTTGCGCGAGCCGGTGGCGTAGCGCTGGTTGTAGGGGTCGAACAAAACGACGCCGCCATAGCCGGCCTCGCGCATCCAGGCGCGCAGCCTGGCCAGCCGGCCCTTGCGCAGCGCGTCGGCGTCGATGAAGGACGGCTCGGTGTCCGACAGCCACATGCCGCCGGCCGGATCCGCCGCCGCCGGATGGCGCATGCGGTCCTTGAAGTCGACATCCTCGGTGCTGTCGGGGTCAAAAACGACGATGCTCATGGGTGCCTCCTGGAAGCGGCGAGGATGGGCTATGCGCCGCGTAGAGGCTGTGCGAGATGCCGCATATGTTGTGCCGGATGCCGCAGCCCCGACGCGCCGGCGATCCTTCGCGCCCCTCTCTGTCCTGCCGGACATCTCCCCCACGAGGGGGGAGATCGGCAGCTTCGCCGATGGCGCTACTCTCGCGATGTTGGCAATTGGCGAAAGCGGAGGCGACGGCCAATCTCGCCCCTTTGTGGGGGAGATGCCCGGCAGGGCAGAGAGGGGCGCTGTCCCGCCAACATCCGAAATACCTAATGCCTCCGCATCACCTTCGGCGCATGGCCATGCTCCTCCCGGAACGCCCGCGCAAAGCTCGACATCGAGGCGAAACCGCAGGCCAGCGCGACGTCGCGCACCATCAGCGTCGAATGCGCCAAGAGGTCGGCGGCACGCTTCAGCCGCAGGCGGCGGTAATAGCCGTTGGGCGAGATACTGAGTTCGGAGCGGAAATTGCGTTCGAGCTTATCGGAGGAGACACCAAGTCGCCCCGCCAGTTCCGCCATGCCGAGCCGCTCCTCCACCGCATCCTCCATGATGGCGATGGCCGACAGCACCAGTTCGTTCTGCACGCCGGTCCGCAGCCTGAGCGGCATCAGCTTGCGGTCGACGCTGGAGCGTAGCGGGCTGTGCACAAACCATTCGGCGACGCCGGCGGCCAGTTCGGCGCCATAATCGCTGGTGATGATCTCCAGCATCATGTCGAGGCTGCCGACGCCACCGGCCGAAGTGAAGCGCTTGCGGTCGATGACATAGAGATCGCGCCTCAGCTCGATATCCGGAAACGCTTCGGTGAAGGCAGCCTGGCTGGTCCAGTGCAAGGTGCAGGCATGACCGTCGAGCAGGCCGGCCCGAGCCAGGAAGAAGGCGGCATCCGCCACCGCACCGATATGGGCGCCGTCGCGCAGGCTCCTGCGGATCCAGCTCACCGCATCGTGCGCGACGAGATGATCGGCATCGCCGCCCGAGCAGACGACGACGCGATCGACCTTCGGCGCGTCATGGGCGGCAAAGCCGGGCTGGATGACGACGCCGTTCGAGGCCTCCACCGGGCCTTCGGCGGCGCCGACGATGATCCAGCGGTAGCAGTCCCGCTTGGCCAGCACGTTCGCCGCGCGCAGCGGCTCGATCACCGAGCTGAACGCCATCATCGGAAAGCCGGGGAAAACCAGCACGGCGAAGGTGAGGGGCTCGGTAGGTTTGGGTGCGTCGCGCGTGGCCATGGGGGTCCGGAGCCGGGAGGGTTGCGGCGCTACAATTCGGGCAGATGGGGCTTGGGGTCAACGGGGTTGGCGTGATCACGAAGCGCCGGCGCTGCCCCTCACCTGCCTGCCGGCATCCTCTCCCCGTATAGTGACGGGGAGAGGAGCGCTCTCATCGACGGGTTCGCCAATCGCCAACATTGCAAAGAGAGCGGCGGCGTTGCGGCCATTTCCCTTCTCCCCGTCCCTATACGGGGAGAAGTGCCCGGCAGGGCGATGAGGGGCAGCGCCAACATTGGCGGTCGATCGCCTTTGGTCGGGCGCTTTCTAACTCGCCAGCGCCTGATCCAGATCCGCGATCAGATCGTCGCCGTCCTCGATCCCGGCCGACAACCGCACCAGCGAATCCGAAATCCCGATCTCGGCGCGTTTTTTCGCCGGGATCGAGCCGTGCGTCATCAGCGCCGGGTGCTCGATCAGGCTTTCGACGCCGCCGAGGCTTTCGGCCAGCGTGAACAGTTGCGTATGTTCGAGGAAGCGTTTGGTGCCGGCGAGGTCGCGGTCGAGCTCGACCGTGATCATGCCGCCGAAGGCGTGCATCTGCCGCCTGGCGATGGCGTGCTGCGGGTGGCTGGGCAGGCCGGGATAGATGACACGGCGGATGTCGGGACGGCTTTCCAGCCAGTGCGCGATCTTCTGCCCGTTCGACGAATGACGCTCCATCCTCAGCGCCAGCGTCTTCAGTCCGCGCAGCGCCAGGAAACTGTCGAACGGCCCTGAAATGGCGCCGATGGCGTTCTGCAGGAATTTCAGCCGGTCGGCGAGATCCTTGTTGTCGCCGACCACGGCGACGCCGCCGACCATGTCGGAATGGCCGTTGAGGTATTTCGTCGTCGAATGGACCACGATGTCGATGCCGAGCTCCAGCGGCCGCTGCAGATAGGGGCTGCAGAAAGTGTTGTCGGCGACTGAGAGCACGCCTTTGCGCCTGGCAAGTGCCGCGACGCCTTCGAGGTCGACGACACGCAGCAGCGGGTTGGTCGGCGTCTCGACCCAGAGCAGTTTGGTTTCCGGGCGGATCGCCGCCTCGACCGCGGCAAGGTCGGTGAAGTCGACGAAGTCGACCTGCAAATTGGCCGAGCGCTTGCGCACCCGTTCCAGCAGCCGGAACGTGCCGCCATAGATGTCGTCGGTCGCGACGATATGCGCGCCTGAATCGAGCAATTCGAAAATGGTTGCGATCGCCGCCAGCCCCGAAGCGAAGGCGAAGGCGGCTGTGCCGCTTTCGAGGTCGGCCACCGCGCGCTCGAAGGCGAAGCGGGTCGGGTTCTGGCTGCGGGCATATTCAAAGCCCTTGTGCACGCCCGGGCTCTGCTGACCGTAGGTCGAAGTGGCATAGATCGGTACCATCACCGCGCCCGTCGTCGGGTCGTGGCTCTGGCCGCCATGGATGGTGCGCGTCGAAAAGGCGAGGCGGTTTTTGCCCGATACGGTGGCTTTGACGGTCATCGGGCGCGCCTCAGATGGTTGATCAGGTCGATGCGTGTTATCAGGCCGATGAATTCGTCGCCATCGAAGACGATGGCGACCTCGTTGCGATCGAAGACCGGCAGCAACGCGTCCAGCGTCTGGCTGGCTTGCAGCGTGTGCAGGGTAGAGGTCATAGCCGTACTGACCGGGGCCTTGAAGCGGTCCCAGCGGCTGTCATAGGGGCCTTCGACCTTGGCGAGGATATCGCTTTCGTCGATGATGCCGACGAGCTTGCCCTCGTCCAGCACCGGCAGCTGCGAGACATCCGATCGGCGCATGCGGCCATAGGCGTTGAGCAGGCTTTCGTCCGGGCCGACGGACACGACATCGCCGGTGCGGAGCGTGCGCATGACCAGGTCGCGCAGGTCGCCATGCTGCTCCTGCTCGGCCAGGCCCTGCTCGACCAGCCAGAAATCGTCGAAGACTTTCGACAGGTACTTGTTGCCGCTGTCGCAGACGAAGGTAACGACGCGCTTCGGCACGGTCTGCTCGCGGCAATAGCGAAGCGCTGCCGAAAGCAGCGTACCGGACGACGAGCCGGCGAGAATGCCTTCCTTCGAAAGCAGGTCGCGCACCGCAAGCATGCTCTGCTTGTCGGGGATGGAATAGGCCTTCCTGACCAGCGACAGATCGGCATTGGGCGGCACGAAATCCTCGCCGATGCCTTCGACGGTCCAGCTTCCGGCCTCTACCATCTTGCCGGTCTTGATCAACGGGGCCAGCACCGAGCCGACCGGATCGGCCAAAATCATCTCGGTCTTCGGCGAGACTTTCGCAAAATAGCGGCCAAGCCCGGTCAGCGTGCCGCCGGAGCCGACGCCGACGACCACCGCATCGACATCGCCTCCGAGCTGTTGAAAGATTTCCGGCCCGGTCGTGGTTTCGTGGGCCAGCGGATTGGCCGGGTTGGCAAACTGGTTGGCGTAGAAGGCGCCGGGCAACTCGGCGGCGATCTTTTCGGCCATGTCCTGATAATATTCGGCATGGCCCTTGCCGACATCGGAACGCGTCATGCGCACTTCCGCGCCGAGCGCCCGCAGATGCTGGATTTTTTCGCGCGACATCTTGTCGGGCACGACGAGGATGATGCGGTAGCCCTTGGGGATGCCGACCTGGGCGAGACCAAGACCGGTATTGCCGGCGGTCGCCTCCACGATCGTCCCGCCGCGTTTCAGTTTGCCCTGTTTTTCGGCGGCGGCAATCATCGACAGCGCGATGCGGTCCTTGATCGAGCCGCCGGGATTCTGGCTTTCGAGCTTGATGAACAGCCGGCACTTGCCGATGTCGAATTTGGTCAGCTCGACGACCGGCGTCTGCCCGATCAGGTCGAGAACCGAGGCATAGGGCGGGCGCAGGCGGGACGATGCATCGTCCGGTGCCACGATCTTGTGCTTGCTCATGTCAGATGCTCCGTTGCCAGAATGAGCAACCGCCCTGGAAGACGGCAACCTACCGTCTTTTCCAGCCGTTTGCAGTTGGAAAGAAGATAGATCGTGCCAATCCGGCCGCCAGCAGGGGAATGGAATTTCGCGAAAGCTTCGTCGGCCTGCAGGCAGGGCAAAAGATTTGCAGAACCCGCTTAGGGTTCAGGCGATCGCCGCCTGGGCTTCGATCTCGATCAGAAAATCCGGATTGCCGAGGCCGGCGACGCGCAGCACCTTGATGATCGGCGGCGCGCCACGGTTTGCCCAGAAGGCCATCCAGGCGCCGAAGGCCGGCCCTATGTCCAGGTCGCCGGCGATATAGACCGAGAGGCTGACGAGGTCTTCAGGCTTTGCCCCACCGGCTTCGAGCACCTTTGCCAGGTTGGAAAGCGCCTGAGCGGTCTGTGCAGGGAGATCGTCCCTGGCGACGATCCGGCCTTGCGCGTCGACGCCATTCTGGCCGCCGACCAGCACGATGCGCGCGGATGCCGGCAGCGACACGCCTTGCGAATAGGCCGGATTGCTGTGCATGCCCTCGGGGTTCAGCCTCACCGCGCTTTTCCTCCTCTTCAGCAAAAATTATCCCGTGGCCGCCCGGCCGCCCATAGGGATCAACGGCAATCGTGCGGCCGTTTCAACGCACCATCTCGTTCGTTGCGGCCGCCGATTCCGCCATGCTACCCGGCGCTGGGCGAACAGCAATGCAAGGAATGGCCGATGAAGATTCTTGCCTATGACAATTTCAAGCCCGGCGTCACGCTCGACGATTTGCGGCCTTATCTGCGCGACGAAGTGTCGAATGTCTGGCGGCTCTGGAAGGCGGGGATCGTGCGCGAGAATTATGCGCGCGGCGATATTGGCGGCGTCATCATCGTCTTCGAGCTCGACAGCGTCGCGGAAGCGAGGCGCTACACCGAGGACTTCCCGCTGTCAAAGGCCGGGCTGCTGGAATGGCACTTCATCGCCTTCGACGCGCCATTGCCGCTGGAATTCCTGTTCGACCCGACGGTCGATATCGCCAAGCCATGGGACCGGACGGCGGCATGATCCGGTCGAGCGACGGGATCGAAATTTCGGCCAGCCTGGCTGAGTGGTGCGATCCGCGCCGCACGGCGCTGGTGGTCTACGATATGCAGGTCGGTATCTGCCGCCAGGTGGCCGGCGCCGCGACCATCGTCGAGTGTACCGGCACGGTGCTGGAAGCGGCGCGCGGGGCCGGAATGCGGGTGGCGTTCACGCGCCATCTGTCGCTGCCGCGCAAATGGATGGGCGCGACGCAGCTGCGCACCGCCATGGCCTGGCAGCGGCGCGACAGCCCCGACATGGTCGAGCCGTGGTTCCCGCGCGACGCCGAAGCGACGCGGATCGTGCCCGAGCTGGAACCCCGCGATGACGAGGCGGTGTTCGACAAGCTCACGATGTCGGCCTTCGATTCCACCGCGCTCGGCTTTGCCTTGCGCGATTGCGGCGTGCGCACGATAGCGCTCGCTGGCATCGCCATGGAGATCGGCATCGAGCCGACCGTTCGCCAGGCGACCGACAATGGCTTCGTCGCCATGGTAATCGAGGACGCCTGTGGCTTCGGAAACCGCGAAGCGCGCGACCGCTCGATGGCGACGCTACGCTTCCTCGGCGAAGCCGTCGTCACCGACGTCGCAAGCTTCTGCAGCGCGCTTGCCGGCGCGGGTTGAGGGCAATCGGCTTGCCGCGCGACCCACCGTTTCACGGCAACGCCGAACCGCTCCATCGCTTTGTCTTCACACATTGCGGACGGAAAACCGCTCCGCGCTTTTCCCGGAATTGATCTAGGTGGTGGCTGCGCTGTCGGTGCGAAAGCGCACACCCTCGGCGCGGCCATGCACGCTGCCCCAGTCATAGAGCGCCTGCAGCGCGGCGGCGAGATCACCGCCGCGCCCGGTCAAGGCGTAGCGCCCCTTGCCGTCCGGCGACGTCTCGAGCGTGACGAAGCCGATCTCGACAAGCTCGGCCAGGCGCTGCGTCAGCATCTTGTCCGAGAGTGAGGGGATCAGCCGGCGCAGGTCGGAATAGCGCATCGGCTGTTCCTTGATCCGCGCCAGGATCACCGTCTTCCATTTGCCGCCGAGCGCGTCGAGCGCGAACTCGACCGGACAGCCGTACAGTCTTCCGCGTTGGGTCATGCGCCAATGCTAGGCAAGGCACGGTGACAACGGAAGCAGAATTTGCCCGGTCATCTGGCCAGGGTCGCGGCTCACGGCCTGGCCGGCTACAAAATCCATGGAGGAGAACGAAGATGGGCGTCCGCGACACCAATACGGTCAATGCGAGACAGCCGAAACGTGTGGCGTCATCGCCTGGCTGTCTCGACCACCACGGGCTGGCCGGTCGGCTCTGGTGGAGCGAGCTCCCGCACCCCTGGTTCGTCTTCAGCGAACGCGTTTATGCCGTCGAGGTCTTTTCACCCAACGGCGGCGGTCTTGCGTCCGAATTGCGCCAAGACGAAGGGAGCCTCATCCGAGCAAGCGCTTGCTCAGCCGCGCGCACTGCACGCGAATATCGGGAATGGCGTCGATTTCGAAGAAGGTGCCGCGCGTCAGTGGCCCGACGGCGAGGATCTTGGCGGATACCGTGCCGTCGCCGGCGATGACCTCGCAGTTCGCGGTCACGTCGAGGCCGAGGCGCAGCGGATCCGGCCGTGCCAGCCCACGCTCGACCAGCGACCGCACCACGCTGTTCGAGGTGGTCGAGATGTCCCTGGCGATGCCTGTGCAATCATAGATGCGGGTGACGTCGAACCTTTCGAGCTGCTGCGTGTGGCGCGACTGGACCTGTACGCTGAAGCCGTCGCCGGCGGCGATCTCGACGACGCGCCCGGCGACAAGGCGGATGCGGCCCGCTTGCACCGCCTCGGCAACGCGGGTGTAGACTTCCGGCGCCATGCGATGGCGGTGGATGTCCCACCAGGCCTTGGTGTGCTCGACGAAGCGGCGCTTGGCCGAGGACGGCCAGTTCTGCCAGATCTTCTGGTTGAAGGGTCTCAGACCGTCGACGACGTCGCGCCAGTCGATGCCGGCCTTCTGGTTTTCCCGGATCAGGTCGCGGAACCAGCCGACGAAATAGGAAAGCTGGGTGCCGAGCGGAATGTCGGCAACGTCGAGCTTGATCGGATTGCCCTTGCGATGCGGCGAAGGCAGCAGGCCGCGCCGCGACACCGCGACGATCGCGCCGCGGTGGCCGCGCTGCTCGAGCGACAGGAAGGCATCGACCATGCTCAAGCCGGTGCCCAGGACCAGGACTCGGGCTTCGGGGTCGAGCGCAGTATCCGCCTCGGATCCCATCCTGATCGCATGCCCCTGCCCCGCCCCCGGCTCTTCGTCGTGGCCGGTGGCGAGCACGGCAAGATGCGCAACCACGCTGGTGCCGTTGGCCAGCGCCACTTCGACGCCTGACGCGGTCGGCGAGATCGACAGGCTCTCCTCGCGGATTAGGCGCAGCCGGCCCGTCTGCTGCTCACGCGCCTCGAGCTCGTCGAGAAGCTCCTTGAGATAGCGGGCGTAGACGCTGCGCGGCGCATAGACCGGCGCCTGTTCCGGCGTTGCCAGGCCGCGTTCAAGCAGCCAGCGCGAGAAATTGCCGGGATCGTCGGCATAGGCGCTCATGCCCGACGCGCTGACATTCAGCACATGCGCCGACAGCAGCGTTGAATAGGCCATGCCTTGCCCAAAATGAGGGCGTTTTTCGATCAAGCTGACACGTAGATCGGGATTGGGCGACTTCAGCAGATGCGCGGCAAGCACGACGCCGCTGGCACCGCCACCGACAATGATGATCGAACTTGGCGTAGCGCGCACGGTCATGCGCACACCAGCTGTCCTGGCGATCGTCGCCGGCTCAGGAGAGATTGGTTCAGGCCTGGATTTTCAACGCCGCCGAAAAATCCTCGTCGCCGGCGATGTCGCGCATTTCGGCGAGGCTGCGCTGGTCCAGCACCTCGGCGATGGCCTGCCGGACCTCCAGCATCAGGTGTCGGACTTGGCATGTCGCCTCGTTGCAGTCTTCGCAGCGCTGATACTGGGTGCGGCTGGCGCAAGGAATGGGGGCAAGCGGTCCGTCGAGCACGCGCACGACGTGGCCGACCTTGATCTCGTCCGCCGGGCGTGCCAGCCGGTAGCCGCCCTCCTTGCCCTTGCGGCTCTGAACGAAACCGGCATTGCGCAATTCGCCAAGGATGGCATCGAGGAACTTCTTCGGAATATTGTTTCCTGTGGCGATGTCGTTGACGAAGGCGAGCTGTCCAACCGGCAGGCGTGCCAGATGGACGAGCGCCTTGAGGCCGTATTTACCTTTTTTTGTGAGCATAACCCGAACGTTTCTCTGTCATGCGATGGCGCAAGGCCACCGGTTGCGAAACGCCTGGCGTGCCTCCCCGCCGCGTCCAAGCTGTCACTACAGATAAATTCTAGTGACATGATATACAAGCCGAGAAACGTTGATTTTGCTTCGTTTTCACGCCGCAATGGCCATTTTGGCCGGGGCTTGTGCTTTTGGAAGCACAGAAGCCGCCGCCAATGGCGTACCGCCAAACTGGCCGGCGGCAGGAATGTCCCCATCGGCGAGAATACCGACAGCAGTTTCTGCCCCTGAATTTGAAGGCCAAAGCATGCCGCGCGCGGCAACAAGGAGGGTGGCGTCGCTCATCGTCCTCTCCAATCCTTCAATGTCGATAAGGATACTAGACTTAACCGCGAACACAGGGAACTTGTTTCCAATTTCTTGGCTACTCGCAGCATGGTTTGCCGATGCAGGGGCGAAAACGGGAAAATCCTTGGTGCGCGCATGGACGACGTGGAAGAGGTTCCCCGGGCAAGGACGATGGTTCTCACCCGGGCCGTCCCGTCACCCAGAAGCGTGCGAATGTGCAACTGCCATAGCCAGATGACTTTTTCTAACAAGACCGAACCGATTGGAAGGATTTAACTCTACAAGAACGATAGAGTTAGGTGACTATGAAACGCAATCCGGGTTTTTCTCGTTTTCCAAGGAGCCTTTCATGTCCACCATTTCGCGACGTATCGTTCTCTTGTCCTCGGCGGCCTTGGCTGGTGCGGCCTTTCTCGGCCCAGCCGATGCGCAGGACCTCAAGATCACTATCGGCTACCAGACGGTCGTCGAACCCTCGAAGGTGCCGCAGGCCGACGGCGCCTATGAGAGCGCGACCAAGTCGACAATCGACTGGCGGAAATTCGATTCCGGCGCCGACGTGATCGCGGCGATCGCTTCCGGTTCGGTCGACATCGGTTATGTCGGCTCGAGCCCGCTGGCGGCGGCGGCGAGCCACGAGCTTCCCATCCAGACAATCTTCATTGTCGGGCTGATCGGCGAATCCGAAGCCCTTGTCGCCCGCAACGGCGCCGGCATCGAGAAGGCCGCCGACCTTGCCGGCAAGAAGGTGGCGGTGCCCTTCGTTTCGACGACGCATTACAGCCTGCTTGCCGCGCTGAAGCATGAGGGTGTCGACCCGAAGTCGGTCGATATTCTCAATCTACGGCCACCGGAGATCGCGGCGGCATGGGCGCGCGGCGACATCGACGCCGCCTATGTCTGGGATCCGGCACTCGGCCAGATCAAGACGACGGGCAAGGTCGTGCTGGATTCCTCCCAGGTCGCCGCCTGGGGCGCGCCGACCTTCGACGCCTGGATCGTGCGCACCGACTTCGCCGAAAGGAACCCGGAAGCGGTGCGCGACTTCGTCAAAGTGACGGGCGCTGCCTATGCCGACTTCCTGGCCAAGCCGGATCAATGGTCGGTGTCCTCGCCGCAAGCGGCCAAGATTGCCAGGATCACCGGGGCCAAGCTCGAAGACGTGCCGCAACTGCTGAGGGGCTATGTCTTCCCGACGCTCGAGGAGCAGGCCTCGGACAAGTTCCTCGGTGGCGGCACGGTCAAGGCGGTCGAGGCGACATCGGCCTTCCTCAAGGAGCAGGGCAAGATTGACGCCGTGCTGCCGGATTATTCGAAATACGTGTCGTCGAAATATGTCAGCGAAGCGCTTGCCTCGAACTGACGCCAACGCGCGCGGTTCTCCTTCCCTGACGCCGCGTGCTCCCTGCCCCGAACCGCTTGCGAGGAGCGGCTTCGGGGCAGACAGATTCGGAATATCGGCGAGGTTCCCATGACGCATCTCGTGCTCGACAAGGTCTCGGTCCACTATGACGGTCAGCCGGCGCCGGCGGTCGAAAATGTGTCGATTGAAATCGCCAAGGATGACTTCGTTGTCCTGGTCGGCCGCTCCGGCTGCGGCAAGACCTCGTTGCTCAACGTCGCTGCGGGCTTGGTCGAGCCTGTGCGCGGACGCGCCACGATTGGCGGCAGGCCGGTCACGGCGCCAGGCTCTGACCGCGCCGTCGTGTTCCAGAACGACGCGCTGTTTCCGTGGCTGACCGCGCGGGAAAATGTCGCCTTTGCGCTCAGGCTGCGCGGTGTCAGGGCGGCTGAACGGGCGCGGCGCGCCGACAAGCTTCTGGCGCTGGTGAAGCTCGACGGCGCCGGCGATAAGCGCATCTGGGAGCTTTCCGGCGGCATGCGCCAGCGGGTCGGCCTGGCCCGGGCGCTGGCGGCCGAGCCGCAATTCCTGCTGCTCGACGAGCCGCTGGGCGCGCTCGATGCGCTGACACGCGAACGCATGCAGACAACGCTGCTCGATCTGTGGACGGCAAGCCAGGTCGGCGTGCTGATGGTCACGCACGGCATCGACGAAGCGCTGGTTCTTGCCACCCGCATCATTGTGCTCGCTCCCGGCCCTGGCCGGGTGGTGCAGAGCTTCGAGACCGGCTTCAGCCGGCGCTATGCAGCCGGCGAGGCCATTCGCAGCATCAAGGCCGATCCCGCCTTCGCCGCGGCGCGCGGCGAGCTGACCGACGCGATCTTCGAAGGGGAGGCAGCATGACCGTTACCTCCTATACCGAGCGGCCGCAGCGCTCCAAGGTCGACGACGGAGCCGACGGGTTGTCGGTGCCATGGTCGCGGCCGCGGCCGAGACGCAGCCGCGTTTCGGCCCGCGTGGTTAGCGCGATCACCATTCTGATGATGCTGGCGGCGTGGACGGCATCGGCCCGCCTGCAATTGGTGTCGCCGGTTTTCCTGCCGTCGCCTGTCGCAGTCTGGAACAAATTTGTCGTCGTCGCCCGTGACGGCTTTGTCGACGCGACGCTGCTCCAGCATATCGCCGCCAGCCTGTGGCGGGTGTTTGCAGCGCTGATCGCGGCCGTTTTCGTCGGCGTTCCCATCGGGCTGGCTATCGGCATCAGCACGATCGGGCGCGGCATCTTCGATCCGCTGCTCGAATTCCTGCGGCCGATCCCGCCGCTCGCCTATCTGCCGCTGATCATTATCTGGTTCGGCATTGGCGAGCCGTCCAAGATCCTGGTGATTGCCATTGCCATGCTGGCGCCAGTTGCGCTGTCGACGGCATCGGGTGTTCGCGGCGTATCGAAGGACCGCATCAATGCAGCGCGCTCACTTGGCGCCACGCGGCGCCAAGTGATCAGGCACGTCATCCTGCCCAGCGCGCTGCCCTCGATCCTGACCGGCCTGCGCATCGCGCTTGGCGCCGGCTGGTCGACGCTGGTTGCCGCCGAGCTGGTGGCCGCGACGCGCGGGCTCGGATTCATGATCCAGTCCGCTGCCCAGTTCCTCGTCACCGACGTGGTGGTGATGGGCATACTGGTGATCGCGGCCATTGCCTTCGTGCTCGAATTCATCATCCGCAGGATCGAGCGGGTGCTGGTCCCGTGGGCGGGGCGGGAGTAACCGGACCGGAGACGTGACGATGCCCCATTCCACCGCTGTATTGTTTGCGCATTTCGGCCATTGGCTCCGCCTGATCAAGGCCGGAGACAAACAGCCGCCTGACGACGAACGCAAAACGCCGACGCCGGTGCATCTGGACGCGGAGCGCAACCGCTTACCGCCGCGCGACGAAAGTTTCTACTGGGGCTGGCAGTACTGGTCGCGGTGACCGGGCTGCCACGGTCCGCTGTGTGCTGCTCCGGCCAATGCCTGAGGATCGACGCCTGCTCAACCACGCGAGCGGTTCGCCCAGGCCAGCCCGGCCAACCAGCGCGGTGACGATGCCGACATAGAGCCATTGCGACTGGCCGGTCATGAAGCTGCCACCGATAAGGCCGATGCCTTGCAATGACCACAGCACGCCGGTGGCGAGCACAATCAAGGCCAGCAGATTTTTGATCAATCTCATTGCTGAAACTCCTTTCCAAGTCGATCGTCAGCCGCGTTCCGGCCGGAATGGAACAGCTAAAAGAAGCGGTTCGGTCACGCCAACTTCTACTTGGATGCTAACCTCTGATCCTGCGCAAGACATGCGGAGATCGGTGCAACGATCATCAAAGAAGCTGTGTCGTGCTGCGGAAACTCTCTGACAAATTGTTTCGCACCGACTCCAAACGTGTAACATTGTCATGGAACCGACAGATCATTGCCGCATTTGCTGCCTCATTCGCCCCTAACCGCTGCGGGTCTGTCAACGGAGCCAGTCCCCAACACATGAACAAAAGCAACCGGACCGCGCTTGTCGCGGCCATGACCGCGGCTGGCCTGATGGTCGGCGCATCCAGTGCCAGCGCCGCCGCGCAGTGCGGCCGTGCCTCCTGGTACTCACTGCATTCCAGAACCGCTTCCGGCGAACGCATGAACCCGTCGGCGCTGACCGCAGCGCATCGCAGCCTGCCGTTCGGCACCAAGCTGAAGGTGACCAACCGCAACAATGGCCGCAGCGTCGTCGTGCGTATCAACGACCGCGGCCCGTTTATCAGGGGCCGGATGCTCGATCTGTCGAAGGGCGCCGCCAGCCAGCTTGGCTTCATCAGCTCGGGTCACACCGCTGTCTGCATGGCACGGGTCTAACGGCCGCCACGGCCGGACACCGCCTCCGACGCTCATCCCCAATAGCCGTGCTGCTTGCCAGGCCTTCGCAGGTGCACATTGAGCCGGCTGTTGCCGTTCCAGGCGGATTCTCAACGCCTTGGACGAAAGAACGAGCATAAATCACGCAAGTTGACGTATTGCATCGCAGCAGATTGTTGCTAACTTCCCCGCAAGGCATTCAAGGCTCGGCGCTGCTCGTCGGCCCTTCGATCGCAGTCGGCAGCGGGGTTCTCGATGTTCTACCAGCTCTACGAACTGAACCACGCCGCCTTGCAGCCGGCCCGCCTCTATGCCGATGCGATGCGCCTGTTCTACTCCAATCCGCTCAATCCGGTTTCACACACGTCCTGGGGCCGCTCGGTTGCGGCAACGGCCGAACTGTTCGAGCGCACGACGCGCCGCTACGGCAAGCCGCAATTCGGCCTGACCAAGACCGTGGTCGACTGGAAAAACGTCGAGGTCAGCGAACGCACCGTCTGGTCGCGGCCGTTCTGCAACCTGGTTCGTTTCGAGCGCGCGGTTCCGGCCGGGCGCCGGCCGGATCCGAAGCTGTTGATCGTCGCGCCGATGTCGGGCCACTACGCGACGCTGCTGCGCGGCACGGTGGAGGCGATGCTGCCCTATGCCGACGTGCATATCACCGACTGGGTCGACGCCCGCATGGTGCCGCTGGCCGACGGCAGCTTCGATCTTGACGACTATATCGACTACATCGTCGACATGCTGCATGCGCTGGGCCCCGACACCCATGTGATGGCGGTGTGCCAGCCTTCAGTGCCGGTGCTGGCGGCGGCGGCACTGATGGAAGCCAAGGGTGATCCGTTCGTGCCCTCGACGATGACGCTGATGGGCGGGCCGATCGACACGCGCCGCAATCCGACGGCGGTCAATCTGCTGGCGCAGGAAAAGGGCATCGACTGGTTCCGCGACAACGTCATCATGCGCGCGCCCTGGCCGGTGCCGGGCTTCGGCCGCGAGGTCTATCCTGGCTTCCTGCAGCTTTCGGGGTTCATGAGCATGAACCTCGACCGCCACATCATCGCCCACAAGGACTTCTTCATGCATCTGGTGAAGCATGACGGCGACAATGCCGAGAAGCACCGCGAGTTCTACGACGAATATCTGGCGGTGATGGATCTGACGGCGGAATTCTACCTGCAGACCGTCGACACCGTGTTTGTCCGCCAGGCCTTGCCCAAGGGCAAAATGACGCATCGCGGCGTGGCGGTCGACCCTTCGGCGATCCGCAATGTCGCCCTGTTCACGGTCGAGGGCGAGAACGACGACATCTCCGGCCTTGGCCAGACCAAGGCTGCGCACGACCTGTGCATCAACATCCCGGCTGACAGGCACGCCCATTACATGCAGCCGGCGGTCGGCCATTATGGTGTGTTCAACGGCTCGCGCTTCCGCTCCGAAATCGTGCCGCGCATCGTTGATTTCATTACCAGCTATGGCCGTCAGAACCGCGTTGCGGTGAAGCCGAAACTGGTCCGGACCGGCAAGAAATAGGCGACCAGCGATGATGCCGCGCCCGCGACCTCGCGTCAGGTCGGCCAACGCTAAAATTACCGGTTGGAATCGGTGTAGTCCATCCGAGCTGTTGCACAATAGTCGCGTTGGCGCCACGCGGGTAACCATGCCGCAAAATCAATCCATCCTCATAATTGACACGGACTGTAAATACCCCTTAACGTTTCGTTAACAACAAGGGACAAGCGGGGACAATGATTTCCTCACCAATGGCGAGAACGCTGCGCCTGTGCGCGCTGGCCGGACTTACTGTGGCGGCAGGTTGGGCCGGTTCGGCCTCGGCAGCCAGCCCGATGATAACAGGTGGCCCGACCTCGCAGCCGATCGGCCATTATGATTTCTGCAAGAGCTACGCGTCCGAATGCTCGATCCGCCCGAAGGATCTGTCGCCCGCCAGCCTGACAGGCTCGCTGTGGCGCAAGCTGCTCAGCGTCACGGCAAGGGTTAACGCCGCCGTCAAGCCGGAGAGCGACTTCGACATCTACGGCAAGGACGAGGTCTGGGCCTATCCCGACAAGGGCGTCGGCGATTGCGAGGACTATGTCCTGGAAAAGCGCCGTGAGCTGAACCGGCTGGGCGTCTCGTTTTCCGATCTGCTTATGACCGTCGTGCGCAAGCCGGATGGCGAAGGCCACGCCGTGCTGACGGTGCGCACCGACAAGGGCGACTACATCCTCGACAATCTGACCGACCAGGTCCGCTCCTGGGACCAGACCGGCTATCGTTTCCTCAAGCGGCAGGCGATTGACAATACCGGCCGCTGGGTCTCGATCCGCGGCGGCCAGCAGGTGCTGGTCGGCTCGGTCCAGTAACAAGGCAACTCATTTCGGCTGTGCCAGCGCGGCGCGGATCGACGCAATGATGCGGCGAAGCTCGGCTTCGTCGAGCTTTTCGATGTTGTCGGCCAGGAGATTGGCAAGCTCGGTCGCCGCCGGGCTAAGACCCGACGTGTCGAGCTTGACGCGCGGATGCGAGGTTTCGGCCAACCGCGCCAGTTCCTCGGCCTCGTCCCAGATGATGTTGAAATAGCCGATGATCTTCTGGATCAGCGTCCAGCTCGGCGCACCGCGGCGGCCGTGTTCGAGCGCCGAGAGATAGGCCGCGCTGACGCCGATCGCCTTGGCCATGTCCTTCTGGCTGACGCCGCGCTCGTTTCTCAGCACGCGAAGCTTTTCGCCGAATGGGGTCACAAGCGCACCTTCATGGGTGCATCCTCATAGATGCGTCCCTCATGGGCGTGTCCTCATGAGCGCGCCCGCCGCAAGCGGATATAGAGCGCACCCGAGCCGCCATGTTTGCGGGCGGCATGGTCGTGGCTGGAGACGAGGGGCCGGAAGGCGGGTGTCGACAGCCATGACGGCACGGCGCGCCGCAAGACGCCATCGCCGCCCGACGAGGAACCCTTGCCGGTGATCACAAGGACGTAGCGGATGCCGCCGGCATGCGCCCGGCACAGGAAGGAAAACAGCAGGGAATAGGCTTCAGCCTGGGTCAGGCCATGCAGGTCGACGCGGCCCTCGATCGGCAGCCGGCCCTTCGACAGCTTGTCCAGCGTCGGTTCGTCGAGTGCGTGGGAGACATGCTGCGCCTTCGGCTTTTCGGCCGTGGCAGCATTGCCCGCGACCTGTGCCGGCGGCGGCGCCTGCCTGGTCTCGTCGATCTCCGGCCCGACGTCTGGAATTTCGACGGCGGTTTTGCCCTTCAGCGGCTTTGCCGTGCGCGCCACCAGGTTCCACAGCACCCGGTCGTCCTCGCTCAGCCTGTCGATGCGCCGGGTCATCGGCCTGCTCCTGAAACAAGCGACCGGGGGATCAGCGCATAAAAATCGGCGGCGTTGCGGATAACGCCGGCGATCTCGCCGGCCGCATCGCCCGACCCGGCAAACAGATCGCCGCGGGCCGGCCCGGTGATCGCCGAGCCGGTGTCCTGCGCGATCATCAGCCGCCGGAACGGTTTTCCGTCGAAAGCGGTCAGCGACGGCGCATCGATATGGAAGGGCGTGCCGAACGTGTGCAGCAGCCGGTCGACGGCGATCGAGCGGCCGGGTGTCAGCGCCACCTTGGCGGCAGCGATCGGGCCGAGCTCTGGGTCGTCGACGCCCATCTCGCGGAAGAAGATGTAGGAGCGGTTGCGCCAAAGGATCTCGTCGACGCGTTCCCGATGCGCCTTGAACCAGGCACGGATCGACTGCATCGTCACTTTCTCCAGCGGGATCTCGCCTTCCTCGCTCAGGATCTGGCCCGGTCCGGTAAAGCGCTGGCCGGATTTGGCGGCATAGGTGATGCGGCGAAGCCTGCCGTCGGTCATCTTGAGCCGCGCCGCGCCCTGCACGTGAATGAAGAAGGCGTCGACCTTGTCGGCGAGCCAGGCAATTTCCAGCCTTTTTCCGGCAAGCACGCCGCACTCGATCTCGCCGCGGTCGAAATATTCGACCGGGCCGTTCGGCGCCGCACGTGCGAAGGCGAGATAAGGATCCATGCCGGAAGGACGATTGCCGTCGTCGACGTCGACAAGATCGGCCGGGCGCGACAGCAACGGCACCGAAAACCGTTGCGTGCGTACCGGCGAGGCTTCGACCTCCGGCTCGTAAAAGCCGGTGACCAGGCCGGGACCACCACCTTCGGCATCGATACGGGCCGGCACGAAGTGGCGCTCGAAAAAGCTTCGGGCCTGCAACCGATTCGCCGGCGAAACGGTGCGCGCTTCGGCATAGGCGTCGGCAAAGCCATTGTAATCGACGCCGAGCGCGCCGGAGCGGTAGGGTTTCGTCAGGATATGAAAGGCCGAGCGGCGAAAGGCGTCAAAGGCAGGGAGATGGTCGTCCTCGCCCCAGCCCGGCAATTCGCCAAAGGATTTTTCGCTGAAGGCTCGAGAAAGCGACACGACAGCCTCCGCCGCCGTCCAGTTCAGTCTTCTTCTTCGGTGGCGACGAGCTTCCAGTTCGGATCGCGCGAGCGCGCGTCACGAGCGAAGGTCCAGACATCCTTGACCTCGGCGACGGTTTCGGGATCGCCGTCGATGACGGCGCCGGCCTTGTCGCGGGTCGCCGAAATCAGCTCGCTGACAATGCGCAGCGTGATGTGCGCCTCGCTGCCCTTCATCTCGGCCGAAACGATGTCGGCCTTGTCGATGCCGACGAAGGAGGACTGGATCTTTTCGGCTTTCGCCTCACGGTCGCCGATGGCCGCGACGAAGCCGTCATAGACCTCGCGCGACAAAAGGTTCTTCAGCGTTTTGCGGTCGCCATCGGCGTAGGCCATGACGATCATCTCGTAGGCCATGTTGGCGCCGTCGACGAAGGTCTTCGGATCGAAGGTCGGATCATTGTCCTTGATCGCCCGCAGGCCCCGGTTGAGATCGGTGTCCGGCTTGGCAAAGGCATCGATCGCCACATAGGCATCGGCCGCCGGCTCTCCCGCCAGCCGCTTGCGCGGCAGCGAAACCACGTTCTCGGGTTTCTGGGCGGCATCCTTGTCGTTTTTGCGCGCTGCCGTATATGGATCGAAGGGTGGGCGCTCGTTGCCCGTGCGTCGGCCAAGCACGTTGCGCAGCTGGAAGAAGATCACCACCGCCGCAATCAGAAAGAAAATCGTGCCGAAGTCGAAGAAGCCCATATCTTGCGCCAATCAATCCCTGCTTTGGCCGGACCAGCGGCCAAGCAAGGGCCGCGATCACATAGCGTTCAGTATCCAAAGCATATAGAACGCATGGCGCAATCATTCAAATCAAAGGCAGCCATACCTATCTAACAGCTCTGGTGCCAGCGGCGATTGCTCGCCGGCCGGCAAAACATCGAAAACGATCGGTCAAGATTTGCGTATCTCGCTGCTTCCCCTGTTCATTCTCGCGCTTCCGCTGCTGGAGATAGCCGGTTTCGTTATTGTCGGCCGCCAGGTCGGCGCGCTGGCGACAGTCGGCTTGGTGCTGGCCTCGAGTGTCGCCGGCGCCCTGCTGCTGCGGCACCAGGGTTTTGGCGTGATGGCCAGGGTCCGTGCCGAAATGGATGCCGGGCGTGATCCGAGCGGCCAGCTTGCGCATGGCGCCATGATCGTGCTGGCAGCGATCCTTTTGATCATCCCCGGCTTCATCTCGGATATTTTCGGCCTTCTGCTGTTCCTGCCGCCGGTGCGCGATCTTGCCTGGCGGATGCTGAAAGGCCGCATCGTGCTGGCAACCGATTTCAGCAGTGGTTTGCGGGCAAGGCAACGCGGCAAGACCATCGATCTCGACGACGGCGACTATTCGCGGGCCGACGACCATACGCGCGGACCGGGTTCTCCCTGGCGCCGCCTCAAGGACGAGTAGCTGCAAGGCAACCGGCGTCTTTTGCAAACTTGTCTTGTCGGGCCGGCCATGATAGCGAACGCCCGAATTTCAATCCGGTCAGCAACGCTGCCCAGGCAAAAGGACCACAGCTTATGGCCAGCAACGACGACGCGCCGACCGGCGCAGCCAACGGTAATGGAAATGCGGCGCAGCCTTCGCTCAACGTGCTTGCACAATATGTGAAGGACCTGTCCTTCGAAAGCCCCGGCGCACCGAACTCGTTGCGCGGCCGCGACAAGGCTCCCGGCATCGCCATCAATGTCAACGTCAACGCCAATCCGCTTTCCGACAAGCAGTTCGACGTCAATTTGACGCTGAACGCCAAAGCGTCGTTCGACCAGGAAGTGCTGTTCAATGTCGAACTGGTCTATGGCGGCGTCTTCTCCATCAGCGGCTTCCCGCAGGAGCACATGCTGCCGATCCTGTTCATCGAATGCCCGCGGCTGCTGTTCCCGTTCGCCCGGCAGATCATCGCCGAGGCAACACGCAATGGCGGCTTCCCGCCGCTGATGCTAGACCCGATCGATTTCGCGCAGATGTTCCAGCAGAAGTTGGCCGAGGACCAGGCTGCCGCCAAGGTCAAGGTGAGCTGAAGCGGTTGTCTCGCTAGCGTTTGGAAAAACCCGGCCTTGCGCCGGGTTTTTTATAATGATGTCCCGCCCGAAAGGCTGAAGGCCAATCGGACGCAAGCGTCGATGGTTCTCTTCAGCGGCAAGTCGAATATCTTCGAGATTAGCCGAATATCACCACGTCTTCGTCATCCCAGGGCGGAGCAGGAGCGAAGCGACGTCGCGGAGACCCTGGGATCCATGCCGTTACATCAGCCGAAGAATACAGCGGCTCAGAACGGCGCTTGTATCCGCAACTGTGCCAGCTACCCTTCAGCCATGACCGGCTATACCTACATGACCGCTAGCCAGAAGCGCGGCACGATCTACATCGGCGTCACCAACGATCTCGGCCGCCGCATGCCGGAGCACAAATCCGGCCAAGGTTCGCGCTTCACCGGCCGCTACGGCGTGCAGCGCCTGGTCTGGTACGAGGAACATTTCGACATTCGTGACGCCATTCAGCGCGAGAAGTCGCTGAAGCGCTGGCCGCGGCAGTGGAAGATCGAGCTGATCGAGAAGACCAATCCAGAGTGGTTCGAGCTTTTTCGCGGAACGGGGTGGTAGTTCGGTTCTGGTCCGCAGGCGCACTGCCGCGTGGTAACGGCATGGATCCCAGGGTCTGCGCCGCGTCGCTTTGCTCCTTGCTCCGCCCTGGGATGACGAATTGGAGGGATATTTCAGCCAATCTCCAAGGTTTGCGATTTGCCACTGAACGGAACTATCGACGTTCGCTGCCGATGACCGCAACCTGTCAAAATCACTATGCCGCGGAACTCGCTTCCGGGACGACCCGCAGCCACAGCGCCTTTTCGCCCAATGTGCCAACCATGCCTGCGTGTGCTGTGCGCTCGGCGTCGGTCAGGCGCGCGGGCAAGGCGATCGGCCGCACGCCGATCGAAATATCGATGTCGTCGACATTCTGCCTGCCGCCCGCCGGAGTCAGGATGCTGTCGAGGATGAGGCTTGCCTGCTTGCCGCCGATGAGCTCGATATAGACCTCGGCCAGCAATTCCGAATCGAGCAGCGCGCCGTGCTTGGTGCGGCGGCCGTTGTCGATGCCGTAGCGGCGGCAGAGCGCGTCGAGCGAATTGGGGCCCATCGGATGCTTGCGGCGCGCCAGCGCCAGCGTGTCGACGATCCGTCCCGGATCGATGGCCGGATGACCAAGCCGGCCGAATTCGAGATTGAGGAAGCCGATGTCGAAGCCGGCATTGTGCGCGACCAGCTTGGCGCCGTCGATGAAGGCCAGAAACTCCTCGGCGATCTCCATGAAAGTCGGCTTGCCCTGAAGATCGGCGGCGCTGATGCCGTGCACGGCCTGCGCCTCGTGATGGATCTGGCGGCCTTGCGGGTTGATATATTTGTGGAAGGTTCGGCCGGTCGGGAAGCGGTTGACCAACTCGACGCCGCCAAGCTCGATGACGCGGTCCTCGCGCGCGTCGAGGCCGGTGGTTTCCGTATCGAAGATGATCTCACGCATCGAATCAGTCCACTGGTTCCGGCATCATTCTAGCCGAATCACACCAGGAACAAAATGGCAACAAGTAATGTGAGTCTGCAAGCCTCTTAACCAGGCCTGGCTGCCTTATCCACGACTAGTTCGGCGATGATGGCCTTGACGGCCGCGCGAGCGGCGTCAAAACCCTGACCGGTGTCGATGACGAAGTCGGCGCGCCGGCGCTTTTCGGCGTCGGGAACCTGCCTGGCCAGGATCGACGCCAGTTTCTCCTCGTTCATGCCCGGCCGCGCCAGCACGCGGGCGCGCTGGACTTTAGGCGGCGCGGTGACGACCACGACCTTGTCGACGCGATCGCGGCCGCCGGTCTCGAACAGCAGCGGTATATCGAGCACGGCAAGCGGCGCGCCGGCGGCACGATGTTCAGCCAGGAACGCATCGGCATCGGCACGGACCAGCGGGTGGATGATCGCTTCCAGCCGTTTCAGCGCGGCGGCGTCGCCGAGCACCCGCTCCGCCAGTGCCGCGCGGTCGACCGCACCGGATCTGGTGGTGCCGGGAAAGGCCGCCTCGACCAAGGGCGCGGCCTTGCCGGCATAAAGGCGATGCACAGCCTCGTCGGAATCATGGACCGGCACGCCGGCTTCGGCAAACATCTTGGCCGTGGTCGATTTGCCCATGCCGATCGATCCGGTGAGGCCGAGCACGATCATTTTATCGCGCCGATATCGGCGATGATCATTTGCCGCAGTTCGGCGGTGACTTCTGGCCTGATGCCGAACCAGCGCTCGAAGCCGGGCACCGCCTGGTGCAGCAGCATGCCGAGCCCATCGACGGTTCTCAGGCCGCGCGCTTTGGCCGCGGCAAGCAGCGGCGTCTCCAGCGGCACGTAGACGATGTCGGTGACGATGGCGCCGTCCGGCAGTCTGCGGGGATCGGCGGACAGGCCTTCATTGCCGTGCATGCCGAGCGCTGACGTGTTGACCAGCAGGCCGGCATCTTCGAGCAATTCGCCGGTCGCCGCCATGCCATGGGCGGAGACGCCGGCACCGAAGCGGTCGCGCAGCTCCTGCGCCCTCGCAAGCGTCCGATTGACGATGCGGATGTCGCTGATGCCGCGCTGCTTCAGCGCATGAATAACCGCGCGAGCGGCGCCACCGGCGCCGAGCACCACGGCGCGGCCGTTGGCCGCCCAGCCCGGTGCATATTCGTCCAGATTGGCGGCAAAGCCATGGGCGTCGGTGTTGCCGCCGCACAATTCGCCATCCTCGAACCACAGCGTGTTGACCGCACCGATCTGTTCGGCGTCGGCGTCACGCCGCTTGGCCAAAGCGAAGGCGGCTTCCTTGTGCGGGATGGTGACGTTGCCGCCGCGATAGCCTTGTGCCTGCAGCGTCTGCAGGAATTCGGCAAAAGCCTCTGGTGCAACGTCGATGGCCTCGTAGACGCCGCCGATGCCGTATTTCGCCAGCCAGTAGCCGTGGATCTTCGGAGACCTGGAATGCGCGATCGGGTGGCCCGTGACAAACGCCTTTTTCGTGGCCTCAGCCATCGATCGCCCCGAACTCACGCAGCTTGGCCAGCACCGGCAAAAGTGGCAGGCCGACAATAGTAAAATAGTCGCCTTCGATTTTTTCGAACAGCTGGATGCCTTCGCCTTCGATCTGGTAAGCGCCGACGCTGGACAACGCCTTGGCGCCGACGCGCGCAAGATGGCGGCCGATGAAGGCCGGATCGAGCTTGCGCATGGTCAGGCTGGCGATGCCGACATGCCGCCACAGAACCTGGCCGTCACGGCCGAGCACGACGGCGCTGTTGAGATGATGCGTCTTGCCCGACAGCGCCAGCAGATGACGGCGCGCTCCTTCCATGTCGGCCGGCTTATGGAACAGCTCGTCGCCGAGCGACAGCGTTTGGTCGCAGCCGAGCACTAGGGCGCCGGGCTTGCGCTCGCTGACGTCGGTGGCCTTGGCTTCGGCGAGCACCAGGGCGACGTCCTCCGGCGACACGCCACTATTCTGCAGCGGCGCCTCGAGCGCGCGCTCATCGACAGAAGCCGGAACCGCTTCGACAGTGACGCCGGCATTGACGAGCAGCGCCTTGCGGAACGGGCTGCCCGAGGCAAGGATGATTTTTTCAGCCATTTTTTTCGCCTGATCTTTCCTTCTCCCCTTGTGGGAGAAGGTGGATCGGCGCGCAGCGCCGAGCCGGATGAGGGGTGTTGGACGGAGTGCCGTCATAGCCAAGCTGGAACACCCCTCATCCGACCGAGCTTCGCTCGGCCACCTTCTCCCACAAGGGGAGAAGGTAAGGACCACCCACAGCACAAGCGCCCAAACCCTAGCGCGTCTTGCCGCGCAGGGCAACGATGGCCGCCGCCGTCTCCTCGATCGAACGGCGGCTGACGTCGATCATCGGCCAGCCATGCCGCGTGCATATCTGGCGGGCATAGGTGAGTTCTTCCGCGATCGCGGCACGGTCGACATAGTCGGTCGGCTCATAGGCGCTGGTGCCGAGAATGCGGTTCTGCCGGACTTGCGATATGCGTTCGGCGGTGGCGATCAGGCCGACGATCAGCGGCCTCCTGGCATTGACCAGGGTTTCGGGCACCGGCACGCCGAGCACAATCGGAATGTTGGCGGTCTTGATGCCGCGATTGGCGAGATAGATGCTGGTCGGCGTCTTCGAGGTGCGGGAAATGCCGACAAGCACGATGTCGGCATCGTCCATATTGGCTGGCAGCTGGCCGTCATCATGTTCCATGGTGAAATTGAGCGCGTCGATGCGGCGAAAATATTCAGCGTCCAGCACATGCTGGGCGCCGACGCGGCGGCCGGCCGGCGTGCCGAGATAGGACTGGAACACCGTCAGCACCGGCTCCAGCACCGAGACGCAAGGCAGGCCCATGGCCGCGCAGCGTTCGTCGATACCGCGGGCAAGCTTCTGGTCGACCACCGTGTAGAGGATGATGCCCGGCTCCTCCTCGATGTCCTCGAACACCTTCGTCACCTGCTTTTCGGTGCGGATGAGCGGGTAGATATGTTCGATGGCGCGCGCGTCCTTGTATTGCGCGGAAGCCGCGCGGCCGGCGGCCAGCAGCGTTTCGCCGGTGGCGTCGGAAATCAGATGAAGGTGAAAGAAGCTCTGCGGTTTGTTCACAGGATACATTCCAGGCTGTGGGCCGATGTGGATAAGCCGGGCGGAAAACTCGGCCACCGCAAAGCGACTGTATCAGATGCCGGTTTGTCCACAATTCGATGTGCTGTCGGCTTCTCCGGGCGGTTGGGGACAAGTCCGGGGACGGAGCTTTTTGCCTTCGCTTCATCCACAGGGGCAATTTCCCTGGCGTGGCGGCAACGCATTGACTCCAGTCGTAAATTCGCGGTTTTCCACAAAGTCCTGCAATCCCGCTGGAGAAGCGCGCGACAATATGCTGGCTGGTCTTTTCGAGGGCAAAGCGGGACAGGAGACAACCACCACAACCAACAGACTCTTAGAATCATAAGATTCCTAAAAATAGAATATTTAATTATAGGGAAGCCTGGAAAGGCGAGCGCTCAATGCCTCAAGACCGGATCGTGCTGGACGTGTTGAGAGGCAAAGCGGCGTTTCCGCCGCCGCTCTGGATGATGCGCCAGGCCGGCCGCTATCTGCCGG
Source organism: Mesorhizobium sp. M0816 (assembly GCF_040320005.1). Lineage (NCBI taxonomy): Bacteria > Pseudomonadati > Pseudomonadota > Alphaproteobacteria > Hyphomicrobiales > Phyllobacteriaceae > Mesorhizobium > Mesorhizobium sp. M0816. The sequence goes on along the minus strand of NZ_JAMYOT010000009.1, from coordinate 263,972 downwards.
AATACCGGGAGACGAGGAGACGGGCCGGATCCTTCCTCGATCTTTGCTACGACCCGGATCTCGCCGTCGAAGTGACGCTGCAGCCGATCGAACGCTTCGGCTTCGATGCATCGATCCTGTTTTCCGATATTCTTGTCGTGCCGCATGCGCTCGGCCGCGACGTGCGCTTCGAGGAAGGACGCGGCCCGCTGCTGACGCCGATCACGGCTGCGGAAATTGCGGCTCTCGACGGCGAAACGTTTCACGTGAATCTCGAGCCGGTCTACGAGACGGTGCGGCGGTTGCGCGCCAGACTGCCTGATGAAACGACGCTGATCGGCTTCTGCGGTGCGCCCTGGACGGTGGCGACCTACATGATTGCCGGCCACGGTACGCCCGACCAGGCGCCGGCCAGGCTGTTCGCCTATCGCGAGCCGGCGGCCTTTCTTAGGCTGCTGAAGGTGCTGGCCGATCATTCGGGTGCTTATCTGATCCGCCAGATCGAGGCCGGCGCCGACGTGGTGCAGATCTTCGATTCGTGGTCAGGCGTACTCGACGAAGCGTCTTTCGAGTTGTTCTGCGTCGAGCCGGTGGCCTCGATCGTCCGGCAAGTGAAGGCTGCCCATCCCAATGTTCCGATCATCGGCTTTCCCAAGGGCGCGGGAGATCACTATCGAAGCTATCGCCAGAAGACCGGCGTGACCGGGCTGGGCCTCGACTGGACCGTGCCATTGTCGACGGCGAAGGAATTGCAGCGTGACGGCGCCGTGCAGGGCAATCTCGATCCGCTGCGGCTTGTAGCCGGCGGCAAGGCGCTTGACGACGGCGTGGGGGCGATCTTGAAGGCGCTGGGCGACGGGCCGCTGATCTTCAATCTCGGCCACGGCATCACGCCGGAGACGCCGCTCGCTCATGTCGAGCGGATGGTCAAGCTGGTGCGGAGCGCATCGTGACGATGATGGGCGCGGACAATGCGAACGGCACCAACACCGGTAAGGGCGCGATGCGCCGCGCGGCAATCGCGATCGCCATTTTCCTGGTGCTGGCCGGCCTGCTGTTGCTGTTCGGGCCCGATGATTTCTATCCCTGGGCGAAGGCGATCCATGTGATTGCCGTCATCTCCTGGATGGCTGGCATGCTCTATCTGCCGCGCTTGCTGGTCTATCATGCCGATGCCGAAAAAGGCTCCGTCCAGTCGGAGACCTTCAAGGTGATGGAGCGCCGGCTGCTGCGCGGCATCATCAATCCGGCAATGGTGATCACCTGGGCATTCGGCCTGTGGCTTGCCTGGAAAGGCTTTGGTTTTCAAGGCGGCTGGCTGCATGCCAAGATCGCCGCGGTGGTTGGCCTGTCGGCCGTGCATGGCTATCTCGCCGGCGCCGTCCGGAAATTTGCCGAAGACCGCAATGAAAAATCGGCAAGGCACTGGCGGATCGTCAATGAGATCCCTACATTGCTGATGATCGTCATCGTCGTCCTGGTTATCGTGAAACCGTTCTGACGTCTTCGGTTGCCCGCAAAAGGCGGCTTGCTCTTTCAACCGACCGACGATAAAAGACGGGTCTTCCTTCCCGTCATGCGCCGCCCATTTATCGCTTCGGCCGCGCCCGGCATTTGTCGCATCCCGCCGATATTTTTCCCAAAGCTTACTCAGAGTCCGTCTAATGATGCAAGAAATGAAACTCACAGAGTTCAAGAACAAGAAGCCGCCAGAGCTGATCGCTTATGCGGAATCGCTCGAAGTCGAGAATGCCAGCGTCATGCGCAAGCAGGAGCTGATGTTCGCGATCCTGAAGAGGCTGGCGACCCAGGATATCGAGATCATCGGCGACGGCGTCGTCGAAGTGCTGCAGGACGGCTTTGGCTTCCTGCGCTCCGCCAATGCCAACTATTTGCCAGGTCCCGACGACATCTATATTTCACCGTCGCAGATCCGGCGGTTCTCGCTGAAGACCGGCGATACGGTCGAAGGGCCGATCCGCAGCCCGAAAGAGGGCGAGCGCTATTTCGCGCTGCTCAAGGTCAACACGATCAATTTCGACGACCCGGAAAAAATCCGCCACAAGATCCATTTCGACAATCTGACGCCGCTTTATCCGACCTCGCGGCTGAAGATGGAGATGGAGGTTCCGACCTCCAAGGATATTTCGGCGCGCGTCATCGACCTGGTGGCGCCGCTCGGCAAGGGCCAGCGCGCGTTGATCGTGGCGCAGCCGCGCACCGGCAAGACGGTGCTGCTGCAGAACATCGCCCATTCGATCACCACCAACCATCCGGAATGCTATTTGATCGTGCTTCTGATCGACGAGCGGCCGGAGGAAGTCACCGACATGCAGCGCTCGGTGAAGGGCGAGGTGGTGTCCTCGACCTTCGACGAGCCGGCGGTGCGCCACGTCCAGGTCGCCGAAATGGTCATCGAAAAGGCCAAGCGCCTGGTCGAGCACGGCCGTGACGTGGTCATCCTGCTGGACTCGATCACCCGCCTCGGCCGCGCCTACAACACCGTCGTGCCGTCGTCCGGCAAGGTGCTGACCGGCGGTGTCGACGCCAATGCGCTGCAACGGCCGAAGCGCTTCTTCGGTGCTGCCCGCAATATCGAGGAAGGCGGCTCGCTGACCATCATCGCCACGGCGCTGATCGATACCGGCAGCCGCATGGACGAGGTCATCTTCGAAGAGTTCAAGGGCACCGGCAATTCGGAAATCGTGCTCGACCGCAAGGTGGCGGACAAGCGCATCTACCCGGCCATGGACATCCTCAAATCCGGCACCCGCAAGGAGGACCTGCTGGTCCCACGCCAGGACCTGCAGAAGATCTTCGTGCTGCGCCGCATCCTGGCGCCGATGGGAACGACCGACGCCATCGAGTTCCTTATCGACAAGCTCAAGCAGACCAAGACCAACGCGGATTTCTTCGATTCGATGAATACGTAAGGGGTTGGCCGGCGCCGTCCTTCCCTTCTCCCCTTGTGGGAGAAGGTGGATTGGCGCGCAGCGCCAAGCCGGTTGAGGGGTGCCGGACGGAACTCCGTCGGCGCCAAGCTGGAACACCCCTCATCCGACCGAGCTTCGCTCGGCCACCTTCTCCCACAAGGGGAGAAGGGGGAGCCGCGTTGGACTCATTGCCGGTGCAACAGCCGCTCAAGCTCCTCGGCACTAGTCACCACCGGCAGGCAGACCTGCCCCGTGCAGAGCCAGGCGCCGGGCTCGGCCGTTGGCGGCAGGACGCCGCCTGGCAAGGCCGGCAGATTTGTCGCCGAGCCAACAGGCACGACGATGTCCACCCGGCGCGGGTCTGGATTTCGATTCGCAACCGGAACAAGCCTTGGATTCTCCGGTCTATCCACGATCACCAGCTTCAGCGGTTCAAGCGCCAAGGCACAGGCATTGACTATACCCGCCTGGCCATAGCCCTGGTGCTCCGCCCGCCCGCCCGCGTGCTCTGCGACTGTCCAGGCTGTTTCCCAGAGATCGAGATCGCCCGAAAGCGACGACAATCGGACCAGGGCTTCGATGATCTGGCCGGTAGCGGAAGGATTGGCTTCGTCGACATCGCCGCGGATGCGGATCGGCACATCCGCGCTGTCGGACGCGGTCAGATAATAGCCGGTCTTGTCGCTGTCCCGGTGCCAAAGATCGAGTTGCTCAATGAAGTTCTCGGCGCGATCGATATAGTCGGGATTGCCGGTCGCCTCGAACAGTGAGATGGCGGCGTTGGCCATGGCGGCATAGTCGCTCGACAGAGCCGGAAACAGCTTCTTTGCGCCGAGCATCGAATGCGGCAGGCGGCCGTCACGTCCGGCAGCCGCAATTGCGGCAAAGGCCGCTGCCGCCGCTTCGATCCAGTCGGATCGGCCAAGCGACCGTCCGGCCTCGGCAAGGGCTGCGATCATGAAGCCGTTCCAGTCGGTCAGCGCCTTGCCGTCACGCCCGGGCCGCACGCGCTGTTCCCTCGCTGCCAGCAGCCTTTGCTTGAGCGGAACCAGAAGGTCACGATCGACGACGCTCTGCGCCAGTTGAGCATCAGTCTGGCAAATGATCGGCTTGCCTTCCCAACCATGCGGACCGGCAAGCGTGAAGTATTTGAAAAACAATGCTGAATCGTCGCCAAGGGCTGCTTCGAGCTCATCCCTGCTCCAGGTGTAGAACAACCCCTCCTCGCCCTCGCTATCGGCATCAAGGCTGGCGGCAAAGGCATCGCCCTCGACTCGCATTTCGCGCAACAGCCAGGCAATCGTCTCTTCGATTCGCAGCCGGAACAATTCCTTGCCGGTTGACGCATAGGCCCAATTGCACAAGCGGATGAGCTGGGCATTGTCGTAGAGCATTTTTTCGAAATGCGGGACCAGCCATTCGGCGTCGGTCGAGTAGCGGCTGAGTCCGCCGCCAATATGGTCATAGATGCCGCCGGCCAGCATCTTTTCGAGGCTGAGGAGAACAGCGTCGCGGTGGGATGCGGTGCCGTCGCGCAGCCAGGACAGCCAGAGGCTCTGCATGAATGGCGCGTTGGGGAATTTCGGCGCGCCGCGCAGGCCGCCCAAATCGCGGTCGATCATGCCGTCAATGCCATTGGCGAGGTTCGCCAGCATGCCGCGGTCGAGCACGGCCTTGCCATGGCTGCCCGCCAGCCGCGTCTCGACATGCGTGGTCAGGCCGTCGGCACTCTGGTTAACGCTTTCTTTCTTCTCCCGCCAAGCCTTGTCAACCGCCTCCAGCACCTGGACGAAACCCGGCCGGCCGTAGCGGGCTTCGCGCGGAAAGTAAGTGCCGCCCCAGAACGGCTTGCCCTCCGGCGTCAGGAACATGGTCAGCGGCCAGCCGCCCTGCTCGCCCATCGAGGACAGCGCCGCCATGTAGATCTGGTCGATGTCGGGGCGCTCCTCGCGGTCGACCTTGATATTGACGAAGAGACGGTTCATGACGGCGGCGACGTCGTCGTTCTCGAAGCTCTCATGCGCCATGACATGGCACCAATGGCATGCGGCGTAGCCGACAGAGAGCAGGATCGGACGCTGCAGCACCTTTGCTTCGGCCAGAGCGGCGGGCGACCATGGCCGCCAGTGCACCGGATTGCCGCTGTGCTGCTGCAGATAGGGGCTGGCCTCTTCGGCAAGCAGGTTTTGTGCAGGCAATGTCACGGCGCTACTCGATGGCGGATTGAACAAGCATAGCTAGGGCGCTTCGGCAGAGCGGGCAAATGATTTCAAAAGACTCCATCGTGGCGCTGTCGAGCGGGCGCCTGCCGGCCGGCATTGCAGTGATCCGGATTTCCGGGCCGCAGAGTCGATTCGCTGTCGAAACGATTGCGGGATCGAAGGTGTCAAACCGCGTTGCCACCTATCGCAAGTTCCGGGCGCCCGACGGATCGGTGCTGGACAGCGGCCTGGTCGTCTTCTTTGCCGGTCCCGACAGTTTTACCGGCGAGGACGTTGCAGAGTTCCATGTGCATGGCGGGCGCGCCGTTGTGGCGAGGATGCTGGAAACGATCGCCTCCTTCGACGGCGTCAGGCATGCCGAGCCTGGCGAATTCACCCGCCGCGCCTTTCTCAACGGCAAGCTCGATCTGGTCGAAACCGAGGCGCTGGCCGATCTCATCAACGCCGAAACCGAGGCGCAGCGGCGCTTTGCCGTTCACAACGCCCAAGGCGTGCAGAGCGAACTCTATCTGGGCTGGCGCCGACGGCTGATCCACGCCCGCGCGATGATCGAGGCCGAGATCGACTTTGCCGACGAGGATGACGTGCCGGGCTCGGTCGCCGATACAGTCTGGTCCGATGTCCGGGCGATGATCGGGGAAATAGAGCGCCACGTCGCCGGCTTCCGCGCTGCCGAAATCATTCGCGATGGGTTCGAAGTGGTAATCCTCGGCGCGCCGAATGCCGGCAAGTCCAGCCTGTTCAACGCCTTGGCGCGGCGCGAAGCGGCCATCGTCACCGACGAGCCGGGCACGACCCGCGACCTGCTCGAGGTGGCACTGGACCTGGAAGGGGTGCGGGTCAGGGTAACCGACACCGCCGGTCTGCGCGAGGCGCCCGGCAAGATAGAGGCGATCGGCATCGAGAAGGCCAGGACCAAGGCGCACAGCGCTGATCTGCTGTTGCTGCTGGAGGATCTGGCGGAGCCAATCGCGATCGGTGTGCTGACGAGCGACATTCAGGCGCTGAGGGTCGGAACAAAAATTGACCTGTTGGGGGGCAAATCGCCCTCGCCCGCGGTGCGCTATGATTTCGCTATCTCGACGCGGGACGGCACGGGTCTGGCCGAACTGCTGGACGAGATCGGGCGTCGTGCCGCAGTCCAGATCGGCAAGGCCGGCGATATCCTGCCGTCGCGGCTGCGGCACGTCGAGCTGCTCAACGAGACGAAACGCTTCCTGCTCGCAGCAGTGGCCAGTGGTGATCGCGGCCAGGAACTGCAGGCCGAGGAGCTGCGCCTGGCGGCGGATCGGCTCGGACGAATCGTCGGGTCGGTCGATGTCGAAGACATGCTCGATGTGATTTTTTCGCAGTTTTGTATTGGGAAATGACTCACGTGAAACATAGGGGAAGGAGCACCGGCGGTGATTCACGTGAAACACGGGCCCAGGAATAGGGGGGACTGTTTCACGTGAAACGATCCTGCTCGCAGCGTCTCCCCTTCTCCCACAAGGGGAGAAGGGAAGACAAAACGGCGCCAGGCGATCTCTGTCTGCATTGTCGGGGGCAGTCATGCGTCTGAAGCGCCCTGCGTTCTTGACAGCGCGGGCCTCCAGGGACATGTGTCGGTCCACTTGAATTCGGGATTCTGAAATGACCAATCACTATGATGTGGTTGTGGTGGGCGGCGGTCATGCTGGTTGCGAGGCAGCCAGTGCCGCTGCGCGGGCTGGCGCCAGGACGGCGCTGGTGACGCTGCGCTTCGACACGATCGGCGTGATGTCTTGCAATCCGGCGATCGGCGGCCTCGGCAAGGGCCATCTGGTTCGCGAGATCGACGCCATGGACGGGCTGATGGGGCGCGTCGCCGATGCCGCCGGCATCCAGTTCCGCCTGCTCAACCGCCGCAAGGGGCCAGCGGTGCGTGGTCCGCGAACGCAGGCCGACCGAAAACTCTATCGCGTCGCCATGCAGGCGGCAATCCGCCAGCAGGCTGGCCTCGATGTCATCGAAGGCGAGGTGCTGGATTTCGAAATCAACAACGGGGAAATCGACGACGGACGCATCGCGGCGGTGCTATTGGCGGATGGAAGCCGGCTCGCCTGCGGCGCCGTGGTGCTGACGACCGGGACTTTTTTGCGCGGGCTGATCCATATCGGCGAAAAAAAGATCGTCGCCGGCCGCATGAACGAGCAGGCGAGCATCAGCCTGTCGGCGACGATGAGCCGGGCCGGCTTCAGGCTCGGGCGGCTGAAGACCGGCACGCCGCCGCGGCTGGACGGCAGGACGATCGATTGGGCGTCACTGGAGAGCCAGGCGGCGGACGAGGACCCCGTGCCGTTCTCGCTGCTGACCGATCGCATCGAAAATCCGCAGATCCAATGCGGCATTACCCGAACGACCAATGCAACGCACGAGCTGATTCGCGCCAATCTCGGCCGCTCGGCCATGTATTCGGGGTCGATCGAAGGCGTCGGGCCGCGTTATTGCCCGTCGATCGAAGACAAGATCGTCAAGTTCGGTGACCGCGAAGGCCACCAGATATTTCTGGAGCCGGAAGGGCTGGACGACGACACGGTGTACCCGAACGGCATTTCGACCTCGCTGCCCGAGGACGTGCAACTCGACATCCTGAAGACCATTCCGGGGCTGGAGCGGGCAACCATGCTGCAGCCGGGCTATGCCATCGAGTATGACCATGTCGATCCACGCGAGCTCAAGCCAACGCTGGAAACCACGCGGATCGCTGGCCTTTTCCTCGCCGGCCAGATCAACGGCACCACCGGCTACGAGGAAGCCGGCGCGCAAGGGCTGCTTGCCGGCTTGAATGCAGCGCGCAAGGCGTCGGCGAACGAGGAAATCGTGCTGAGCCGCACCGAAGCCTATATCGGCGTGATGGTCGACGATTTGACCAGCCGCGGCATCGCCGAGCCGTACCGCATGTTCACCTCGCGGGCCGAGTTCCGGCTATCGCTGCGAGCCGACAACGCCGATGAGCGGCTGACGCCACTGGCGATAAGGCTGGAGATTGCCTCGCCGGAGCGGATGCAGCGGTTCAACAATGGTATGCAAGACCTTGAGAAGGCGCGACAGCTCGCCCTCGGCACCACCATGACCCCCAATGAGGCAGCGCGCCATGGGCTCGAAATCAACCGGGACGGCGTCCGTCGCTCGGCCTATGAGTTGCTGGCCTATCCCGGCGTCGACATCGCTTGGCTGGCGCGGATCGAGCCGGCTTTCGCCGCGATCGACAGCAAAACGGCCGAACGTCTTGAAACGGAAGCCAAATATTCTGTCTATCTCGACCGCCAGCAGGCCGATGTTTCGCAGATCAGGCATGAGGAGAGCAGGCTTATTCCCGAGTCGCTCGACTTTGCTTCTGTTCCCGGCCTGTCGAACGAGTTGAAGCAGAAGATGCTGGCACGCCAGCCGCGCTCGATTGCCGATGCGCAACGCATGGAAGGCATGACGCCGGCGGCGCTGGCGATTATTGTCGCCCATGTCCGCAATGCCGAGGCGGCCGCGCGAAAGCAGGTCGCGTGAGCGCTGCGTCCTGGGCAAACCTGCAGGCGGCAGCGGGCCCGGTTTCACGTGAAACATTCGATCGCCTGGTTGAGTTCGAGGCCGTCTTCCAGAAATGGAACCGCCGGATCAATCTGGCCGCGCAATCGACGCAGGACGATGTCTGGCGCCGCCACATCCTCGACAGCGCGCAGCTGGCGCGAATCAAACCAGAGGCGAAGCGCTGGGTCGATCTCGGCTCCGGCGGTGGGTTTCCCGGCCTTGTGCTGGCCTTTTTGCTTGCCGAGCGGGACGGCGCCGGTATCGACCTGGTTGAAAGCAACCGGAAAAAAGCATCGTTCCTGCAAGCGGTCATCGGACAGTTCAGCCTGCCCGCCAAGGTTATCGCGCGCCGCATCGACGACAGCTATCCTCTTGTTCCTGCACCGCAAATCGTCACAGCCAGGGCACTCGCCTCGCTGCCCGACTTGCTCGACCTGGCGGCACCGTGGCTGACCAAGGGGTCGCGCGGCCTGTTTCACAAAGGCCGGGATTACCGCGCCGAAGTGGCAGAAAGCGCTCAACGATGGTCTTTCGATCTGGTAGAACATGCCAGTGCAACCGACGCGCAGGGCGTCATTCTCGAAGTATCCGACTTGCGACAGCACCCTGGCTTGTGACCGGCGACCCAAATGAATTTCTGGCATAGACCCATGATGAAGAACGGCCCCCGAATCATCACCGTCGCCAACCAGAAAGGCGGCGTCGGCAAGACGACGACCGCCATCAATCTGGCCACGGCGCTCGCCGCCATAGGCGAACAGGTGCTGATCGTCGATCTCGACCCGCAGGGCAATGCCAGCACCGGGCTTGGCATCGACCGGCGCGACCGCACCGTCTCGTCCTATGATGTGCTGACCGGCGAGCTAGATCTCGAAGCGGCGGCGATCCCGACGGCGGTGCCTGGCCTGTCGATCGTACCGTCGACGCTCGACCTGCTCGGCATCGAGATGGAAATCGCCTCGGCGCCGGATCGGGTGCTGCGGCTGCGCAACGCTCTACGGGCTTCGGCCGAGCGCTCGGCCAATTTCGGCTATGTGCTGATCGACTGCCCGCCGTCGCTCAACCTGCTGACACTGAATTCGATGGCTGCGGCCGATTCGGTGCTGGTGCCGCTGCAGTGCGAGTTTTTCGCGCTGGAGGGCCTGAGCCAGCTTTTGGAGACGGTCGAGCAGGTGCGCCGCTCGATCAACCCCGACCTGACGATCCAGGGCATCGTGCTGACCATGTTCGACGGGCGCAACAATCTCGCCAACCAGGTGGTGCAGGATGTGCGGGCGCATATGGGCGACAAGGTCTATGAAACCGTCATCCCGCGCAATGTCCGCGTTTCCGAAGCGCCGTCCTACGGCAAACCGGCGATTCTCTACGACCTGAAATGTTCGGGCAGCCAGGCCTATCTGCAGCTTGCTTCGGAAGTCATCCGCCGCGAGCGCAAATTGCGTGCCGCTTAACCGTTGTAAACAATAAACCCGATTCGATACCGAAACGATCTGGACGGACGATGAACGAAGACCCTTCGAGAAAAAGATTGGGACGGGGACTGGCGGCGCTGATCGGCGAAATCGATCGCCCGGCAGCTCCGGAAAAGCTCGGGCTGGCGGCCGACGGCAAGGTGCCGATCGAGTTCCTCAGCCCCAATCCCAAAAACCCGCGCCGGCATTTTGGCGACGCCGACCTGACCGACCTCGCCCAGTCGATCCGCGAACATGGCGTGGTGCAGCCGGTGGTGGCGCGGCCGTCGAAAACCCAAACGGGCCGCTACGAGATCATCGCAGGCGAGCGTCGTTGGCGCGCGGCGCAACGCGCCGGGCTGACCGAAATCCCGATCATCGTACGCGACGTCAACGATCGCACGGCGCTCGAACTGGCGATCATCGAAAACGTCCAGCGCACCGACCTCAACCCGGTCGAGGAGGCGCTGGGCTATCAGCAGCTGATCGACGACCACGGCTATACCCAGGCCGATCTCGGCCAGGTGATCGGCAAGAGCCGCAGCCATGTCGCCAACACGCTGAGGCTGCTCAAGCTGCCCGACGTCATTCGCGACATGCTGGTCGACGGCGCGCTTTCGGCCGGCCACGCCCGCACCCTGGTGACGGCCAACGACCCGGCCGGGCTTGCCAAGCGGATCATCGACGAGGGGCTTTCGGTGCGCCAGGCCGAAGCCTTGGCGCAGATGCCGGTCGGCGCGCCGGCGGCAAAGCGCCAGCCCGCGCCCCCGCCGCAAAAGGATGCCGACACGCTGGCGCTGGAGCGGCTGATGACCAGCACGATCGGCATGATCGTCACGATCGAGCACAACCAGCGCGGCGGCGTGATCAGCGTCGCCTACCGGACGCTGGAGCAGCTCGACGAGCTTTGCCGAAGGCTGAAGCGGGAGTAGGTAGGTTGCTAAAATTAGCCGGCAAATAACGTTTTGCTGCCGCGCGGTGATTGGCGAAATCGTCGAAGTAGTTAATCTCCCCCCTTGAGGGGGAGATGGCCGGCAGGCCAGAAGGGGTCGTCAAATTTCAAGCGCCCACGTCCTCTGTCTTCGCGGAAGGGGCTGGTGTTCTACGCGCTGTGACCCCCTCTGTCGCCTTTGGCGACATCTCCCCCTCAAGGGGGGAGATCAGATGCGCTGCGCCAGCCTTGCGCTCTCCACGGCAATGCCGAGCAGGGCCTGGCGTGCCAGCGCGACCGACAGATCCGGCCGCCGGCGTGTCTGCAGGACCGCCGTCTGCAGGCGGTTGAGGGCGCGGCCGAGCGCTTCGCTGCTCCACCGTTCGAGGGCTTTCTCGACCAGCTTGCGCCGGGAGAAAAAAACCGGCGGGCGCGCCGCGGCAACGACCGAAGCGGCATTGCGGCCGCCGGCGTCCATCTGGCCGCGCATCGCCTGGATCGCCTGCAACTGCCGCATCGCCGATGAAAGCACCAGGAAAGGCTGGCCGCCTGACTGGCAATGGCGGTTAAAGGCGGTGTCGAAGTCGGCGATCCTGCCTTCGAGCAGGGCGTCGACCGCCGCGTCGAAGGAGAGGCCCGAGACATCGCCAGACGTCGCCTTGACGTCGTCGAGGCCGATTTCGGCCTGGCCATGCGCATAAAGCACCAGCTTTTCGATTTCGCCCCGCGAGGCCAGCCGGTCGCCGCCGAGATTGCGGCGCAGCGCCTGCCGCGCCTCCAGTGTCATCGACATGCCGGCCTTGCGCAGTTCGTCGTCGATGACCGTGTCGATGTCCCTGGCCTCATCGGCGTAGCAAGGCAGCGCCATGGCATTGTCCGCCGCCTCCACCACGGCGCGCAGGCCGACGCCCTTCTTCAGGTCGCCGGCCTCGATGAGGATGATGGCGTCCCGCGCGGGCTCCGACGTCAGCGCCTTGACGTCGTCGGCAAGCGCCTTCTGGGCGCCGGCATTGCGCACCCATAGCAGGCGCCGCTCCGAAAACATCGGCACGGTGCGGGCCTCGACGAGCAGGCGGCCCTCGTCGCGATCGACCTCCGAACCGTCCAGCCTGACGACCGAGAACGGATCGTCAAGCGGCAGGCCGGTCTTGCCGGCAAAGGCCTTTGCCCGCTCGGCAACCAGCCCGCGATCGGGACCGTAAAGCAGCACGATCGAGACGCGCGGATCCGGCTTCGCGAGCCATGCATCGACCTCGTATGCTTTCTTTTGTGCCATGGGCGCTGATTAGCATGACGCGGGCGCGGGGTGAACGGCGCCGCCCTCCTTTCCTTCTCCCCCTTGTGGGAGAAGGTGAATTGGCGCGTAGCTCCAAGACGGTTGAGGGGTGCCGGCCGGAGTGCTGTCGATGCCAAGCTGGAACACCCCTCATCCGACCGAGCTTCGCTCGGCCACCTTCTCCCACAAGGGGAGCAGGAGGTGCTCGCGCCGACCAACCCGACGCATTGCCTTATCTGGCGGGAAACCCGGCGCAATCATCTCCCAAATTGCGCGCCGGCGCGGAAGATCGACAAGAAATTTCGCCGACATATCTCCATCCTGTCTGCCGCGGGCAGCAGCCAGCGGCAGCGAAGCCTCGCCCGACGAATTGGCACTGGTCTGGCGGTGTGCAACTATCGCGCCCGGGCAACAGTGGAGGACCGAGATCATGGCCGATGCCGGAATGCTGCGCTTCCATGTTCCGGAACCGGAAGTGCGGCCGGGCGGGACGCCGGATTTCTCAGACGTGACCATCCCCAAGGCCGGCTCGGTGCCGCGCCCGAAGATCGACGTCGACCCGCGCGACATCCGCGATCTGGCCTTCTCGATCATCCGCGTGCTCAACCGCGCCGGTGAGGCGGTCGGGCCGTGGGCAGGACTGCTTTCGGACGACGAGTTGCTGGAGGGGCTGCGCCATATGATGGCGCTGCGCAGCTTCGATGCGCGCATGCAGATGGCGCAGCGCCAGGGCAAGACCTCTTTCTACATGCAGCATCTCGGCGAAGAGGCAGTGAGCTGCGCCTTCCGCAAGGCGCTGTCGCGCGGCGACATGAATTTTCCGACCTATCGGCAGGCCGGCCTGCTCATCGCCGACGGCTACCCGATGGTCACGATGATGAACCAGATCTATTCGAACGAGGCCGATCCGCTGAAAGGGCGGCAATTACCGATCATGTATTCATCGAAGGAGCACGGCTTCTTCTCGATCTCCGGCAATCTGGCGACGCAGTACATCCAGGCGGTCGGCTGGGCGATGGCCTCGGCAATCAGCAACGATTCAAAGATCGCCGCCGCGTGGATCGGCGACGGCTCGACCGCCGAGTCCGACTTCCATTCGGCGCTGGTGTTCGCCTCGACCTACAAGGCGCCGGTCGTGCTCAACGTCGTCAACAACCAGTGGGCGATCTCGACGTTCCAGGGCATCGCCCGCGGCGGCTCCGGTACTTTTGCCGCCCGTGGACTCGGCTTCGGCATTCCGTCACTGCGCGTCGACGGCAACGACTATCTCGCCGTCCATGCGGTGGCCAAATGGGCGGCGGAACGGGCGCGCAGCAATCTCGGGCCGACGCTGGTCGAATACGTCACTTACCGCGTCGGCGCCCATTCGAGCTCCGACGACCCGTCGGCCTACCGGCCGAAGGCCGAGTCCGATGCCTGGCCGCTCGGCGACCCGATCGTCAGGCTGAAGAACCACCTCATCCAGCGCGGCGTCTGGTCGGACGAACGCCACGCCCAGGCCGAGGCCGAAATCCTCGACACGGTGATTTCGGCGCAGCGGGAGGCCGAGCGCCATGGCACGCTGCATGCCGGCGGCAAGCCCTCGGCGCGCGACATGTTCGAGGGCGTCTATGCCGAGATGCCGCCGCATCTCAGGCGCCAGCGCCAACAGGCAGGGGTCTGACCATGCCGCGACGGACCATGATCGAGGCAATCCGCGACGCCATGGACGTGTCGATGGCGCGCGACAGCCAAGTCATCGTGTTCGGTGAGGATGTCGGCTTCTTCGGCGGCGTCTTCCGCTGCACGCAAGGCCTGCAGGCGAAATACGGAAAGAGCCGCTGCTTCGATGCGCCGATCAGCGAATCCGGCATTGTCGGCGCGGCCATCGGCATGGCCGCCTACGGGCTGAAGCCTTGCGTCGAGGTGCAGTTTGCCGACTATGTTTATCCAGCCTATGACCAGATCGTCTCGGAAGCGGCGCGGCTGCGTTACCGGTCGAACGGCGATTTCACCTGCCCGATCGTCGTGAGAATGCCGACCGGCGGCGGCATTTTCGGCGGCCAGACCCACAGCCAGAGCCCGGAGGCGCTGTTCACCCACGTCTCCGGCTTGAAAGTCGTGGTGCCCTCGAACCCGTATGACGCCAAAGGCCTGCTCATCGCGGCGATCGAGGATCCCGACCCGGTGATCTTCCTGGAGCCGAAGCGGCTTTATAACGGCCCCTTCGACGGTCATCACGAGCGGCCGGTAACGCCATGGTCGAAACATGAGCTCGGCGAGGTTGCCGACGGCCATTACACGGTGCCGCTCGGCAAGGCGGTGATCCGACGGCCGGGTGCGGCGGTCACCGTGCTTGCCTACGGCACGATGGTCTATGTCGCCCAGGCGGCGGCCGAGGAGACCGGCATCGATGCCGAGATCATCGATCTGAGGACACTGCTGCCGCTCGACCTCGAGACGATCGTCGCCTCGGTCAACAAGACCGGGCGCTGCGTGGTCGTGCACGAGGCGACGCTGACATCAGGGTTCGGTGCCGAACTTTCGGCGCTGGTTCAGGAGAACTGCTTCTACCATCTGGAAGCGCCGGTGGCGCGGGTCACCGGCTGGGACACGCCCTATCCGCATGCGCAGGAGTGGGACTATTTTCCTGGTCCTGCCCGGCTAGGCCGCGCGCTGGTCGAAACGATGGAAGCCTGAGGGGGAACGATGGGCGAATATGTCATCAAGCTGCCCGATGTCGGCGAAGGCGTCGCCGAGGCCGAGCTCGTCGAATGGCAGGTCAAGGTCGGCGATCTCGTGCGCGAGGACGCCGTGCTTGCCGCTGTCATGACCGACAAGGCGACAGTCGAAATTCCGTCGCCCGTCGATGGCGAGATCGTCTGGTTGGGCGCCGAGATCGGCGACACGGTGGCGATCGGCTCGCCGATTGTCAGGTTGAAGGTGGCGGGCGAGGGTAATGTCAGGGATGCTGCGTCGCAGGCCACTGAGGCGGGCGCCAAGAATACCCCCACCGGGCGCAGTACCCCCACTCCTAACCCCTCCCCACAAGGGGGAGGGGGACGTGCCGCAACCTCCAAGGCCGAACCCGAGACCGCTCCACGATCATCTGGAAAAACACCAACGCATAAGGGACTAAGTGCGGCGGGTGGCGACTCCCCCTCCCCCTTGTGGGGAGGGGTTAGGGGTGGGGGTACTGCGCCGGCTTTCGGGGGTATAGCGCCGGTCGGTGCGCTGCGCCCCGAGGGAGAAAAGCCACTGGCCTCGCCGGCCGTCCGCCTCAGGGCGAAAGAGGCCGGCATCGACCTTCGGCAGGTCCCGGGAACCGGCCCAGCCGGCCGCATCCGGCACGAGGACATCGACGCCTTCCTGGCACGCGGACCGCAGCTCGCGAAGGCCCCTGGCCTCGCCCGCAACGAGGCGGTCGAGGACATCAAGATAGTCGGGCTCAGGCGAAAGATCGCCGAGAAGATGACGCTGGCCAAGTCGCGCATCCCGCATATCACCTATGTCGAGGAGATCGACGTCACCGCGCTCGAGGATTTGCGCGCCGCGCTCAACAAGGAGAAGCGGCCGGGCGCGGACAGGCCGAAGCTGACGCTGCTGCCGTTCTTGATGCGGGCGATGGTCAAGGCAATCGCCGACCAGCCCAATGTCAACGCACTGTTCGACGACGAAGCCGGCATCGTCCACCAGCATGGCGGCGTCCACATCGGCATCGCCGCGCAGACGGCTTCCGGGCTGATGGTGCCCGTGGTCAAGCACGCCGAGGCGCGCGACATCTGGGACTGTGCAGCCGAGGTTGTCAGGCTGGCCGAGGCAGCAAAATCCGGCACGGCGACGCGCGACGAACTCTCGGGATCGACCATCACCATCACTTCGCTGGGCGCCATGGGCGGCGTGGCGACGACGCCGGTGATCAATCATCCGGAAGTGGCGATCGTCGGCGTCAACAAGATGATGGTGCGGCCGGTATGGGACGGTACCCAGTTCATCCCGCGCAAGATGATGAACCTGTCCTCCAGCTTCGACCACCGCGTCATCGACGGCTGGGACGCGGCGGTGTTCATCCAGCGGATAAAGACGCTGCTGGAAACGCCGGCGCTGATTTTTGTGGATTGATGAGATGAACAGAGGATCGCAGGGGCGCGAGATGAGAGCAGTAGCGATCCTTCGCGCCCCCCTCTGCCCTACCGGGCATCTCCCCCTCAAGGGGGGAGATCGGCCGTCATCCCGCCTTTCGCCAATCTCCAGCTTTGCAGGACTAAGCCGAACGCGAAAGCTGCCAATCTCCCCCCTTGAGGGGGAGATGTCCGGCAGGACAGAGGGGGGTGCTGCCCCGCCGGCTCGTCGAACTAAGGTGCAATGATGAAGGAAATCTCCTGCAAGCTGCTGGTCATCGGCGCCGGTCCGGGCGGCTATGTCTGTGCCATCCGCGCCGGGCAGCTTGGCATCGACACAGTGATCGTCGAGGCAGGCAAACCGGGCGGCACTTGCCTCAATGTCGGCTGCATCCCGTCAAAGGCGCTGATCCATGCAGCCGAAGAGTTCGAAAAGCTCTCGCACATGGCCGGCGGCAAAAGTCCACTCGGCATAACGGTCGCGGCACCGTCGCTTGATCTCGCGGCGACCATTGCCTGGAAAGACGGCATCGTTAGCCGGCTGAACAACGGCGTCGCCGGCCTGCTGAAGAAAGCTGGCGTGAAGACGGTGCATGGCTGGGCGACATTTCGCGACGGCAAGACCGTTGCCGTCGAGACCGAGATCGGCATGCAGGTGATCCGAGCCGAAACTGTGGTGATAGCGACCGGCTCGGCGCCGGTAGATCTGCCATCGCTGCCGTTCGGCGGGCCGGTCATTTCGTCGACCGAGGCGCTGGCGCTGAGCGAAGTTCCGGAGAGGCTGGCGGTGGTCGGCGGCGGCTATATCGGGCTGGAACTCGGCATCGCCTTTGCCAAGCTGGGCGCCAAGGTGACCGTAGTCGAGGCGTTGCCGCGCGTGCTGGCGCAATATGATGCGGAACTGACCCGGCCGGTGGTGAAGCGGCTGGCCGAACTCGGCATCGAGGTGCTCGTGAACGCCAAGGCCAAGGGGCTGTCCACTAAGCGCGACGCGCTGCTGGTCGAGACGAATGGCGGCAAGAACGGCAAGATTGCCGGCGACATGGTGCTGGTCACGGTCGGTCGCAAGCCGGTGACCGAAGGCTGGGGGTTGGAGCAGATCGACCTCGACATGGCCGGATCCTTCATCCGCATCGACGACCAGTGCCGCAGCTCGATGCGTGGTATCTTTGCCATTGGCGACGTCACCGGCGAGCCGATGCTGGCGCACCGGGCCATGGCGCAAGGCGAAATGGTCGCCGAGATCGTCGCCGGCCACAAGCGCAGCTGGGACAGACGAGCGATCCCGGCTGTCTGTTTCACCGATCCGGAGCTGGTCACCGCAGGCCTGTCGCCGGAGGAGGCCAAGACCCGTGGCGAGATCAAGGTCGGACTGTTTCCCTTCATCGCCAATGGCCGGGCGATGACGAAGTTGGGCGAGGACGGATTCGTCCGGGTAGTGGCGCGGGCGGACAACCATCTGGTGCTTGGCATTCAAGCCGTCGGCCAGGGCGTGTCGGAGCTGTCCACTGCGTTTGGGCTGGCGCTGGAGATGGGTGCGACGCTGGAGGATATCGCCGGGACGATCCATGCCCATCCGACACAGGGCGAGGGTTTTCCGGAAGCGGCGCTGAAGGCGCTGGGGCGGGCGGTGCATGTCTGAGGGCTCGCGCTCTCCCCCCTTGAGGGGGAGATGGCCGGCAGGCCAGAGGGGGTCGGTTCGACTGGATGCGACCTCCCTTGCGACAGATGGAGGTTGGCGCTCTACGCGAGGCGACCCCCTCTGTCGCCTTCGGCGACATCTCCCCCTCGAGGGGGGAGATTACGCAGCTCACCCTGCAAGCCGGCTAACCATTTCGTGCTGCGCATAGGCGCGGCCGAAGCGGTTGGCTAGGAAGGCGTCGAGGGCGATGTCCTCCTGCTTGATGAAGCCCCTGGCCGGCAAGCTGCCGTCGGCCAGCATGTCGAGCACCGCGCAGATGGCGGAGGCGGTGGTGATCTGGATGGCGCTGCGCACCGTTTCGCCGACGCGCTTGGCGTAGATCTTGTTGGCGTAGGTCTCTTGCAGCAGGCGGCCGTTCTTGCGGCCGCTGACGGTGACGAAGACGATGACCACGTCCTGCAGCGTCGCCGGCAGGGCGCTTTCGAAAATGTCCTTCAGCACGTCGCGGCGGTGGCGCAGGCCGAGGTCGTTGAGCAGCGCCTTCATGATCGCGGCATGGCCGGGATAGCGGATGGTGCGGTAGTTCAGCGTCCGCACTCTGCCTTTCAGCGTTTCGGCCAGCGTGCCCAGCCCGCCCGAGGTGTTGAACGCCTCGTAGGTGACGCCGTCGAGCGAGAATTCTTCACGCTCCTCCAGCGGCGGCACTTCGACAAGCTCGCCTTCGACGATCGCCTCGCACGGCTCGCAATATTCGTTGATGACGCCGTCGGTGCTCCAGGTCAGATTGTAGTTCAGCGCATTCGACGGGTATTGCGGCAGCGCGCCGACCCGCATGCGCACGCTTTCCAGCGTGTCGAAGCGGCTGGCGAGATCGTTGGCAACGATCGAGATGAAGCCCGGCGCCAGCCCGCATTGCGGAATGAAGGCGCTGTTGCCGGAACGCGCCAGTTCCTTGACGCGCCTGGTGCTGACGACGTCCTCGGTCAGATCGAGATAATGCACGCCGGCACTGGCCGCCGCCTCGGCGATGCGCGTGGTCAGATGGAAGGGCGCGGCGCTGAGCACCGCGAACTTGCCGGCCAAGGCGGCTTCGAGCGTGCCGGCGGCTTCGATATCGAGTTCCAGCGTCTCGACCGTTTCAGACAGTTCGGCCGCGCCGAGCTGCGCCGCCGAGCGGTCGATGAGCGTGACATGGTAGTCGCCCGTGGAAGCCAGCATCTCGGCAATGGTCGAGCCGATCTTGCCGGCGCCGACGACGATGATTTCCTTCATGACCGGTCCCTCGCACCAATGCTAAATTCACGGTTAGAATCGCAGCTTGCCTGTCGAAAGGAAGCGTGAGATTGTACGAAACGCAGCCTCTCTTTGGGCAATGTGCCGGTAAGGTTCGTCGAAATGCTCAGCGATGCCGACCAGGCTCTGCTTTCCCTGCTGCGCACCAATGCGCGCGCCTCGACCGCCGAACTGGCGCGGCGGCTCGGCGTCTCACGAACAACGGTGCAAAGCCGGATCGAGCGGCTGGAACAGCGCGGCATCATCGCCGGCTACGGGGTCAGGCTGTTGCCGGATTACGAGCAGGGGCTGGTCAGGGCGCATGTCCTGCTCACCGTCACCCCCAAGCTTGCCGACAAGGTGGTGCGCAGCCTGCAGGCGCTGGCACCGGTTCGCACGCTGCACTCGGTCAGCGGCAATTTCGATATGATCGTCATCGTCGAGGCGCCGTCGATCAGGGATCTCGACACGCTTCTCGACCAGATCGGCGCCATGGACGGAGTCGAGCGCACGTCGTCGTCGATCATCCTGTCGACGCGGATCGACCGCTGAGCCGGCTGGTGTCGCGGGTCCAGACGCTGTCGGGACAGCGCCCCCCTCTCTGCCCTGCCGGGCATCTCCCCCTCCAGGGGGAGATTGGATGTCACCGCGGCTTTCGCCAATTTCCAAGGTGGCTGAATGGATGCTATCGGCGAAGCTGCCGATCTCCCCACTAGAGGGGGAGATGCCAAGTGATCGCAAAGAGGGCAGGACAGAGGGGGTCGCGAAGGATCACCAAGGGCGGTGATCGTTGTGGCGTTACCGCAGCAAAGCGATATAGGCTTTCAAAATGTGGATCGATGGCGTGCAGCCGCCCCCTATCTCTCGCAGCACCGCGCGTTCACCCAAAGAACCTAGACAGGAGGCCTCCTTGCCCAAGCAGTGTTTTGGAAAATCCCATGTGCCGTTGTCGCCGGCGGTCAGGGCCGGCGATTTCGTCTATGTCTCAGGCCAGGTGCCGGTCGGCACAGACGGGCTGGTGGTCAAGGGCGGCATCGCCGAACAGACCGAGCAGGTGCTGTCGAACGTCAAGGCGGCACTGGCGCTGGCCGGCTGTACCCTCGACGACGTAGTCAAGACGACGGTCTGGCTCGAAGACGCCCGCGATTTCGGCATTTTCAACACCGTCTATGCCAGGCATTTCCCGAAAGACCCGCCGGCGCGCACGACAGTGGAGTCGCGGCTGATGATCGACATCAAGATCGAGGTCGAGGCCGTTGCCTACAGGCCGGCCTGACGGGAAAGTGGAGACAGGCGCGATGCAATTCGATCTCCTGATAAAAGGCGGCCGCCTCATCGATCCGGCGTCCGGCCTCGACGCGCAGAGCGATCTGGCGATTGCCGACGGCCGTATCGCCGCGATCGACACCGAAATCCCCTTCGAACGTGCCGCCCGCGTCATCGATGCCACGGGCTCCATCGTCGCGCCGGGCCTGATCGACCTGCACAGCCATGTCTATTGGGGCGGCACGTCGCTCGGCGTCGATGCCGACCGGCTCGCCGCAAAGAGCGGCACCACCACCTTCATCGATGCCGGAAGTGCCGGCGCCGGCAATTTCCTCGGCTTTCGCCGCCACGTCATCGAGCGCTCGAAAGTCCGCATCCTGGCCTATGTCAACATTTCCTTTGCCGGCATATTCGGCTTCTCGCAGACCGTGGCGGTCGGCGAGTGTAGCGATCTCCGGCTCTGCGAACCGCGCGAGACGGTAGCGGCGGCTCGCGAGCACGCGGACGTGGTTGTCGGCGTCAAGGTCCGCTCGGGTCGCCATGCCGGCGGCACCAGCGGCATCGCGCCGGTCGATCTCGCGCTCGAAGCCGCCGACAAAGCCGGCCTGCCGCTGATGGCGCACATAGACGAGCCGCCGCCGGGCCGCTCGGAAGTGCTGCCGCGGCTGCGCAAGGGCGACATCCTCACCCACTGCTTCCGGCCGTTTCCCAACGCGCCGGTCTTCGCCTCGGGGGCGGTGCGGCCAGATATGCGGCTGGCGCGCGAGCGCGGCGTCATCTTCGACATCGGCCACGGCATGGGCTCGTTCGATTTCGAAGTGGCGAAAGCGATGCTCAGCGAGGGGCTGGCGCCGGACGTGATCAGCAGCGACGTGCATCTCTACTGCGTCGACGGGCCGGCCTTCGACATCCTGGTCTGCATGTCGAAGCTGCTGGCGCTCGGCATGCCGCTGGTCGAGGTGCTGCGCGCCGCCACGCAGCGCCCTGCCGAAGCGATCGCCAGGCCCGATCTCGGCAGGCTTGCGGTGGGTGCGGTCGGCGACATCGCGGTGTTGCGGCTGCGTCCGGGCCGCTTCACCTTTGTCGATTCGGTCGGCGCCTCGCTGGTCGCCGAGCAAAGGCTGGTCTCGGACGGAATCGTGGTCGGCGGCAGCTGGTGGCCGAACGAGGCGGTGGACGATCTCGGCGAGACCGAACGCTTCGAAGCGCATGCGCACGACACGCATGTCGACATGGTGAGCCGGCATTTCGGGCGTGGGTGATCTCCCCCCTTGAGGGGAGATGTCGCCGAAGGCGACAGAGGGGGTCGGTTCGACCGGGCTCGTCTTCCTGCAACGGATGGAGGTTGGCGCTCGACGTGCGGCGACCCCCTCTGGCCTGCCGGCCATCTCCCCCTCAAGGGGGGAGATCACAGCTTCACCCCCGGCGCTCCATAGACCGGCGTCGCAATGCCTTCCATGCGCGCCTTGATCTGCAGCGCGACGTACTTCGAATAGAAGCGCGACAGCGCCAGATTGCCGCCGTGGAACCACAGCGCTTCCTGTGCCGTCGGCTTCCACATGTTGCGCAATTCGCCTTGCCACGGACCCGGGTCGCCTTTCACGCCCGAGCCAATCCCCCAGCACGGGCCGACCTTGTCGGCGACTTCGCGCGAGACGATCGCCGCCACGGTTTCGTTCATCGAGAGATAGCCGGTGCAGGCGATGATTGCGTCGGCCGCCAGTTCGGTGCCGTCGTCGAAGAGGATGCCTGTCTGCGTCAGCGACTTGATCCCGACGCCGCTGCGGATGCCGATCTCGCCGTCGATGATCAGGTCGCAGGCGCCGACATCGATGTAGAAGCCCGAGCCGGTGCGGTAGGCCTTCATCAGGAGCCCGGTCTCGTCGTCGCCGAAATCGATGGCGAAGCCGGCGCCGCGCAAGCGATCGTAGAAGGCCGCGTCGCGCGCCTTGATGATGTCGTAAAGCGCCCGCTGGCCTTGCGGCAGCAGCGCGAACGGCGTCGAGGCGACGATCATGTCGGCCTTCTCGGTGGTGATGCCGCGGGCCAGCGCCTTTTCCGAAAAGATCTCGAAACCGATCTCCATCAGCGTGTCCGACTTGACCACCGTCGTCGGCGAGCGCTGGACCATGGTCACCTCGGCGCCGCTCTCCCAGAGGTCGACGCTGACGTCATGGCCGGAACTTGCCGCGCCGATGACGGCGACCTTTTTGCCGCGGAATTTCTCGCCGCTGGAATACTGGCTGGAATGCAGGATCTCGCCGTTGAAGACATCGGCACCCGGCAGGTCGATGCGCCTGGGCGGGCCATAAGCACCGGTTGCAAAGACGATGTGCCTGGGCTTCAGCGTGATGTGCTCGCCGGCGCGGTCGAGCTCGACCGTCCAGATTTTTTCGGCGTCGTCGTAGGACGCGCTGACGCATGTCGTGGAGGTCCAGTAATTGAGCTCCATGACGCGCGTATACATTTCCAGCCAGTCGCCCATCTTGTCCTTGGGCGTGAACACCGGCCAGTTCTCGGGAAACGGGATGTAGGGCAGATGGTCGTACCAGACCGGGTCGTGCAGCACGAGCGAGCGGTAGCGATTGCGCCAGGAATCGCCGGCCTGAGTGTTCTTCTCGATGACGATGGCCGGCACGCCCAATTGCCTGAGCCGCGCCCCCAGCACGATGCCGCCCTGGCCGCCGCCGATGACCAGGCAGTAGGGCTGTTGGCTAACGCCGAGGTCACGCGCCTCGCGGCGCCTCGCCTCCAGCCAGGTCTCGCGTTCCGGGTCTGCCTTGTGGCGGACGCCCAGAGGCCGCGCCGGGCCCTTGCGCTCCTCCAACCCCTTGAGATCGCTCATCGCCGTAAACAGCGTCCGGCACTTGCCGTCCCTGAGGCGCATGACGCCTTGCCCCCACGCCGATGACGTCTCGAAAGAAAACCAGGCCTCGATCGCGCCCTCGTCCGAAGTCGCTTCGCCGCTGAGCTGCCACCGGGCAGGCTTTGTCGTTGCCAGCGTCGCCGCCAGCATGTCGCAGATCGCGGCGCGGCCCTCCATCGTCTTGATGTTCCAGGTGAAGGTCAAGAGATCGCGCCAGTAGCAGTCCTCGACGAACAAATTGGTTGCCGCCTCGACGTCGCCGGCCTCGAGCGCCCGGGCAAAGGAATCGAGCCAGGTGGCTGCCTGTTTCGTCGGTGCGATGTCGAGCATCTGTCTTCCCTAACTTCCAGTGACCTTTGCGCTGCCCTTATTCTTACCCTTTCCCTGTTCTTTGCGGGAGAGGGTGAGGGCAGCGCAAACAGTCCGGAAGCTAAGGGCGCAGCGTAGGCCGAAGCGACTGCCGCTGCTGTCAGGCGCGCGCGCGGGCCTGATCCGAACCGCTATCCAGCCATGCAAGATCATCCGGCGAAAGCGAAATGTCGAGCGCCTGGAGGCTGTCTTCCAATTCGTCGAGCGTGCGCGGCCCGATCAGCGGGACGGACGGAAAGGGCTGCGCCAGGACATAGGCGAGCGCGACGTGGATCGGGCTCTTGCCCAGCCGTCTGGCGAGCTCGATGGCACGGTCACGACGGCCGAAATTCTTCTCCGAGTACCAGACCCGGACCAGCTCCTCATTATCGCGCCGGTCGCGGCCGGCGCGGTCGGTGAAGAAGCCGCGGCCCTGGCTCGACCAGGCGAAATTCGGCATCTGCCGGGCGGCGAGCCAGGCCTTCCATTCGTCGCTGGAGGAGGTGACGCAGCCTGCCCAGATCGGCTCCAGCATTTCGGCCAGCGAGAAATTGTTGGAAAGCGCGCCGGGCTTCTGCTTCCCGGTGCGCTCGGCATAGGCAATCGCCTTGTCCATGCGTTCCATCGTCCAGTTCGAGCCGCCGAACGGACCGCGAATGCGGCCGGCCTTGACCTCGCGGTCCATCGCATCGACGAATTCGTCGACCGGCACATCCGGATTGTCGCGGTGCATGAAATAGACGTCGATATGGTCGGTCTGCAGCCGTTCGAGCGACTGGGTGAGCTGCTTGCCGATGACGTCGGGATAGCAGAGCGGCGAGTGCGCGCCCTTGCCGATGACCACCGACTGCTCGCGCACGCCGCGGTTCTTCAGCCACTGGCCGAGCAGCGTCTCGGTATAGCCGGAACCGTAGACGAAGGCGGTGTCGAACAGATTGCCGCCGGCCTCGAAATAGGCATCGAGCAGGATGGCGCCCGACGAAAAGGTGCGGAAATCCTCGAAGCCGAGCGCCAGGCACGAGGCCGGCCGCGGCAGGCCCGGAATGCTGCGCTTGGGGATGGCGGTTCCGCCGGAGCGCAGCTTCCGTCCGGAGATCGTGTTGACGCGCTTTGCCGGTTTCTCGATGTCGTATTCGAGCCCGATTGCCGCCCGCCATTTGTCGAGCACGCGCAGATTGCCGAGACTGTCGGCCCAGCCCATGCCGGGCCAGGTGAACTCCTGCTTTCCGCCGAGAATGGCCTCGCCGGCGGCGTCGACCTCAAATGCGTACAGCCAGCCGTCCTCCGTGACCTCGACCACCTCGGTGTCACCCGGACGGACGATGCGGATTTCGCCGGTGCCGCCTTGCTGGCCGCCGGCATACCAGAAATCCGCCACCTCGATGCGGCCTTTGCTGCCGACAATACGCAAGACATTGTCCTGAGCGAGCGAGATGCTGCAGGACACTTCCGCGACGATGCCGCCCGGAAAATGCAACAGCGCCGACGCCCATTCGTCGACGCCGGATTGGCCGAGATGCGCAGCGCCGACGACTTTGTCCGGCTCGGCGAAGGGCTTTCCCACTGCTGCGCCGGCAATCAGCCGCGCCATCGAGACGGGATAACCGCCGACATCGAGAATGCCGCCGCCGGCGAGATCCTTGGCGTAGAGACGGTGCTCCGGCATGAAGCCCGGCATGGCGAAGCCGAAGCTGGATTTGATCATCTTGATGTCGCCGATCGCGCCGGCCCTGATCACCTCGACCAGCTTGGCCGTCTGCGGATGCAGCCGGTACATGAAGGCTTCGCCGAGAAAGGTGCCGGCCTTGCGCGCGGCATGGATCATGGCGTCGGCTTCGAATGCGGTCAGGCCAAGCGGCTTTTCGCAAAGCACGTGCTTTCCGGCCGCGGCCGCCTTGATCGCCCATTCGGCATGGCTCGGATGCGGCGTCGAAATATAGATCGCGTCGACATCCGGATCGCCAACCAAAGCCTCGTAGCCGTCGAGGATGCGGGCGCCGGGGAAAGCCTCGGTGAGCCCCGCCTTGCCGGGATTGCGCGCCCCTAAGGCGACCAATGTGCCGGTGCGCGAATGGGCGACGCCCCCGGCAAAAGCCTTGGCGATGTTGCCGGGCCCGAGAATGCCCCAGCGAACTTTTTCTGGTTTGGACGTCATGTCAAATCTCCGTGGGGTGGCCGCGAGCAATCGCGATCGGACAAAAGAAAGATGGGTTAGCGAATGCGTGCGCCGGTGGCGTCGAAGAGAAGCGAGCGGTCGGCTTTGATCGACACCACCAGGTCGTCGCCGTTCGCGCGATGCCGCGAGGCCTCGCGCTCGATGATCAGTTCCTCGCGTCCGCCCCCGGTACCGGAATTGGCATAGACATAGCTCACCGATCCCAAGTGCTCGGCGACGTCGGCCTTGAGGGTAAGGTCGCAATCACCCTGGCCGGCGTCGAAGAAATGCTCCGGCCGCACGCCAAGCACAACATCGCCGCCTGTTGCAGGCAAGGCATCCGAAAGCGGCTTGCGCAGTCGCGCGCCGTGATGATTGACCAGTTCGACGACCGCCGCACCGTTGTCGGCCCCGACCATTTTTGCCGCCAAGAAGTTCATTTTCGGCGAGCCGACGAAGCCGGCAACGAAGCGGTTGGCGGGGTCGTCGTAGAGATCGAGCGGCGCGCCGATCTGCTCGATATTGCCGGCGTTGAGCACGACGATCCTGTCGGCCAGCGTCATCGCCTCGGTCTGGTCGTGCGTCACATAGACCATGGTAACGCCGAGTTCCTTATGAAGGCGCGATATCTCGACGCGCATCTGCACCCGGAGCTCGGCATCGAGATTGCTGAGCGGTTCGTCGAACAGGAACACTTGCGGCTCACGCACGATGGCGCGGCCGATGGCGACGCGCTGGCGCTGGCCGCCCGACAATTGCCGCGGCCGCCGCTTCATCAGCTCGGCGATGCGCAGGATTTCGGAAGCCCGCTTCACCCGCCGCTCGGTATCTGCCTTGGGGTTGCCGGTCATTCTCAGGCCGAAGCTCAGATTCTGCTCGACCGTCATGTGCGGATAGAGCGCGTAGGACTGGAACACCATGGCGATGCCGCGATCGGCCGCCTCGACGTCGTTCACCACCTTGCCGCCAATGGCGATCTCGCCGTCGCTGATGTCCTCGAGCCCGGCGATCATCCGAAGCAGCGTGGACTTGCCGCAGCCGGAAGGGCCGACGAAGACGACGAATTCGCCGTCATCGATGTCGATATTGGCGCCGTGGACGATCTCGAAGACGCCGAAGCGCTTGATGACGTTTTTGAGTGTGACTGCCGCCATGCTGATCCTTACTTGATGGCGCCGGCGGCGATGCCGGCAACGAAATGGCGCTGCAGAAGCACGAACACGACGAGCATTGGCGCCGTCAGCATCACCGCGCCCGCCATGATGCCGCCCCAGGACACCTTGGTGAGACCGATCAGCGTGCCGAGCGCCACGGGCGCGGTCATTGCGCCCGGCTTGGAATTGATCAGCAGCGGCCAGAGATAGTTGTTCCAGGAGGCAAGGAAGAGGATGATGGCGAGCGCCGCCAGCATCGGCCGCGCCAGAGGCAGTGCGACGAACAGGAATATCCGCCATTCCTTGACGCCCTCGACCTTGGCGGCGTCGAACAGCTCGTGCGGCATCATCGAAAAACTCTGCCGCATGAAGAGCACGCCCAGCGAATTGAACAGCGGCGGCACGATCAGCGCCACCCAAGTGTTGGCGAGCTTGAAGTCGCGCGCCACCATGATGAATTGCGGGATCAGCACGACCGCATAGGGCAGCGTGATGGTGCCGAAGATGATGGCGACGACCATGCCCTTGCCGAAGAAGTTGTAACGCGCCAGCGCCCAGCCGGCCATCGAGGTCAGCATCACCGACAGGAAGGTATAGGTCACCGCCACCGAGACGGAGATGCCGATGGCGCCGATGAAATTGGTGCCGCGCTGCAGATTGCTGACATTGTCGAGGAAATTGCCATGCGGCAAAAGCTCGATGTCGGGGCTGAAGATGCCGTTGTCGGGCATCGTCGAAAAAACCACCATCATCCACAGCGGAAACAGCCAGACCAGCGCCAGCGGCGTCAGGAACAGATGCAGCGCGATGCTGCGTCCCAATCTGGCCTGGGAACGGCTGACTCTTGAGTGCGAGGTCATTTCGGTTCCCTCGTCAGCCATATCTGCACCAGCGAAATGGCAATCGCCAGCCCGGCCATGGTGTAGGCGACGGCCGAAGCGTAGCCGAAATTGAGCGACCGGAAGCCCTGGCGGTAAAGCAGCAGCCCGAGCGTTTCGGTGCCGCCGCCCGGCCCGCCGCGCTCGGTGATCAGGAAGGGCTCGGTGAACAGCTGCATGGTGCCGATGATCGACAGCACGGCGCAGAACACGATGATCGGCTTGAGCAGCGGCAGCGTGATGTAGAAGAACTGTTTGACCTTGCTGACCCGGTCCAGGGTCGCCGCCTCGTAGACATCCTCGGGAATCGACTGCAGGCCGGCGAGCAGGATGATGGCGTTGTAGCCGGCCCAGCGCCACGTCACCGCCATCATGATCACCGCCATCGCCGGGGTGACGTTGGTAAACCAGTCGACACTGGGCAGGCCGATGCTGTTCAGCAATTTGTTGATGATGCCGTAGTCGAGATTGAACATCAGCCGGAAAACCGCCGAATAGGCGACCTCGCCGACCACGACCGGCGCGAAGAAGGCAAAGCGGAACAGGCCACGGGCCTTGAGCAGTGGCGAATTCAAAAGCACCGCCATCACAATCGCCAGCGAAATCATCACCGGCACCTGGATGACAAGGATCAGCAATGTGTTCTTCAAGGCATTGAAGAAGGCCGGATCGCCGATCAGCCGGCCCCAGTTGAAGGTCGGCGCGAAGCGCCACGGCACGGTGCGCGTCGCCTGGAACGAGATCAGGAAGGAATCGATGATCGGCCACAGCCAGAAGATCGAAAAAATCAGCAGATACGGCGCGAGGAAGCGATATGCCGTGGCGTTCTGGTAGCGCATCGTTTTCCTCCTTTCTGCTTTCAAGTTCTTGCCTTCTCCCCTTGTGGGAGAAGGTGGATCGGCGCGTAGCGCCGAGACGGTTGAGGGGTGATGGCCGGAGTGCCGCCGGCGCCAAGCTGGAGCACCCCTCATCCGTCGCCTTCGGCGATACCTTCTCCCACAAGGAGAGAAGGGGAGCCGCGCGCTCGGAGCCGCCTCGTCTAGATCACGACTTGACCGGCAGGCCGGTCGCCGCGGCGATCTGGCTTGCGGCATCGTCGAGCGCTGCCTTGGCGTCGGGATAGCCGCCGGCCAGATATTTGGTCTGCACCGCGCGGATGATGATTTCGGCGTCGCTCTGGAACGGCGTGCCGCGGCTGGGGACGACCTTGGGCAAGGTGCCGAGGATGTCCTTCCACACGGCTTGGCCACCCCAATAGGGCAGGCCTTCGGAGACATAAGGGTCGTTGAGCGCCGAGATCAGCGACGGCACCAGGCCGAAGCCTTTCAGCATGGTGATCTGGCCCTCATTCGTCGCAAGCGTGTATTTCAGATAGGCGTAGGCGGCTTCCTTGTTCTTCGACACCGAGGTGATGGCGAGCGAGGAGCCGCCGAGATTGGCGGCGCGCGGACCGTCGGCGGTCAGGCTCGGCATCAGATAGACGCCCCATTTGCCTGCCCCATCGGGCGATTCGGTGCGCACGGTGCCTTCATACCAGCCGCCATACATCTGCGTGGCGACCTTGCCGGCGGTGTTGTTGGTGATCTTGGTGCTCCAGTCGGCAGAGGAAATGATGCCGGCGTCCTTCATCTCCTTGATCTTGGTCATGGCATCGACGCATTTGGGCTGGTTGACCGTGATCGATTGCCCGTCGGCGGAGAAGTAGGCGCAACCCTGCTCGTTGGAGATCATGCGGAAGAATTCGGAATCGCCGTTGAAATCGGCGTTGGTCATCGTGACGCCGGGATTGGCGGCCTGGATTTTCTTGGCGGCGGCGATGAAATCGTCCCAGGTCTTGATCGAGGACGGATCGACGCCAGCCTTCTCGTAGAAGTCGCGGCGGTAGAACATCGCCACTGGACCGGAATCCCAGGGCATCGCATAGGCCTTGTCGTCAACCTCGAGCTCGGTACGCTTGAAGTCGGGGAATTTTGCCTGGTCTTCCGCGGTGTAGCCGAGCGTATGCAGGTCGACGAAGCAATCCGGGAACTGGCTCCAGTAGTTTTCGGCTTCGCCGTTCTCGATCGTAACGATGTCAGGCAGCCCCTCGCCGCCGGCGGCACAGCCGGCGATCGATTTGTCGTAGGTCGGCTGGTTGCCAAGGTCCTCGACCGTCACCTTGATGTCGGGATACTGCTTGTTGAAGCCCGCTATGGTGGCCTTCAGCGACGAAGCGGCGATATTCCAGCTCCAGATCGTGATTTCACCGGACTGCGCAAAGGCCGGGCTGGAGCCCAAGGCAAGCGCGAGCGCGGCGCAGGTCAATTTTATGCGCATTGAAATCCTCCCATTTCAGTTGCTCTCTGTTTGCGAGCGTGGCTAGACTAGGCCTCGGGAAAGCCTTGTCCGCGACAAAGGGAATAAGAAATGAGCGGAAAGTAAGATGCCGGAAAGGCCGTTTTACCAGCCTGGCGCCAGCAGCGTGGAGGGCCTGCCGCTGCTGCTGCAGATGTTCCACACCCAGCCCCTGGTGATGCTCAAGCCGCATTGGCACGCCCAGGTCGAGGTGAATTTCATCGTGCGCGGCGCCGTGCATTACCGTATGGACGGGCACGAGCTTTCGCTCTCTGCTGGCGACATGTGTCTGTTCTGGGGCGGCCTGCCGCACCAGATGGACGAAGCCTCCGACGATGCCATCTATGCCGGCGCGCATTTGCCGCTGGTGCATTTCTTCCGGCTCCATTTGCCCGTCGAGGTCCGCAACAGACTGATGACCGGGGCGACGCTGGTGACCGACGCCACCGACCGGTCGGACGACCACAATTTCGAGCGCTGGAACCGCTATGCCCGCTCCGGCGACCCGGTCAAGGCCGAGCATGCCGTCAACGAGCTTTTGCTGCGGCTGGAGCGGGTGCGCTTCGAGCCTTACCGGCTGGTGCCCGAAACCCCGGTCGAACAGGAGATAGGCAGTCCCTTCGATCAGCAATCGCTGCGCAATGTCGGGCGCATGTGCGACTTCATCGCCGAGAATTTCCTCTACGAGATCGATTGCGTCGATATCGCCGCGGCGGCCGATATCCATCCCAAATACGCCATGAGCATCTTCAAGAAATCGACCGGCATGACGCTCAATGAATATGTGAATTTGCTGCGCCTCAGCTACGCGCAGGCGCTGCTGATGCATCAGGATGCCAATGTGCTGCGCGTCGCCATGGAATCGGGCTTCGGCTCGCTCAGTGCCTTCAACAAGTCGTTCCGCAAGCTTTCCGGCATGTCGCCGTCGGATTTCCGCAGGGGCGTGGCCGGCGCCAGATAACGGCTGGATTCAAGCGATAATATCCAGGCGCCTCGGCAGGCGGTTCATCGGCGACGGCCCGTTGGCGGTGATCAGGAACTGGTCCTCGAGATTGAAGCTGGCGAGACCGTCGATGTAGAGCGGGATCTCGAATGCCAGCACCATGCCGGCCTCGATCACGACAGTGCTGTCGGCCGAGATGAACGGCCATTGCTCGGAAAACACGGAATTGCCGACGCCGTGGCCGAAATGGCCGCGGCGATAGGAACGCAGGCCCTGGCGCGCCAGGCTTTCGCTGGCGGCGCGATGCACGGCGGCTAACGGCTTTCCGGGCATAAGCGTGACAAGCCCGTCGGCGAAGGCGCGTTCGGCTATCGCATGCAATTCGGCCTGTTCGGGCGACGGCGGCCCGAAGGTGAAATTCCGCGACATATCCGAGGCATAGCCGTTCACGCTGCACACCATGTCGGCCTTCAGCGGATCGCCGGCGGCGGCGACGGCGTCGGCGCCTTTTGGGCGAGCGCCCAGCGTGACGTATTCCGCCGTCGAGATTTGCTGCGACGACCCGGCGGCTGCATCCGCGACGCCTTGCCGGTAAAGCGCGACCAGCTCAGACTGACGCATGCCGGTCGTCGCATGCTGCTGCAGCCGCGACAGGCCGGCTTCCGACAGGGCGATGCCCTGCTGCAGAAGGTCGATCTCGCTCTGCGATTTGATTGCCCGCAGCCTGTCGAGAACCGGTGAGCCGTTGACCAGGGCAGTGCCCGGCAACATCGCCTGCAGCGCGGAAAAATCGCTGGCCGAGACGAAATCCAGCTCGATGCCGAGCGTCGCACGCTCCAGCCCGAATTCTGTAAAGATCGTTTTCAGCTCGCGGACGGAGCGGGCAAGCTCAAAGGTCGCCGGACGTGAAAAACCGGGAGCGCGGCCAACCAGGCCGGCCTCGATGCGCTGCGCAACAGGCCGGTCAGCCGTCGCCGGCTCGAGCGACGCCGATTCGATCCAGATCGCATGCGTGCGCAGCACGGCGCCGGCCATCGCCGCCCGGAGCCGGGCAGCCTGGAAATCCGCCACCACGACGCCGATCGGCAGGTCGCCTCGCTTGGGAATAACGACGAAACCGGCGCCGGCCCGCCGGAACAGGCCGGCCGGGCCGATCCAGGCACCGGTGGAATATTGGAACGCCTCGGGCTCGCAAAGCACCAGCGCCTCGATGCCGGCGCGCTGCATCAGGTCAGTTGCGCGCTCGCGGTCGACAAAGCCGGTCATGGGATCTCCTCGAATGCACTCGAATCCGACGCCGATGCGGCGGCGTTTGGCCTTAGCGTAGCTTCAGTGCCGCCGTGGAGCAGCTTTTTTCTGGAAGCGCTGTTCACCTTGAGAGTTCGTCGTCGGGAAACGAAAAAAGCCGCGGCGAACCACGGCTTTCAACGCGACGAGTGGTCTGTTTCGAATGCTTACTCGGTTTCGTCGGAAGTGTCGTCGGCAGTGTCTGCCGCGTCTTTCGCGGCCTTCCTATCCAGCGCTGCCTGCAAGGCCAGCGTAGCCTGCGGTGAGGCCGGTGTCGTGGCAACGACCGCCATTGCATGAGCAACGCCGGTCGTCGACTTGTCCTTGGCCGCGGCGGAAGTGGCGGCTCCGTGTCCCTGCGAGCCGGCCCCAGCCGAGTTTCCGCCGTTACCGTTGCTGCCGCCATTGCCGTTGCCATTGCCATTGCCCCCGGGAGCAGCGAGTACCGGAGATGCGACAAGGGTGAGAGCGGCTACAGTCGCGAATAGACAGGTGCGCGTTTTCATAGTTCCTCCTTCGAGTCGCCCTCCCGCCAGGATGGGTTTCAGATGAAAAACGTCAGGACTTTCGAATCCGAAAGTCGGCTGTTACCTAGCTTTGTTCAAATACAGTATTCTACAAGACGGACCTTGGTCCGAAATCGATACGCAAAAGTCCTGAATTTTATCGACAGCGTACTTCGGACGACCGCAGCGGCGGGATTTTTGCTGCCGGCAGATCCGGCGCCGCTACAGCGCAGTGTGCGTCGGCTGACATCAGGCTAGGGTCGAGGAAACCTAGCTGCTCGGCCATCGGTGAGATCATTCAAGGTGATTGAGGAACATTCCACATTTCGTGAAGTTGGGAGCGCAGGCGCGCTTTTGAGGTGCCAAAATGTTTGATGCCGGCGGGCTTTTGGGAGGAAGCCATGATCCGCGTCACGCCTGCATTTCGTGTTTCGCGCCGCCGCGCGTTGCAGTTTGGCCTGGGAGCAACGCTCGCTTCGGCCACCGGCCTTGCCCCGGTTTCCCGGGCCTATGCGCAGGATGAGGTCAAAGACGAAGACATTTTTTTCCGGTTCGCCCTCAATCTCGAATATATATGGAAGCCGAATATTACCTGCGCGGTACAACCGGAAAAGGGATCGAAGACTCGGATGCTGGCCCGAAGGCCGGCGCTGTCGTCGGCGGCAAACAGGTCAGCTTTGACACGCCTGCAATCGGCGAGTTCATGCGCCCATGGCGTCCAAAAAGCTAGTGAGTTCAATTGGCTCGCCCGAAAAGGGTCGAACTCCTGACCCCTAGATTCTGGTCTGAGAAGTCAAGATATAGGCGGTTCGAACGTGTCCCCTACTCCGTCAACGCTCCGGCTTCCCACCGCCAAGGCACATCATGGTTTAGGGGCTTGGCTTAGACGCTCGAAGTGAAGTACCCAGCCCATACCTATTCTATTCTGGAGTCTCCACGTTGATCGTAGCGGTCAAGGCCGCCGAGAATCCGAGATGGTCAATACCAGTGAAATGATGCAGGTTCTTCTGGACCACGTGGCAAGCAGGCCGCTGAGCAGACGTAGCTTCCTGGTTTCAGCATATGGACCCTCTTTGTAATACGAATTGAAAATTGCGCCCTCATGTTTCAGAACAGGTCGGTAGACCCGCGAGGATGATTTCGAATCCTGCGGGTCGCTCACGGTCCTCAAGGCGAGAATTCTAAGAGACGTTCAACAATGACCCAGCACGCAGAAAACGCTCGAATTCTCATGTACAGCCACGACACGTTCGGGCTCGGCCATTTGCAGCGCTGCCGGACTATCGCGCATTCGCTGGTCGAGGATTTCCGCGGACTTCAGGTGCTTATCATTTCGGGTGCGACTATCGCTGGCGCCTTCGACTACCGCGCCCGTGTCGACTTCGTGAAGATCCCCAGCGTCATCAAGCTGCGCAACGGCGAATACACCTCGCTGGAAAAGGACATCGATCTGCATGAGACGCTAAGGATGCGCCAGTCGATCATCCGCCATACAGCTGAGACCTTCCGGCCGGATATCTTCATCGTCGACAAGGAACCGCTCGGCCTGCGCGGTGAGATTGAGGACACGCTGTCCTACCTCAAGACGCGGGGCACCACGCTGGTGCTTGGCCTGCGCGAGGTGATGGATGCGCCGCATCTGCTCGAAGCAGAGTGGGCACGCAGAGACGTGATGCGCAAGATAGGCGTCTTTTACGACAAGGTCTGGGCCTATGGTCCGCCGGATTTCTACGATCCGCTGACGGGCTTGGATGTGCCCCCGGCTGTCAGGGCAAAGATGAGGTTCGTCGGTTTCCTGCAACGGAGCCTGCAGCGGAACGAGTTGCCCGGCCACCGACCCGAGGGCGACTATATCCTCGTTACTACCGGTGGCGGCGGTGACGGCGCCGATCTGATCCACGACGTCATCGATGCCTATCAGCAGGATCCGCAATTGCAGCATAGAGCCCTGATCGTGCTTGGGCCTTACATGCCGGCGCGCAAGCGCAACAAGCTGCTCAAGAAGGGGTCCAAGATCCCCTACATCAAGATCATCGAGTTCGACAACCGTATGGAAGACCTGATTGCCGGCGCCAAGGCGGTAGTGGCGATGGGCGGCTACAACACCTATTGCGAGATACTGTCTTTCGACAAGCCGGCGCTGATCGTGCCGCGCGTCGAGCCCCGCCGGGAACAACTGATCCGCGCACGGCGCGCAGCCGAACTCGGCCTCATCGAGATGCTTTTGCCTGAAGAAGCCGAGGATTCCCGGCGGTTTGCTGATGCACTGAAGGTGCTGCCGGACCGGCCCCGCCCATCGCAGAGCAATCCGCATCTGACGCTGGAAGGGCTGCCTCATATTTCCGAAATCGTCGCGGAACTGCTCGACCGGCGGGCCGGCCATCACCTTTCGGTCATTGAAGGAATGACCTGAGTTGCAACATCGCAAGATCGTCGTGGTTCTGAAGGGTTACCCGCGGCTGTCCGAAACCTTCATCGCGCAGGAACTGCTCGGTCTTGAGCGTGCGGGGTTCGACCTGATACTCGTCGCGCTCAGGCGGCCGACCGACGAAAAACGCCACCCCGTGCATGACGAGATCAAAGCGCCCGTCCATTATCTGCCGGAATATCTGCATGAAGAGCCGCTGCGCGTGCTTCGCTCGCTGTTTGCCTCTCTGCTGCGTCCGGGCTTCTGGCGCGCGCTCGGATCGCTGGCTGCCGATATGCCCCGCGACTTTACGCGCAATCGCGCGCGCCGCTTCGGGCAAGCGCTCGTGCTGTCGGCCGAATGGCCGGAAAACGCGGGCTGGCTGCATGCACATTTCGCGCACACGCCTGCATCGGTGACGCGCTATGCCAGCCAGCTTCGTGGCCTGCCCTGGACCTGCTCGGCCCATGCCAAGGACATCTGGACTTCGGCCGACTGGGATCTGGCCGGCAAGCTTTCCTCGGCGCGCTGGACGGTCACTTGCACGAAAACCGGCTTCGACCGTCTGAAAAAACTCGCTAACGGCAACTCGTCTGTGCATCTGAGCTATCATGGGCTCGACCTTGATCGCTTCGGCAGTTTCGGCGAGGCGCGAAAGCAGCATGACGGCTCGGCTCCGGACGAACCGGTTGTCGTTCTGAGTGTCGGGCGCGCCGTTGAAAAGAAAGGTTACGATACGTTGCTGGAGGCCCTTGCCCTGTTGCCCGGCGATTTGGCGTGGCGTTTCGAGCATATCGGCGGCGGCGAAGAACTGGAACGGTTCAAGTCGCTGGCGCAAAAGCTCGGCCTGGATGGTCGCGTCTCTTGGAAAGGCGCGCTTGCGCAGGAGGAGGTGCTTGAGCACTACCGCCGCGCCGACATCTTCGCCCTGGCCTGCAGGATCACCGCAAATGGCGACCGCGACGGTCTGCCGAACGTTCTGGTGGAGGCGGCTAGCCAGCGGCTTGCCTGCGTGTCGACCGATATTTCCGGCGTGCCGGAGCTTTTATCGCCGGATGAAACCGGGTTGCTGGTTCCGACGGAAAACCCGATTGCCCTGGCACAGGCGCTGGAGCGCCTGATCCGTGATCCCGTGCTCCGCGACCGCCTCGGCGACGCCGCAGAGCGGCGCGTGCGCGGCAATTTCGATCATATGGCAAGCATTGGACAGCTCAAGGAACTGTTCGAGCGGGAGTGGCGGGCCGCCGAATGAAGCGGCTGCGCGCTTTCTTCTATGTCCAGCACCTGCTCGGCATCGGCCATCTCGCGCGCGCCAGCCGCATTGCGGCGGCTCTGGTCGATGACGGGTTTGACGTTACCGTCGTGACCGGCGGAGCGCCGATCGCCGGGTTTCCGGGACTGGGTGTACAATCTGTAACCCTGCCACCTGTCACCTCCGGTGATGAAGGATTTTCGGGACTTGTCGACCTGCAAGGCAACCCGATCGACGATGATTTCAAGAAATGGCGTTCAGAGATGCTGCTGCAGGCATTCCGGGATTGCAGGCCTGATATCGTCATTGTCGAGGCGTTTCCATTTGGACGCCGGCAGATGCGTTTCGAACTCTTGCCGCTGATCGAGGCCATCGACGCGACGTCGCCCAGACCGCTGCTGGCGACGTCCGTCCGTGATATCCTCCAGGAGCGCGTCAAGCTGGGCCGAAACGAGGAAACGGTCGATCTCATCAACAGGCATTTCGATCTTGTTATGGTTCACGGCGATCCGGCTTTCGCAACCATCGACAAGACATTTCCACTGGCTGGGGCGATCAGGGCCGAGGTCACCTACACGGGGCTCGTTGCCGCGCCGCCATCGCCCGCGGCCTCCGAGCGCTTCGACGTTCTGGTGTCGGTTGGCGGCGGGGCTGCCGGAAAGAGCCTTGTCAGATCCACCATCGCAGCGGCGCGGAATGCCAACAACGCTTGGAAATGGTGTTTGATCACCGGCCCAAACCTGCCGAAAGACGAGTTTGACGCGATCGCACGCGATGCCACGCCGGGCCTGTCCATCTTCCGGTTCCGCGAGGATTTCGCCAGCCTGCTGACCGGCGCCCGCCTGTCAGTCTCGCAGGCGGGTTACAACACGGTCTGCGATGTCCTGCGCGCGGGCTGTCGCTCCCTGCTCGTCCCATTTGCAGCCGGCGGGGAAACCGAACAGACGGTTCGCGCCCTGATGCTCGAAGAACTCGGTCTTGCAACGGTGCTGATGGAAAAGGACCTGACGCCTGAAGGTTTGGCGCAAGCGGTCGAACAAGCGCTTGTGGAACCGACGCCATCCGCGCATCGTCTCGATCTGGAAGGCGCGCGTCGCTCCGCGCAAATCCTGCGCGAGCGGCATCGAACATGGTCCCTAAACGTGGGGCCCGGTTTCGGAAAAGTTCATGATTAAACAGACGATAGATCCTAGAGCGGTTCATCGTTCCACGCAGAACCGCTCTGTCTCTTTGTTTTGACGCAATTCCGGACGGAAAGCCGTTTCCACACTTTCCTGCAAATGCTCTAACGCGCGTCGCGTCTGGTGAGATTCGTGCGACGCGCTTCAAGTCCTGTTTTTATGCGTGTCGTTGTCCCAAAACCGCTACGCGCTTTTGGGCGAAATGCATTAAACAGTTCCAATCAGCATGAAGCGCGTATAATTTTTTGTCGGCAGTTCGCCGGAGAACCGCACCTCCCGTAGCGCCGCCATTTCCTCGAAGGCTGCAAGCGAAGCCACGCAGTTGATGTGCGTCGGCTCGCTGAAATAATCGTTCGATTGCAGCAGTACATTCGTGCCCGGCGGAAGCAGAGCAAGCCAGGCGCGCAGATCGGCTATGTGTTCGCAGCTCGTATTGATCATCAGATCGGGCCGCCCGGCCGCATAGTCGAGTGCGTACATATCTGCCGTCAGCGCCCGGAACCGGTCGCCGGCTTCCCGGTTGAGGGTCCGGGCGACCGGCGCGACTTCGGGATCGATGTCGATGCTATCGACCGCCGCGATGTCGAAGCGAGCGTCGTTGAAAAGCATTGCCGGCAATACGCCGTACCATCCACCCAGAACCCATATGCGCCCGAAGCGGCCGCCGCCGCTTTCGAACAGCCTGTCGAGCGCCCACATCTTGCAGGCGACCTGCTTGTGGTTGAAGGCGTTGGCGATATCGGCCTTCGGATGCTTGGCGACGACGCGCGCCAGCCCTGCCACGAGAGGGCAGTTGACATAAGCAGCAATTCCCCGCGTGAGGTCCAAGGCTTGCTCGTGCCAGTCCATGGCATTGCGTGGTTGCGTGACATCCATCATAATTCGTCTTGTATGTTGGGATTTTGGGCGACACAACGCAATCTTGCCTTCCGCAAGACTGTTTGATTCCGCGGACGTGATCATGCTGCAAGCCGCTTGGCTATTGCCCGGTGCCGGAGAGAGCCTGTTGCATCTGTCCGGATCATCGGCGTCCATCCGCCAGCACCAGCCGCGCAGCTGCGGCCTCGTGCTGCTCGGCTGTTCGCCAAAGCCCTACGAAAGCCGCGGACCGTTTGGCCAGCTGCTTTCTTCGCCGATCAACAATGCCCATGTCGTTGCCATCGACCATGCGCCGGAACTGGATCGCGCCGCCTCGCAGGTTCCTTGCATCGTTGAGCGCAGGACAAGGTCCGTGCACAGCAGCTTCGAACTTGTCGTTGGCGATGAAGAAATTGCCGATACGCCATTCGCCAGCAGGTGCTTTTACATCCTGCATCCTTCCAACTGAAGGGTCCACAGTCGCATATGGAAGCCAGCCTAGCCCGCTATATCTGGACGCACACCAAGAAGCAGCAGCTCTGGATATTGATGATCGTCGTGCTTTCGATGATCCCGTATTTCATGTCCTTCGACCTGCCGAAGCTGATCGTCAACGGACCGATCCAAGGTCGCGGCTTCGAGCAACCGGGCGCGACCCAGCCATTCATGAGGCTACATTATAACCTGCCGTTCATTGGAGAGGTCCAGTTCTTCTCCGGTTTTCAGCTCGACCGCGAGGAGACCCTGTTTGCCCTGAGCCTTGTGTTCCTCTTGCTAGTCGTCATCAACGGCCTGTTCAAATTCTACATCAACACCTACAAGGGCCGCCTCGGCGAACGCATGCTGCGGCGTATCCGCTTCGATCTGGTCGACCGTGTGCTGCGTTTTCCGCCGGTTTACTTCAAGCGGGTGAAATCCGCCGAAGTGGCGACCATGGTGAAGGACGAGGTGGAGCCGCTGGGCGGCTTCATCGGCGACGCCTTCCTGCAGCCGGTACTGCTCGGCGGCCAAGCGCTGACGGCCATGCTGTTCATCATGATCCAGAACGTCTGGCTCGGAATGATAGCGGTCGTGATCGTGGCGATCCAGATCGTGCTCATCCCGCGAATGCGGCGGCGGCTGATCGTGCTCGGGCGCCAACGGCAGTTGACGGCGCGCGCGCTTTCGGGCCGGGTTGGCGAAATCGTCGACGGCATCGGCGCGGTTCACGTCCACGATACATCAAACTACGAGCGCGCCGACATAGCTGCCCGGCTCGGGCTCATCTTCAAGATCCGCTTCGATCTTTACCAATGGAAATTCATGGTGAAGTTCCTCAACAATTTTCTCGCGCAGCTCACGCCCTTTCTGTTCTACATGATCGGCGGGTATCTGGTCCTCCAGGGGCGGCTGGACGTCGGCCAGCTCGTGGCCGTGATCGGCGCCTACAAGGACCTGCCCGGACCGATGAAGGAACTGATCGACTGGGATCAGGATCGGCAGGATGTCCAGGTCAAATATCAACAGGTCGTTGAACAGTTCACCGTCGAAGGTCTCATCGCGCCGAAAATCGGGGTATTGACGATCGACGATCCCGATCCGATGACCAAGCCGCTGTCGGCGATCAATCTGTCCGTAGCGGACGATGGCGGTGCAATGCTCCTCAACCGTATCTCCCTCCAGGTCAAGCCGGGTGAGACGGTGGCACTGGTCAGTACCGCAACAGGTGGAGCGGAGGCGCTTGCAGAAGCCTTCGCGCGGCTGAACTGGCCGGACAGCGGAAGGGTCGCTTCGGGCACCGACGACCTGCTTGAACTCCCCGAAGCAGTAACCGGCCGGCGCATGTCGTATGCCTCGTCGGATGTTTTCCTGTTCCAGGCAAGCCTCCGCGACAACCTGCTCTACGGGTTGAAGCATGCGCCGCTGACATCGGTGCCTTATGACGGTGCTGCGGCAGATCAGCACCGCTGGAACATTCACGAGGCGCGCCGGTCGGGCAATCCGGATCTTGATATCCACAGCGACTGGATCAACTATGCTTCCGCTGGCGCTACCGGCCCGCACGACCTCTTTGAAGCCGTGCGCCGGGTGCTCGACGCGGTTGTTCTGTCGCGTGACATTCTGGATCTCGGCTTGCGCTCTTCGGCCGACCTCACGCGTCACACGGAGCTTGCCAGGCGGATCGTCGAACTGCGTGCGGCGCTGCGGACCCGGCTGGAACAAGAGGGGCTGAGCGGACTGGTGGTTCCTTTCGAACCGGGCGCCTACAACAAGGAAGCAACGATCGGCCAAAACCTGCTCTTCGGCGCTGCCGCCGGCCCCGAACTGGCCGATAGGGCCCTGGCGGCCAATCCCTATTTTGCTTCCGTGCTGAGGCAAGCCGGCCTCGACCGCACGCTCTACGAAATGGGCTTGGAGATCGCCAAACAGGCGATCGAGCTGTTTGCCGACCTGCCGCCCGATCACCAGTTCTTCCAGCAGCTCGCCTTCATGAGCGCGGAGGAGATACCCGCCTACGAAACCTTGCTGCAACGGCTCAAGAACCGTCCCTACGAGGCGGTTTCGGAGAACGATCGCGCCATGATCGTCACCTTGAGCTTTGCCTACATCGAGCCCCGGCACCGCTTCGGCCTGCTGAGCGACGAGCTGATGAGCAAGATCGTCGCTGCACGCAACCGGTTCTATGAAGACCTGCCGCCCGAGCTGCACAATGCGGTCGAACGGTATGATCCTGCCAAATACATTGCCGCGGCCACCGTCATGGATAATGTCCTGTTCGGGCGTGTGGGCAACAATCATCCCGACGCGCCCGACCGCATACGCTCCATCGTCTATGACATTCTTGACGAACTGGGGCTTTATGGCGAACTTCTGGATGTCGGCCTGGACTTCAACGTCGGCTCCGGCGGCAGGCGGCTGACCGGTGGACAGCGACAGAAGCTCGATGTTGCCCGGGCCTTGCTCAAGCGTCCCGATTTTCTCATTCTCAACCGGCCGCTGTCGGCGCTAGACCAGCGCATGCAGGATAAGGTGCTGCGAAATGTGCTCGAGGAAGCCAGGCGCGACGGCCATTCGCCGGCAATTGTGTGGGTCGTGACGAATCCGGCAATGGCGATGATGTTCGATCGCGTTATCGTCTTCGACTCGGGTCAATTGGCGGAAGACGGAACACACGAGACACTTTTGGCAGGGAACGGTATCTTCAAGGAACTGTTGTCATAGAGCAACGGACATTCAAATGGGATCATTCTGCCGGTGCACGATATCGGGCTCGCCACCTTTCGCGTGGTTTGTCTCGCCATCCCGGAAAGAGAATTGATTCCATCTGGGCGTCCGTTGCTCTAGTCTGGCAAACGCGAATTTTGGAAGGTTTGCGACAATGCTGCTCAAGGATGAAGTTGGAATGCTGCAACGCGTTCCCTTGTTCTCTGCCATCGAGCCGACAAAGCTCAAGCTGCTTGCGTTCACATCCGATCGTGTGAGCTACAGCGCCGGCCAGATCCTTTTCCGGCAGGGCGACGAGGGAGACGCCGCCTATGTCATCCTTTCAGGCAGGGCGGATATTCTTGTCGATTCCGACAGCGGACCGATAAAAGTTGCCGAACTGGAGCCAAATTCGATCGTTGGCGAGATCGCCATATTGTGCAACAGCTCCCGCACTGCCACCGTCAGAGCGGCAAGTCCGCTGGAAGCCCTGAGAATCCGCAAGGATCATTTCCTGAGGCTTATGAGGGAGTTCCCGGAAATGACCATCGAGATATTGCGGGTTCTTGCCGATCGCCTAAGCCATACGACCGCGGATCTGATCGACGCACGAAGCGCCAAATAACGAAGGACGTGCGCTCGATCCTCGCCGTCGTGACGGCACTGTCCTCTCGCTGAGAAGATCACCCGGAGAAAGCCTGTCTCGCCTAGCAGCAGTTGTTTGGATATGATGGGCGAAGGGGTAGCATGGACGACAACGTTTTCCTGGTCAGGTTTTGGGGTGTCCGCGGCAGCATTTCGGTATCAGGGCCAGAATTCTCTCGCTATGGCGGCAACTCAATCTGCGTCGAGATGCGATGCGGTAAGCATACGCTTCTGTTCGACGCAGGCTCTGGCCTACGGCCTGCCGGCGCGGCGCTTCAGGCGTTGGGCGTGACCGATTTCGACCTGCTTTTCACCCATTGCCATTACGATCACATCATCGGGCTGCCGTCTTTTGCGCCGATCTATGACCGGGGCGCCAAGGTTACGCTTTGGTCCGGGCATCTTGCAGGACACATGACGACCCGGCAGATGGTCGATGAGTTCATGCGGCCGCCGTGGTTTCCGGTGAAACTGGAGGCCTGCAAGGCAAGCCTCGACTATCGCGATTTCGTATCCGGAGACGTGCTTCGCCCGCGCGAAGGGGTGGTGGTCCGAACCGGCAGTCTTATGCATCCGGGCGGCTGCATAGGCTACCGGGTCGAATGGGGCGGCGGCGTCGTGGCGGTGATCACAGACACTGAGCACGAGCCGGACAAACTCGATCAGGCGGTGCTCGGCCTGATCGAAGATGCCGACCTCGTCATTTACGATTGCACCTACACCGAGGAGGAAATGGAACGCCGCCGCGGTTACGGGCACTCGACTTGGCAACAGGGCGTCAAGCTCTGTGAGGCGGCCGGTGCGCGGAGGCTTGCGCTGTTTCACCACGATCCGACACGCACCGACAAGGAACTGGACAAGATCCAGAAACTGGCCAAGGACAGGTTTACCGGCGCTTTTGCCGCGCGGGATGGCCAGACGCTCAAACTTCCAGTCTCATTGCGCAAAAGGCGCTGAGCTATTTTCCTCTATCTCTTTGTTTTGACGCAATTCCGGACGGAAACCGTTCATACTTTCCTGGAATTGTTCTACCGGCGCTGCGCCCGATCAATGTCCTGATCGGAAGCCATGCGCAGGCTTCAGTCTGTGCGGTGACTGTGAACAGCCGTTCGAGGAAGAGCCAGGCCGATTCATCATGTACGAGATGGTGGGTGAGCAGGCCCACCGGTTCGCCCCCATCGAATGCATGCTGCAATTGCGCGATGATAGCCTGAACCAATAGGCCATGATCGCGGCAGCCGCGCGTGCCATGCCAATCCATGATGTCGACATTGCTGTTGATGACCGCAAGTGAAGCCGGCCTTGGCGGCCCATAGACCGACAATGCCGAAAATCCTATCGATCCAAGGTCGGATACCAAGCCGGCGTCGATCCTGTTCCAGGGTGGCACCAGCATCGGAACGGCACGTGCGCCGTGCAGGCCGGTTACGTGCGCCAGCCCGCGAGCCAGATCATCGAGCACCG
The DNA here is from genome assembly GCF_040320005.1 of Mesorhizobium sp. M0816. NCBI lineage: Bacteria > Pseudomonadati > Pseudomonadota > Alphaproteobacteria > Hyphomicrobiales > Phyllobacteriaceae > Mesorhizobium > Mesorhizobium sp. M0816. Next base: position 219,896 of record NZ_JAMYOT010000009.1, on the reverse strand, counting down.
CCTCGCGTGGCCGATGCGCGCCGAGCTCCTGCTTCTTCTGGCCCTCGGGCGCATGATTTCGGTGCGCCCAGCCATGGATGGCGACCGTGGCATGCGGCGCCTCGTCAAGCCGAACGACAAGCTTCTCGTCAGTCAGGGCGGGAATGACGGCCAGAGTCACCGGAACCGCGAATTCACCGGTGAGGTCGAGCAACCGATCAAGCGCAGGCGTCGGATCCACGGCGTCATCGTCGCGCAGCCAGAACTCTGCCTTACGGTCCGCCCGCTGCCGGCTCGCCAGTTCCTCCACCAAGGGTTGCCAGATTTGATCGGATGTCATGAGACCGGGATCTTCGCAAGAAGTTCGGCCAGACGCGCCGCTGCAGCACCGAGAGAACGTTCTTCGAGGATGAAACGTCTGGCTTCTGCGGCCATGATGGATCTTTCGTCGTTACGGGCCAGAAGCCTTTCAATGGCAGAAGCGAACGCCGCCACATCGTCCGGCGGGGTGAGAAACCCGGCCTGGCCATTCCGGACGACCTCCGGCACGCCGGCGACGTCCTGAGCCACAACCGGAAGGCCGGCGGCCTGTGCTTCAAGATAGGCAACGCCATAGGCCTCGCCGAAACCCGGCCAGACGTAAATTCCCCCACTGTAGAGGACATCCGGCACGGCGGCTGGCTCAATCGCGCCAAGCCATTCGATACGCTCGGCGGGCAAGCCGGCGAATTGCGCTTTGATCTCCTCGCGGGCAGGTCCGTCCCCGACGACCGACATGGTCCAGGGCAGGTGACCGATCGAACCGAGCGCCTGCGCCAGCATGCGATAGCTTTCGACTTTGTCGCCCGGGCGCATCATGGCGACGGTAACGAGGCGCGTCGGACAACCCCGTGCCGGCGTTTCCCGGAATAGCGAGGTGTCGATGAAGGGCGAAAGCATGCCGAAAGCGGCGTCGGGTACCGCATCTGCCAGTCCCTGACGATCCCTTTGCGTGAAGCAGATGTTCAGCACCGCCTGTTCGACGGCTCGCGCCACCAACGCTTGCGTATCGGCCCACAAACCGGTGTTGCGCCGCCTCGAATGGGAGGCTTCCGCTGTCACATAGGGGACACCAAAGGCCAACGCCAGTTCGGGCCCGATCAGGTCGGGCGCCTTGTAATAGGGATGATAGGTGAACCACAGATCGGGCTTGCCGTCACGATCCCAAAGCCTTGCCAGCCGCGCGGCTTCCTCCCGGGCCTCGATCTTGAGCGCATCGAAACTTTTCCAATCCGGTTCGCGTAGATAGAAGCGCAATTCGGATGCCAGTTCGACGCTATGTCCTCCATGCTCCAGCGCCTTGACCAGCATCCGTGCCATCTGGCGGTCGCCGGAGGCAACGGGATGATTGGGCGACTTCAGCGGCGCATAGAAGGCAATTCGCATCGCCGGACCCTATCATCGGAAAGCCTGCGCAAGTCAATTTCGAAGCATGATCGACTTCACCCTCAAGCACTGGAATGTGCTATCTGATGCTCATGGAAACAGCTGCCGCGTCCGATCCGTTTGTTGCTTCTCTGCCGGTCTTCGCAAAGTTTGAAAGCGTTGCCGATATTGATAACTATCGGCCTCTCCCCGATGGCTGGGCGCTGGCCACCGCAGACATCGTCGGCTCGACCAAGGCGATCGAGGCGGGGCGCTATAAAACCGTCAATATGGCCGGTGCCAGCGTCATTTCGGCGCTGCTCAATGCGCTGGGTAGGCAAGATCTTCCCTTTGTCTTCGGCGGCGACGGCGCGCTCGTGGCGTTTCCCGGCTCGGCGCTGGAGATCACCCGCAACGCGCTGGCGGCTGTCCAGAGATGGGTGGCGGACGAACTGGATCTGACCTTGCGTGCCGCAATCGTGCCGATAAAGGATATAAGAGCGCAAGGCCTCGACGTTCGCGTGGCGAGGTTCCAGGCCTCCGATGCGGTCTTCTATGCCATGTTCGCCGGAGGTGGCGGCAGTTGGGCGGAAGCCGAGATGAAAGCGGGGCGCTACCGCATCGATCCTGCGCCGGCCGGCGCGCGGCCGGACCTGACCGGCCTCTCGTGCCGCTGGAACCCGATCGAAGCCCGGCATGGCGAAATCGTCTCGATCATAGCCATACCGGGGGCGTCGCGCGACTTGCGCGGTTTTCAGTTTCTGGTTTCCGACATCATCGCCCTTGCCGGCAGGCAGGAACGCGATGGCCACCCGGTGCCGGTGAACGGGCCGGACTACAGTTTGCTGCCCGCCGGCCTCGATATCGAGGCGCGGGCCACGGCGCCGGCAGGACGGCGATGGCTGTCGAAGCTGTGGATAGTGTTCCTGATGACGCTTACGGCTGTTACGGATAGATATGGCTGGACGATCGGCAGATTCGATCCGAAGATCTACAAACGCGAAGTGGCCAGCAATTCGGATTTCCGGAAGTTCGACGATGGCTTAAAGATGACCATCGACGTTGACGCGGATGTGTTGCAACGGATCGAGAACCGGCTGAAACAGGCGGAAGAGGCGGGCATCTGCAACTATGGCCTGCACCGCCAGAAATCGGCCTTGATGACATGCCTCGTCGCATCGCCGCTGCAGCGCGATCACGTTCATTTCATCGATGGCGCCGCCGGCGGCTATGCGATGGCTGCCGCAAGCCTTAAGGCGAAGGTGCCGGTCTGACGGCTTGCGGACATCGATTTTCCGCAATATGCCTCGGGGCTCTTGTGAGCGGTGAGCCTCACCATGGAAGCGGACGGCCTGTCCGAATTGACGGGAAGCAGATTTTTGGACGCCTCACGATCGACATATGACCGTCTTCTGAACCGGATTTCGACGCGTGCCGCGCAAGTCGGCGTGATCGGACTGGGCTATGTCGGGTTGCCGCTGGCGGTTGCGATCGCACGCGCCGGCTTCCCTGTTTGCGGCTTCGACATCGAAGCCCAAAAGGTCGAGAGCCTGAACAACGGACAATCCTACATCGAGGCGGTGACGTCGACAGCCCTTGCCGGCCAGGTGGCGAGCGGACGGTTCCGCGCCACTGCGGATTTTGCCGAACTGGCCGTCTGCGATGTCATCATCATCTGCGTTCCGACACCACTGACGAAACACCGCGAGCCGGATCTCTCCTTTGTCAGGAACACCGCCGGCACCATCGCGAAGCATCTGCGTCTCGGCCAGCTGATCGTGCTGGAATCGACCACCTATCCCGGCACCACCGACGACGTGATCAAGCCCATCCTGGAAAAAATCGGCTTGCAGTCGAGGATAGACTTCTTCCTCGGCTTCTCGCCCGAACGCGAGGATCCCGGCAACCGCAGCTTTGAAGTCGCGACGATCCCCAAGGTCGTGGCAGGTGACGGCATTGAAGCGGCGACGCTCGTGCAGGCTTTCTACCATGGCGTGGTCAAGACCGTCGTTCCGGTTTCCACCACGGCGACCGCCGAGGCGGTCAAGCTGACGGAAAACATCTTCCGCTCGGTCAACATAGCCCTCGTCAACGAGTTGAAGATCGTGCTCGGTGCGATGGGAATCGACATCTGGGAGGTGATCGAGGCGGCAAAGACCAAGCCCTTCGGCTACATGCCGTTCTATCCTGGCCCTGGACTTGGCGGGCACTGCGTTCCGATCGATCCCTTCTACCTGACGTGGAAGGCTCGCGAATACGAACTGCCGACCCGCTTCATCGAGCTGGCGGCAGAGATCAACACGGCCATGCCGCGTCATGTGGTCGATGAACTGGCGAAGGCGCTGGACCGGCGCTGCGGCAAGGCGCTCAGCCGCTCGCGCATTCTCATCATCGGGCTCGCCTATAAGAAGAATGTGCCCGACATCCGCGAAAGCCCCTCATTGCGGCTCATTGAACTCATCGAGGAATGGGGCGGCAAGGCGGAATTCCACGATCCGCATGTTACCGAAATCCCGGCCACACGGGAGCATATGGCGATCAAGGGGCGTCGCTCGGTCGAATTGACCGATGTGGCCTTGAAGGATTTCGACGCTGTCGTCGTTGCAACCGACCACGACGCGATCGACTATCAGGCGATCGCGGATCACGCTCTACTGATCGTCGACACACGCAATATTTTTGGCCGCCTCGGGCTAGCCCGAGAGACGGTGGTGAAGGCCTGACGGCGTCCGAGCCGGCGAATTTGTGCAAGGAGATTTCGAGATAGCATGAGCACAGCGCAAGCAGAAATTTCTGCCATTCTCATGGATAAGGTTGCCGATTGGCTGACCCAATCGGCGTTGGCGGGCGACGACCTGGAAACATTGGTAAGGGGCTTTTGTGAACGGCTGGCTGCTGCCGGCCTGCCGTTGAAGCGGGTGCATTTGAGCTTTTCGATGCTTCATCCGCTTTATGACGCGCTCGGCTTCACCTGGCTCCGCGGCCAGGGCCTGGAAGTGGAAGGCTTCCGCAAGGAGAACGGCGTTCATTCCGACAGATTCCTGACCAGCCCATACTACCATCTGCTCAGCCACAAGCTCGACCATCTGCGGCGCCGGCTCGACCCGTCGGTGCCGTCGGAATTTCCTGTTTTCGATGACCTCAAGCTGATGGGCGTCACCGATTACATGGCTTTCGTCCATCCCTTCAGCGGCAACACCAGTCAGGGCATGATCGGGTCTTGGTCCACCGACAGTGCTGCAGGCTTCAGCGACAGCATGATTTCGGCGCTGCTGCGCATCCAGAACCATCTCGCTATCGCAACCAAGATGGCGGTGCTCACCAAGCTTGCCGACAACATGATGACCACTTATCTCGGCGGCGACGCCGGCAGGCGCGTGCTCGACGGCCAGATCAAGCGCGGCGAGGGTGATACAATCCGGGCGGCACTGGTCATGGGCGACATGCGCGGGTCGTCAAGACTTGCCGAAACCTCCGGCCGCGAAGTCTATATCGATACGCTGAACCAGTTTTTCGACGCCGCTGCTGCACCTTTCAATCGCAAGGGCGGGCAGATCATGAGTTTCATAGGTGATGGCTTCATTGCCGTCTACCCTTGCGCAAGGCACCGTTCACAGTCCGAGATCGCCTGCCAGGCTGCTCTTGCAGCAGCGCACCAGGCCACCGCGCGCATGATGGATCTCAATCTGCGCAGAAAGCAGCAGGGATTGAGCGACATAAACTATGGTATCGGCCTGCATGTCGGCAATGTGATGTTCGGCAATGTCGGGCTTACCGACCGGCTCACATTCTCTGTCTTCGGCTCGGCTGTAAACGAGGTCCAGCGCCTCCAGACCCTGACCAAGAAATATCCGCACAGCGTTCTCGCCAGCAAAGATTTCGCCAGCTATTGCGGCGCCAACAACTGGCTGGCGCTCGGCATGGAGGAACTGGCGGGCATCAGGCAGAAGCTAACGGTGCTTTCACCCGATTTGTCGGGTACTCTCTCGCTCGACGAAGACGGTGCGCTGGAGCCGATTTACGACCGAATATCGGACGCCGAGCAGGTCATGCTGCTTCATCGCAATGCCGCGCGGCCGTCCGCGGGCGACCCGAGGAAGCTCCAGTAACCGCCACGATCTGATCCGAACGCGTTTGGTAACAGTCCGGTCGCCGGTTCCGCCAGGGAACTGGCGACTGTTCGAATCCAAGTTGCTCTAGGCTGGCAATGCGATAGTCTCGCCTTCTGGACCTGCCAGAGTGGGGGCTGGTGTGAGAATGAATTTGGGCGTTGATCTGCTGCGGATCGAGGATGTTGGCATCTCTTTTGCCATTATAGGGGGACCGTTGCATGCCGTCAGGCGTGCAAATCTTCGCGTCCTGCCCGGCAAGGTTACCGCGCTTGTGGGCGAGTCCGGTTCCGGAAAATCGGTTCTCAGCCAGGCAGTGATGGGCATTTTGCCGAACACAGCCCATGTTCGCGGCCGTATCCTGTTTTCCGATCCTGAAAAGCCCGGCACGACGCAGGATATCCTGCAGATGCCGCGTGACGGACTCGAAATCCGGGCGTTGAGAGGCAGCCGCATCGGCAAAATATTTCAGGAGCCGATGACATCACTGTCGCCGCTGCATACGATCGGCAATCAGGTGAGCGAATCCCTGCAGATTCATACGCCCATGGCTTGGGTGGAGCGCAAGGCGCGGACCGAGGAAATGCTCGGACTTGTCGGCTTTCCCAACCCCAAGCGCGCCTATGACATGTATCCCTTTGAACTTTCGGGAGGATTGCGTCAACGCGCCATGATCGCCATGGCGCTTATCTGCCGGCCCGCGCTGTTGATCGCCGACGAGCCGACGACGGCGTTGGACGTCACCATCCAGGCGCAAATCCTGCAATTGCTGCGCGAGCTTCAGACGAAGCTGAACATGGCGATGCTGCTGATCACGCACGACCTTGGCGTAGTCGCCAACGTCGCCGACGAGGTGGTGGTCATGTACCATGGCGAGATCATGGAAGCGGGACCTGTGGAGGCGATATTCCGCCGGCCGGGCCACCCTTACCTGAAGGGCCTGATGGCAGCCGTTCCGCATTTCGACCTGAAGCCCGGCGAAAGGCTAAAGGCGCTCCGCGAGGTGCCGGTGAATGTCGGGAACCTGCTCGGCAAGCAGACGGCGCCGGCATCGAAGGGGCCGGACGACATCCTGCTGTCGGTCAGGGATCTGACAAAGACCTTCACGATCCGCAAGTCCGGATGGTTCGGCGGAGATCATCAAACCTCTGTTCGCGCCGTGGACGGCGTGAGCTTTGATATCAGGCGGGGTGAGTGCCTGGGTCTTGTCGGCGAAAGCGGCTCCGGCAAAACCACCGTCAGCAAGATCCTCATGCGGGCTGTCACCCCTAGCGGCGGCTCTGTGATCTTCAATGGCCGCGATGGTCCGATCGACGTCTTGGAAGCCGAGGGAGACGCCCTGCGCATGCTGCGCGCGAAAATCCAGATGGTCTTCCAGGATCCGGTTTCGTCGCTTTCACCCCGCATGACGGTGGAGAACATTTTGAGCGAGCCGCTGGAAATCCATCGACGTGGCAATGCCGCGTCCCGACTCGCCACGGTCAAGAGCCTGATGCAGGCAATCGGGCTCGACCCGCGCTTCATAAAGCGTTATCCGCATAGTTTCTCCGGCGGGCAGCGTCAGCGTATCGGCATCGCGCGCGCGTTGGCGTTGGGGCCTGAACTCCTGATCTGCGACGAGCCGGTTTCGGCACTCGATGTCTCTGTCCAGGCGCAGATCCTGAACCTTCTGAAGGACCTGCAGAAGGAACTGGGCCTGACCTACCTGTTCATATCCCACAACCTGGCGGTGGTGGACTACATGGCAGACCGCATCGCGGTGATGTGCGGCGGGCGTATCGTCGAGCTCGCGCCGCGCGAAATTCTGCTTAGGAAACCGGTCCACCCCTACACGCGCTCACTGGTCGCCGCAGTACCTTTCCCCGATCTCGACAGGCCGATGGATTTCAAGACGCTGAAACTCAGCGGCGCTTCCGACACCAGCGCATGGGGACCGCAATTCCGCGACGAGGGCGACGAGGACATGCTGTCGCCGCTCGATCTTGGCGGCGGCCACCTCGTGCTGGCCCGAAGTTCGGCCGATGTCAGCGAGCTACGCCATTGATCAGCCGGCGCACCGTCCTTGGACTCATGGCTTCGGCATTTCTGCCGGGCACGTTGCGCGCCGGCGATCTGGAGCCGGAATTTCTTGAGCCGCAGCTGAAGGCCAGAGCGCTGCCGGCACTCGCCGAACGCCTGCCCAAGCGCCCGCGCGCGTTGAATCTCGCTGCGATGGGCCGGCAGCCCGGCCAATATGGCGGCACGCTGCGCACGATCATCGGCAGCCAGAAAGATATCCGGATGATGACGATCTACGGGTACGCTCGCCTGGTCGGCTATGACGAAAAGCTTAACCTGCAAGCCGACATTCTCGAAAGTTTCGATGTAGCGGATGATCGTGTCTTCACTTTCAAGATACGAGAAGGACATAAATGGTCTGACGGTAGCCTGCTGACGTCGGAGGATTTTCGCTATTGCTGGGAAGATGTCTGGCTGAACGATGAGCTTTCGCAAGGCGGGCTTGCCCCGGCCCTGCTGGCGGACGGCAAGCCGCCACGCTTCGAGATCGTCGATCCGTTGACGGTCCGCTATAGTTGGGATGCGCCCAATCCCGACTTCCTGCCCAAGCTCGCCGCTGCTTCGCCCCTATCGCTTGTTCTGCCGGCCGCCTATCTCAAGCAGTTCCACAAGAAATACCAGGATCCATTCCGGCTCGCCGGCCTAATGAAGGAGAACCGGGCCCAGAAATGGACGCTCTTGCATATCCGCATGTCGCGGCAGTATCGCCCGGAGAACCCGGAACTGCCGACGCTCGATCCCTGGCAGAACCGGACCAAGCCGCCGGCTGAGCAGTTCGTCTTCGAGCGGAACCCGTTCTTTCATCGAATAGACGAGAATGGCCGGCAACTGCCCTATGTCGACCGGATTGTCATGAATGTCAGCTCGTCGGCGATCATTTCCGCCAAGACCGGTGCGGGCGAGAGCGACCTGCAAGGCATGGGAATTGACTTCACCGATTACTCCTTCCTGAAGGATGCGGAGAAGCGCTACCCGGTGAAGATGCATCTCTGGAAACGCACACAAGGTTCGCGGCTGGCGCTGCTGCCCAATCTGAATTGTGCCGACCAGGTGTGGCGTGGCCTTTTTCGTGACGTGCGCGTGCGCCGCGCACTTTCGCTCGCTGTGGACAGGCGCGAGATCAATTTGGCTGTGTTCTACGGATTGGCGCAGGAAAGTGCCGATACGGTCCTGCCGGAGAGCCCGCTCTACCGGCCGGAATTCGCGAAAGCCTGGGTCGCCCATGATCCCGACCAGGCCAATGCCCTGCTCGACGAGGTCGGGCTTCAGGCGCGTGACGATGACGGCCTGCGGATACTTCCCGACGGACGCTCGGCGCAGCTCGTAGTGGAAACGGCCGGCGAAAGCACGCTGGAAACCGACGCGCTCGAGCTCATCACCGATCACTGGCGCAAGATCGGCATCGCCCTGTTCATCCGGACTTCGCAGCGCGACATCTTCCGCAGCCGCGCGCTTGGTGGCCAGATCATGATGTCGATGTGGTCGGGCATCGACAATGGCGTGCCGACCGCCGACATGAACCCCTACCAACTGGCCCCAACCGTCGATGACCAGCTGCAATGGCCGCTCTGGGGTGCTCACTACTTGTCCCGTGGCAAGGTCGGCGAAGCGCCCGATCTTCCGCCCGTGGTCGAGTTGATGGCTTTACTCAAGCGCTGGAACGCATCGACCGAAGCCACGGAGCGCGCCGAGATCTGGAATTCAATGCTGTCGATCTATACCGATCAGGTGTTTTCGATCGGCACGGTAAACGGAACGCATCAGCCGGTTCTGGCATCCTCGCGGCTGCGCAATCTGCCTGACAAGGCGCTCTACGGCTACGACCCGACCGCCTATTTCGGTGTCTATATGCCGGATACATTCTGGCTTGGAGAGTCCTGAGCGTGCTTCGATATTTTGTCTGGCGCATCGCCGTGATGGTTCCAACGCTGCTGGTCATATCGGCACTGGTGTTCACGATCATCGAACTTCCCCCAGGCGACTATTTCGACAGCTATGTTGCCGAGCTTCGGGCTCAGGGCGAAGCGGTGGATTCCGATCGCATCGAGATGATGCGCAAGGAATATGGTTTCGACAAGCCACCGGTCATTCGCTACTTCTACTGGGTCGGCGGGATGCTGCACGGCGATTTCGGCTATTCCTTCGAATATGAGCTGCCGGTTCGCGACGTCGTCGGGGACCGAATGTGGCTGACGGTGCTGGTTTCCTTCGTCACGATCATCTTTACCTGGCTCATCGCCTTTCCGATCGGCATGTACTCCGCCACGCATCAATACAGCTGGGGCGACTACGGCCTGACTTTCTTCGGCCTTCTCGGCCTTGCGATTCCGAACTTCATGCTGGCGCTGATCCTGATGTATTTCGCCAACATCTGGTTCGGCACGTCTATCGGCCATCTCATGGACCAGCAATATCTCGGCGAGCCGATGAGCTGGGCCAAGGCGAAGTCGATCCTCGCCCATCTCTGGATTCCGGTCTTGATCATCGGCACCGGGGGCACGGCAAGCATGATCCGGCGGCTGCGCGCCAATCTGCTCGATGAGCTACATAAGCAATATGTCGTGACCGCGCGGGCCAAAGGCCTTCATCCCTTCAGGGCGCTGGTCAAATATCCGCTGCGCATGGCGCTCAATTTCTTCATTTCAGATATCGGCTCTATCCTGCCGGCCATCATCTCCGGCGCCGAAATCACGGCAATCGTGCTGTCTTTGGAGACGACCGGGCCGATGCTGATCAAGGCGCTGCAAAGCCAGGACATGTATCTGGCAGGGTCGTTCCTGATGTTCCTCGCCTTCCTGACGGTCATCGGCGTCCTGATTTCCGACCTGGCGCTGGCGCTACTTGATCCGCGAATTCGTTTGCAAGGCGGCAGCACCAAATGAACACGCAATCGCCGCTGCCCGCTCCGGGCGCCCCACTGCAACACTACGTTTCCATCGCGCCCTTTGACCTGCAGTCGGTCGAGGCGATGACGCCGGAGCAGTCGAAGGTCTTTCAGGCGTCGCAGCTGCGGCTGATGTGGTGGAAATTTCGTCGGCACAGGCTTGCCCTTGTATCCGGCATATTCCTGGCAGCGCTCTATTTCGGGATACTGATCTGCGAGTTCCTGGCACCCTACGATCTGCACACGCGCAACATGGACTACATCTATTCGCCGCCGCAGCGGGTGCACCTGTTCCACAACGGCCAGTTCGTCGGGCCGTTCGTCTATGGCCGCCAGATGACGCTGGATATGGACACGCTCAAGCGGAACTACGTCGAGAAACAGGATGATGTTCAGCGGATCCGTTTCTTCTGCAAGGGCGACAGTTACCGGTTCTGGGGCCTTATCGATGGTGACAGGCATTTTGTCTGCCCCGCCGAAAACGGCCAGCTCTTTCTGGCCGGCACTGACAGGCTGGGGCGCGATGTGCTCTCGCGCATCATCTATGGCGCACGCATTTCACTGACAATCGGCCTCGTCGGCATCAGTTTCAGCTTCCTGCTCGGCATTGTCATCGGCGGACTGGCCGGCTATCACGGCGGTATCTTCGACCTGATCGTCCAACGGATAATCGAAGTTCTGCAATCGATCCCCAGCATTCCGCTATGGCTGGCTCTGGCGGCGATCATGCCGATAACCTGGAGTCCGATCCTGATCTATTTCGGCATCACCGTCATCCTCGGGCTGCTCGACTGGACCGGACTGGCGCGGGCCGTGCGTTCAAAGCTTCTAGCCTTGCGCGAGGAGGATTACGTTCTGGCCGCGCAATTGATGGGCGCCAGAAGCAGCCGCATCATCGGGCGGCATCTCATTCCCGGCTTCATGTCGCATCTGATCGCGACGGCGACGATCTCCATACCCGGCATGATCCTGGGCGAGACGGCGCTGAGCTTCCTCGGGCTCGGCCTGAGGGCGCCGATAACCAGCTGGGGCATCCTGCTCACCGAGGCGCGCAGCGTCAGCGTGATCGCGTTCTATCCATGGCTGCTTTTGCCGATGCTCCCCGTCGTTCTCGTCATCTTGGCGTTCAACTTCCTCGGCGACGGGTTGCGGGACGCCGCGGACCCCTACAAGTGACAGCGCTATTCCGCCGCGCGCAGTGCCGCCGACTCCACCCGTATGATCCTTGTCGGCAACTGTTCGCTTGTTGCAGTGTTCATCGTCCGCCTCTACACGCGGCAAGACTCGATCGGGGCTTAACACGTCGGCCTCGGGTTTCAGCCGCGAAACGCTCTGGTCGGGGGCAGTTGATTTCGTGAACTGGTTCTGGACATACAATCGCACATGAGTCGCCTTGACAGTTTCATCCGGAGGATGACCGCACAGCGCGACATACTTGATCATGTCTGCGCCGAGGTGGCGAAGATGGAGGGGCCTGTGCTCGAGCTCGGCCTCGGCAATGGCCGGACGTTCCACCATCTGCGCGAGCGCCTGCCCGGACGCCGGATCGTAGCGTTCGACCGCGCACTTGCCGCACACGCCAGCTCAATTCCCGAAGCTGAAAACCTCGTGCTCGGCGAAATACGCGAGACGGCGAGCAGGTTCATTGGCATCGACGCCGCTCTTGTTCATGCCGACATCGGCACCGGCTATGAAGATTGCGATGCAGTGACCTCTACCTGGCTTCCCGATCTGACCGCGCGCCTGCTTCGCGTCGGCGGCATCGCGGTCAGCGGCACGCCGCTAGATCACCCGCAGTTGCAACGCCTCCCGCCGCCACCTTCGGTTCCCGCCGATCGTTATTTTATCTGTAGGCGCGTGTGAGGGGCCGGGACGAGCCAAATCTTCAGGGGCCAAGCCTTCAGGGGATCGTGTATACTGCTATCTCCCGGCCAATGCCGCGCAGCGAGACCTCGTGGGGCACGGGCGTCAGCGCGTTCCTGTGTAAGAGATCGGCGGTGAGATTGTCGTCGACCACCGCTCGAGTGGCGAAGATCGCCTGTGCGTTGGCAAGGTTCTGGACCCGCGAAGCAATGTTGACCGTCTGGCCGAAATAGTCCTGTCGCTCATTCATAGACACGGCGATGCAGGGGCCGGCATGGACTCCGATCTTGAGCAGCAGATCCTCGCGCCCGCTCTTGTCGTTGAGCGTACGCATGGCATCGCGCATCCTGAGGGCTGCAGCAATCGCACGATCAGGCGTCGCGAAGGTCGCCATCACCGCATCACCGATCGTCTTCACCACCGCGCCTGCCTCCGCCGTGACGATCTCGTGCAGAACCTGGAAATGCTCGCGCACGAGATCGAAGGCTGAAAGGTCGCCCACCCGCTCGTAAAGCTCGGTCGATCCGCGCAGGTCGGTGAACAGGAACGTCAGGCTGGTGATCTTCAGGCGCTGGTTGATGTCGAGTGTATCCGTGCGATAGAGATCGCGGAACGTCTGGTTGGTGAGCAGGCGCTTGGCGGTCAGGAAGGGCCGGCGTTTTCCCAGGAAATCATGCAATGCCTGGCCGGCGATGAAGACCGTCGGCAGCACGCGGGTGTCGGTCCGGTTTTCCAGCGAAATGCGCAACGGGCCGGGTTGCATCTCCAGCGTCTGGTTCTGGACATGGTCGCGGTCGAAGGCCAAAGAGAGGCTCCGGCGCTCCTTTGTTGGTTCGCCCTTCCCGTCGATGAACTGCGCTGAATGGGTGACCGGCTCGAAGACGATGATGAATTCGGACGGAAGCTGTATGGGCAGAACCGCCTTTTCACCGGGCGCAAGCTCGATATCCTCCAGCGAGAACGCTTCTAGCTTTTTCGCGAAATCCTCTTCCGGCAGATCGACGCCGGACGCCCAGTAGATTTGGCGGAAATATTCCGCCACCGGCAGTTCGTGTGGATTGTGGGCGGCAATCCTGCGCACGCGGGGACTGACGGTGAATGTCACCTCGACCATCTCGTCGAGGGTCGGTGAATAGCCCTCGGAGCACAGCGCGCAGGTGTATTCGTCCTTTTGCAGGGTTTTCAGCGTGGCGTTGGTGTCGAGCACGCCGCCACAGCCGGGGCACAGTACATTCCAGGAAATGTCGAAGATACCCACCCGCGCCGCATGGAGAAAGGCGCTTATTGCGCGCTCCTCGTCGAGGCCATGCTTGCTGGCGAAGGCTGGCGCATTGATGCGGCAAAGTTCGCGGTCCTCGCCCTCCGCGATGGTTCGCTTGATCGCGTCGATCGCCTGCGGATCGACATCGGCCGATTGTCGCAGAAGTGAGAACAGATCCTGAGCTTCGTTCATCGTGCAGGCTCCGGAAAATGCACCCCGAGGCGTTTTGACCGGACCGGTCTTTGGTCCGAGTGCTCCATCTTACTTCGAAACGGACCGTACGGCCATTCGAATGGATAAGCCTGGTGACCGTTCAATTTCCATTCGGCGGATTTTAACCGGCCGCAAGCAGCACTATGATGGTCCATGGAGCATTCATCTTTGGGATTTTCTCCCATGCCGACATCCGACAATCCGCCATTTCCCGCGGCCCTGCGCCTTTTTTCTGCGGTGGTCATCATCGTCCTGATCGTAGGCGCCGGCCTGTTTTTCATGCCTGCGCTGGTGAAACCGGGCTGGCCTTGGGCCGTCACGCCGTTCAATGCGCGCTTCCTCGGTGGCTTCTACACCGCCGAAATGGTCGTGATGGCGGCACTGCTGGTCTGGAATCGCTGGTCGCCCGGCAGGCTCGTGCTCGTCATGGCCTTCATCTTCACCGTCATCGTGTCGGTGGCTTCGTTCATCAATCTCGGCTATTTCAACTTCGAGCGCAAAGCACCCTGGCTGTGGTTTTTGGTCTATCTTGCTTCGGTCGCGGTATCCGGGCTGTTCCTGTGGCGGGCCAGGGCCCGTCCTTCTGCAAAAGGCGTGACCTTAAATCCCGCATGGAGCGGCTACATGCCGGCGGAATCCGCGATCCTTGGGCTCTATGGCGTCGGCCTGTTGCTGTTTCCCCTGACATTCAGTGGCATCTGGCCATGGCCGATCGATGCCTTCCACGCTCAGGTCTACAGCGCCATCTTCCTCGCCGGTGCGGGCGGTATATATCTCGTCTGGAGAAGCGCGCCGCGCGAGGAACTGCTGGTGCTCGGGTTGGCGCAGTTTCTGGTTGGCCTGCTTGCCATCCTCGGCGTCGTCATCACCGACGCTGCTGTGCACCGGATCGACTGGACGGCGACCGGGACATTGTGCTGGCTCGCCCTTTTCGGCTGGATAGGCATCAGCGGCGTCTTCAAACTCTACGCCGCCTCCCGGTATTTTTAGCTCGCAATCGGCATCATAGGTCAGAGACGGCTGGATTTTCAGGTGGCGTCCGGTGCATCGTACCGGGCCGATTGCCTTCGCCGGGAACGCCATGACCAGCACGACCTCGCCACCCTCCGAGAAAATCCAGCCGCTGCTGCGGTCCGTCCGGCCAAGCGATGCGGAGGCGCTTTGCGCTATCTTCAACATGCCGGGCTTCCGCTGGGGCACGCTCAGGATGCCTTTCGAGATGGTGGAGCAGGTGGCGCGGCGCATTGCCAAGTCCGGCCAGGAAACCACCTGGATCGTTGCCGAGCTGGACGGCAAGGTCGTCGGCCATGGCAGCCTGGTCGTGCAGGGTTCACCGCGCCGTTCGCATATCGGCGAGATCAATATTGGCCTTGACGATGCCTTTGTCGGCAAAGGTATCGGCTCTGCCATACTTGGCGCGCTGCTTGACGTGGCCGACAACTGGCGCGCCCTGAAGCGGGTCGAATTGACCGTCTATGCCGACAACGAAGCGGCTCTCCGTCTCTACAAAAGCCACGGCTTTGAGGTCGAAGGCCGGCATGTGAAGGCCGGCTTTACCGACGGGCAGTACCACGACCTCCTGAGCATGGCCCGGCTGCGGTTCTAAGATCCGCTGTTTGGCGTTAGCTGTTTAGCCAGTCTGACAATTCGTGCCGAGCGAACAGGTGATTGCTCATGGAGAGCTGCGTAGGATACGGCCATTTCGTCTCACGCCATCTTAATCGAGTTGACGATCTATGTGTGGGCCGGCCGCATCCAGCAAGTCTGGTCTCGCTTGGCGTTTGCACCGCAAGCGGCTAGACGGGACCAATGACCGCCGTCTTTGATCCTAACCCTACGCCTCCGGTGGAAATTCTGGCTGTGCTGTCGCTGCTCTGCCCGGAGGTCGTGCGCGACATCGAGCAGAACTGGAATGCACCGGTTTCCGACTACGCCCGCCATCTTTGGCGGCCGGTGGCAAGGCCTGCATCGGGCCCGGCGATCGCTGCCCGCTCGATCCTGCGCGAAATCCTGCATCAGCGCCTCGGTATGATCATGCAGCCTGAGAAGATCGGCAAAGCCCTCGACGAGTTCGAGCACAGACCGGTGATTCAGTCCGGCCTGCACTGCCTGCTTCTGATGGACCGGATCACCTTCGATGCCCTCCTGCTTGCCTGGCTCGGCGCGGTCGAAAACGGGCTGTCGGCCTTCGTCGGCTTCATGGGAACGACGATGACCATGGAGACAGTTGGCCGGGAGGGGCCGGGATGGCTCGACGTCGGCGACGACAAGATCAACCTCTTTGGCATGGGGCGCCACAAACTGTGCCGCAAAAGCGCCTGCGTGGCCGGTCCCGTCTCACTCAACAAGCGCGCGCTCGAAGCGGTGGGCGACGAAACGGATGGCAGCCGCTGGCTGGGCACACTGCTTGCCAGCCAGGACAAGGTGTTTGAAACCGCCGCCGATGCGCTGACTGCCATGAACCAGGATCTGGTCGCCAATTGGGATCGTGCCGGCATGGCCCTGCCGGTTTTCACCGATGATCGGGCCGCCGCGGCTGCCATGGCGCGGCATCTGGAATATGACGGCAGCCTTCTTTCCAGGCTGCTCATTGAACCCGCAAGACGCCAGCGTCTCGAACATGCCTGGCAAGAGGCCGCATCGAGCCCATTTGGCAGATTCCTGCCCAATGCCACGGACTATTTTTGGGGCATCCGCGAGGAGCGCGTGCGCAAGCTCGTTCTCGAGAACGGGCACCTGATCGAGCCTGACAGGCCGCAAGGTCTTTCCATCCCGTTCGAGCGGCCACATCTCAGGCGGGCGCTGCTGGAAGGCGTGCTGCTGCCGAACTTGTTCCTGACGTTCCTCGTCCTTGCCATATTGCCGCGCGTGCGGGTCGTGGGCGGCCTGAGACAGATTGGCTACGTAGCGCTTTTCCACTCGATCCTTCTGGCCGTGCTGGACGAAAACGCGCCGGAAGAGCGCGATCTGGCCGCGGAGCTGCAGGTTCGGGAAAATGCCTGGGGCATGCGGGTCATCGATGAAAAGATCTCAGTCCGCGAGCAGCTTGCCGGCCTGCCGGAAGTGGCGCTCTTCCCAAACCTGCTCCGGCAATACCGATTGCGGACATTTGCCGAGACGACCGACGACCTGAAACTGGTTCGCGAAAACGCCAGATGGCGCAAGATCGGCCAGGCAGAGATCAAGCCGACCTGAGACTAGTGCGCAACCGCAAGCGACGGCGATCTATCGGGGAGCCTCTGGCGTCTGATCCGGCCGCATAGGCCTCACCTGTCATTGCACCGCACCGCCCCTTGCGGAGCCCATCCACCACGTGTTCGAAATCGACCGGTTCTTGTAGGGCAAGACTTTGCGACGGTATTCCAACGAATAGTCGGGATTGACGCGAAGCGCCTCCTGCCATGCCGCGCGGGCTTCGGCGAAACGGCCCAGATGGCCGTAGCTGCGGGCCGGAAGCGCGCGAGACGTCGGTGACAGCGTTGCGAGTCAGCCCGTTGCATCAAGAGGTCAACGGCCTCCTCATCTTCATGATAGCAGGAAGACGGAGGGTAAGAGGGAACTTTCGCAGACGACGGCCACGCAGGGCAGCGCTCTGCCACCGGACCCACACGGATCGCTCGCTGCCGCTTGCCCGTCGACGACTATCGGTGCATCCTTGTGAATAGCCTGGCCGTGAAGTGCGGGCGAGATCACGCCGTCACGGCCACTAGTGAGGTCTTGTTCGATGGACTGCTCGGGCTGCGGTTTCGAGATTGAGGGCGGTTACGCCTTCTGTCCGAGGTGTGGCAGGCGCCAGCCCGTGCCATGCGCCAGTTGCGGCTACACCTGCGCACCTGATTTCGAGTTCTGTCCGAAATGTGGGGCAAGCGTCGGTGCGCCCGCAAAAGCCGTCGAACGGCCTGCTCCGGCACCAAGCCGGACCATTGTGCCGCCTTCTCGAACTCCGTCGCTGCTTCCGAACATGGAAAGCGAAGAAGGGCTGCATCCCGTCTCTGACGCCGATCGCCGGACGGTAACGGTCCTGTTCGCCGACCTTTGCGGCTTTACGACTCTCAGCGAGCAGCTCGACCCCGAGGTCATGCAAGCGCTGCAGAACAAACTGTTCAAGGAATTGACGGCGGCCGTGCGAAACTTTGGTGGTTTCGTCGACAAATTCATCGGCGATGCACTGCTCGCTTTGTTCGGTGCGCCGGTCGCGCATGAGGACGATCCGGAACGTGCGCTTCGCGCCGCTCTCGACATGATCGCCCGGACGGCGCGGCTCGGCGAAAGCACCCCCCACTCCGGCTCGCCTCTGTTACTCCACATCGGCATAAACACTGGTCCGGTCGTTACTGGCGGATTGGGCATCGGCACCGCCAGATCCTATTCCGTGACCGGCGACACAGTGAATACGGCGCAACGCCTGCAATCGCTGGCCGCACCGGGTGAGGTGCTGGTAGGCGAGCTCACTCACAGGCTGACCCGGCATGCCTTCTCTTACGAGTCGCTGGGTGATGTCGTGTTTCGCGGCAAGGCTGGCAGCGTGCTCGTTCATCGACTGGACGCACCGCTAGCGGTGCCGCGTGCAGCGCGCGGGCTCGAGGCGCTCGGCCTCAGTGCGCCGCTAATAGGTCGTGGTGCGGAGCTCAATAGAATGATGGCGAGCCTTGACCAGGCGTGTGGCGGCTCGGCCCAACTTGTCCGCCTCGTCGGAGAAGCCGGCATCGGGAAATCGCGGCTGGTGAGTGAGTTCGTCGCCCGCGTCGGCGACGAGGAGCGTTTTCGCAACGTCGCCGTGCGGCAGGCCACGTGCTCACCGCTGGGTGAACAATCTTTTGGCGCCTTGGGCGCAGTGGTGCGCAGCGCTGCCGGGATGATGCAAAACGACAATGGGGACGAAATGCGGGGGAAGCTCGCAGGCTTGCTTGCCGATCTCGGCCTGCAGGGCGAGGAGGCGAAGCGGCTGATGCCTTTGCTCTACCATGTGCTTGGCCTTGGCGACCCCGATGCCACCTTGCAGCATGTCGAGCCCGAGCAGCTGCGGCGGCAAATTCTCTACGCAGTCCGCACAATCATCGAACGGCGGCTTGCGTTGTCGCCGCTATTGATTGTCGTCGAAGACCTACACTGGGCCGACGCCGTGTCGCTCGAGGCACTACGTTTCGTGATGGACAGGTTGGAACGCACGCGGTTGATGTTGCTGGTCACGCATCGTCCGGCGCCGGACAACGACCAGCTCGACTCAAGTCGGGTCAGTCACACAGCGCTCAGGCTTCCGCCACTCAACAATGATGACGGACGCAGCCTGCTGGCAGCGCTTTTCGGCGAGAGCTGGGTAAGCTCCGCGGGAGGGCTTCTCGACCAGATCCTCGAGCGCGCGGGCGGCAACCCCCTTTTTGTAGAGGAAATCGTTCGCGGGCTTATCGATCGCGGTGTACTGATGCGAGAGGGCCAGCGATGGCGGACTGTGGCAGGCGAAGTCGCAACCGGCATCCCCGCCACTATCCAGGCAATGTTGCTTGCCCGCGTCGACCGGCTGCCCCAAGAGGTGCGCCGGTTGGCCCAGGAGGCCGCGGTAATCGGCCCGCGCTTCGATGCCACACTTCTGAAAACCGTGACAGCCGACCCCGGCCGGCTCGAAGCCGGCTGCGAACTGCTTTGCGATGCGGAAATCATCGAGGAAGTTGCTGGATCAGGCTCGGTCTCGTCTCAAAGCTACCGCTTTACGCAAACATTGCTGCAGGACGTGATCTACCAGAATCTGCTCCTGCAACGCCGGACCGAAATCCACGGGCGGATCGGTGCTGCCTTGGAGCAACTGTGCGGCGACGAGCCGGAACGGCTCGAGGATTTGACCGTGCTCGGTCATCATTTTGCACAGAGCGCCGAGCGGGAGAAGGGCGCGCATTACCTGCAGGCGGCAGGCGATCGCGCTCGCATGATATATGCCAACGACGACGCCCTTCGTTTCTACGAGCGAGCACTGACTGCGTTGGGCGCGATCGGGCAAACACCGCTCAAACTGGCAATTGCAGAGCGCATTGCCGATTTGAGCGGCCCGGCAGGCCGCCGCGAGATCGCGCACCACCACTACGAGACGGTGTTGCAGGCATACCGCGAGTCGGCCAATCGCGTCGCCTCGGCGCGAGTTTTGCGTAAGATCGGTCGGCTACTCTGGGATGTCGGCAAGCGGGACAAGGCAGAACCCCGCTATGCTGAGGCGGCAGCGCTCCTCGATGGAGCGGATGCCCCGATCGAGCAGGCGCATCTGTGGCAAGAACGTGGCCGACAGGCGTTCCGTAGCGGAGATCACGCTCTCGCGGCAAAATGGGCAGACGCGGCGCTGGATTGCGTAGGCACACTGACAACGGAGCATGTCTCCGAGGTAAGGTGTGATGCCACTCTTGTGACCGCCGAGGCACTCAATACCAAGGCTGTCGCGCTGGCTCGCCTTGGGCGAAACCGTGAGGCCGTGCGTCAGGTTGAGCGTAGCATTGAATTGGCCGAAGCCGCCGGTCTGCTGGGAGCGGCCTGCCGCGGCTACACCAATCTCGGCGTGCTTTACACGACCATCGATCCCGCAAAGGCGATGGAGGTCTGTCGGCGCGGTCTTGAAGTGGCGCGCCGTATTGGTGATTTGGGTTTCCAGGCGCGCCTCCTCGCCAATCTGGCGGTCGCTTGTTGTACTTTCACGGATCGCTGTCCAACGGAGGGCGTGCCTGCTGCCGAGAAGGCCATCGAGATCGACCGGGCGCTCGACCAGCGCGAGCACCTGCCGGTGCCGTTGATCGTGCTTGGGCAGATCCATCAGTGCAACGGCCGTCCGGACCTGGCGGTTGGGTTGTTCCACGAAGCACTGGACGTAGCTCGCGAAACGGGCGAACCCCAACTGCTGTTTCCGTGTTATGATGGTCTTGCAACGCTTAATCTCGACCTCGACAATCTGGCCGAGGCCGAACGCTACTTTTCCCTGGCGCAGGGTATATGCGCCCAGCACGGGCTCGACCCGGAAGCGCTTGTGGTGCTGCCTTTTCTCGACTAGCCGGGGTTGGAGGTTGGAAATGTCCGCGCGTAGTGACTTGGTGCCGCTTCAACCGGGCGACCGTGCGCCAAACGTGGTACTCGACGCCATTACCCAGGAAGGCAAGATCGCGCTTGACGATTTTCGCGGCCAAAAACCGGTGCTGGTCGGCCTGTTTCGAGGTCTGCATTGCGCGTTTTGCCGGCGCCATATCGCCGCCCAGGCGCGGCTTGATCCGGAGCTGCGCGAAAAGGGCGTGGAGAGCCTGACGGTGGTCAACACGCCGATCGAACGGGCGCGTCTCTATTTCCGCTACCATCCGATGCCGAATCTGCTTGCGGCCTCCGATCCTGAACGCGCTTCACATCGTGCTTTTGGACTGCCCAATCTCGAATTCACCCAAAACGAGACGAACTGGCCATACAAGGTCTCGATGGCAGCGGCAAAGGATATGCGGGTCGACATACCAGGCGAGTTGCCCGGTCCTATGGATCCTCTTGCGGCCAGCGAAATCCTTAACAAGAGGGACCATTACGAGCTGACCGAAGCCGACGAGCAGATGCTAGCAACGGGACACGGACAATTGGTCGGTCAGTTCCTGCTGGACCGGCAGGGGATCGTCCGCTGGAGCTTCACGGAGGTTCCAGAGGGTGGGCGATACATGTTTGGGGCGCCAAGCCCGCAGGAGCTGATGTCAGCCGTATCCCAAGTCGCCCAATAGACTTGCGAACGAGGTAAGCGGGCGGGACACCGAATAAAAAGCGGAACCAATTTGTTACAAATCTAGATACTGACAAGTTCACCGTTCATGCGAGCACGGCCTCGACTTTGCCAACAAAGTCATCGAGCGAGTGATCTCCGCGAATCTCGATGCGCGGAAGGTCGATGGGATCGCAATCGAGGTCCGCCGGCCCGTGTCTGCCGCCGAAGCCGATTCGATAGCCGCACTCCTTGGCCAGCCTGCCAAGCCGTCGGTCGGTGACAGAGAAGGGTGCCGCGAACGCCGTGGTTGGCCGACCGGTCCATCGTTCGATGAACATACGAGAGCGCAGGAGCTCGGCGGCCAGGTCAGAGCTCGACAGACCATCGATCGCGCGATGCGTCGCCAGATGGCTTCCGAAGAACGCACCTTCGCCGACGAGGCGTCGCACCGTCCCGGCGTCCATAAGCTGCGTCGGCGGGCCGCTGTAGGCGTCCCATTGTGCACTTTCACCCACCAGGTCCGTCACCAGGAACACTTCCGCGGTCAGATCGTTCGTGCGCAAGGCCGGCCAGGCATGGTCGGCAAAGTTCTGGAAGCCGTCATCGAACGTGATGAGCACTGGGCGGCCAACGAAAGGCTGACGGTTGACGATGAACCATTCCAGCTGCTCGGACCTAATCGCGTGAAAGCCATTGGCGCGCAGCCATGCCATTTGGCTGGCGAATGCGGCGGGCGCGAGCCGAAAACGGGCGAGCGCGGCCGGACCATCATCGGCGACGCTGTGATACATGAGGACGGGGATACGCTGCCGCCGCTCGCTACGTGCCACGTCGCGGCGCAAGGCCCGCGCCCCGCCCCAGACGATATTTCGCGCTACCCCGATTTCAACGGGTGCGCGGATTGGCATATGATCTACCATCGGTTCCGTCGCCACGTCGCCTGGTGACAGGCGGCGGAAGCGGTCTATGCGATAGAGCTCGGTCTGGATCGATTGCTCGAGGACGAGGCCGTCGGTCGCTGCCAGCGTCTCTGAGATCGCTTGTGCACCGAATGTGTTCCAGTCGAAGCCCGTCCTTCCAACATTGTCTCGTAGCACGAATGCGTGTGCGCTGATGAAACTGCCGCCAGGCGCCAACGCCTCAATGAGTTTTTTGGCGATGCGCCGCACATCGGCGAGATCATCCAGGTAGTAGAGCACTTCCGAACACACAATCAGATCCATTTCGCCCGGCAGCGTGTCCGCAGAGAAATCCAGTACGCCGAACTCAACATTCGGCTGATCGCTGCATCGCGCGCGCGCCCGTCCGACGGCTACGGCGGAGATGTCAGTTGCGGTCAAATGGCCCACGCGCGGCGCCAGCTGCCGCGTGAAGTGGCCCTCCGCGCAGGCCAGCTCAAGCGCCCGTCCGATGGGACCGGCAGGCAGAATTTCGAGCTGCCGCTCATATTTTTCCTGCTCATAGGGCGAACCATAGTTCCAGGGATCCTCGGTCGCGAAATGGCGATTCCAAAAAGATGTGCGATCATTGTCGCGCCCATCCGCGGCCCGTGCACGGCGCGGCGCTGTAAAAGGCTCTTTAGTTTCGGCGCTCGACCGAACCAGCGCCTGCGCTTCCGCGGCCAATCCCGCGAGTTTGCCGAAATGGCTGTCCCGATCAGACCGGCGTCCCGCCATGGACAACAATGCCTCGGCTGCAAACATGTTTGACTTGTCGGCACCGGCGCCCTTTTGCGGTGCATCTACAGGCGATCGCCTCGCAAGTCGCGCGGCACTGTGCATAGGCCGCTCAGGGGGCACGAAATTCAGGATCAATTCAATCCAATGACGCCTTGTCACTCTCCCGAGTACGCCGAACTGCACGAGAGCCTCGATCTGGCCATCCATTATCAGATGGGCATAGATTTGATCGATTCCTTCCGGTACTTCGATCGAGGCCGGATTTCGCGCGTCGACACGAATTCCAAGTGTCCGCGCCAGCCTGCGCGGCGCGGCAAGATCGTCGACATCGAGCAGCATTTGCTCAAGGTGATACTGCACGCGGCGAGCCGCGTCGGGATTATTCCAGACCTTGCCGAGTTCGATGATCAACTCGGTGAGGGAGCCGCCGAACCTGTCCCACCTGGCAGCCAATTGCGCTGGCACCGACAGGCTTCCTACCATAAGGCCATCGACGGCCACCTTGGCGATCTCACGCGCCCACTTACGTCCTGCCGGGAGCGTGCGCAGGGACTGCGGGTTGATCGAGCGCGAGCCGCAGCCGCAATCCGATGCGGCGTTCCACAACGCGAACCACGCGAGTGCTTCTGAAGCGGTGTGGCCGTTCGCGTCGGTCGCTCCATTGGCGTGAGCCGATGCCGGGTGTTTGACCCTGGGATCGGCGGAAAAGCCGCGGGCGATCACGATTTCCGCATCTGCCAGCACCTGCGTCGAATTGCGGCTGAGCGAGTTGGGGCTGACCCGATAAAAAGCGAGCGGCTCGTCGACCATCACCCAATTTTTGCCTAGACGTGCGAGGCGCTGCCACAGATCCCAGTCCTCGCAGGTGCGCAGCGACACGTCGAAACCGCCCAACTCGACAATTATCTCCCGATCGACCAGCAGCGCGTGAGTGCGGACGGCACACCGGCGGGCGAATGTTTCGAAGGGCTGGATCGCAACCTCCGTCGCGATGCTCGACGCCGTGAGTTCGCCATCGGGCATCACGCGTCGGGAACCGCAATAGGCAGCCACTGCATCGGGAGCGGATTTCAGTGCGGCCAGCATTTTGGCAAGGAAGCTGGCATCCACCCAATCGTCCGCATCCAGAAACATGAGCCAGTGGCCGCGCGCTGTCGACATCCCGATATTGCGCGCGCCGGCGGCGCTATACGCGCAAGAGCTCAACGTCCGAAACCGGGCATCGTGCTCCACATAACCGGCGATGATCGCGGGGGTGCGGTCCGTGGAGGCGTCGTCGACGATGATCGCCTCCCAATCCACTATTTCCTGATCGAGAAGGCAATCGAGTGCGCGCGCCAGCGTTACCTCCGCGTTGTGCGCAGGAACCACGATTGAAACCAAGGGATTATGCGCCACGCCGTGTAACCCGCGCGTTGGTTCGAAGGTAGAACAAGAGTCCCGAAACATAGCCGGCGATTTCCTGCCAAAGGAAACGGTCCTCAGGGACGCTGCGTCCAAACAGTCTCCTGCGAACTCTTCCGAGCCGCCGCGACGCCGCCATTTGGCTGCAGAGCGAGCTTGCTCCTGTCGTGCTACCGAAGTTGGAAGCCTGGCACAGCATTCGCATCCGTGCCGCCGAGCTTGGGCGCCAGCTGTCGCAGATGCACGTCAAAGCCAAGCATGCCGCATACTCATGTCGATCCCCGGAGTCGGCGCCATGACCACAGGCGGCGGTCCCGGGCACCGTATGAGTGCAATAGCTATGGCAACCTGACGTCTTTTGCAATTGGGGGCGCAACAAATGCCGCCCACTGAAGCTTTGGTGTGAATGACTGCAGTTATTGGGACTGTCGCTCCCCTCCTATCGACCGAAACGCCTCGATTCCGAGGTGCATTCTCGAACAGCCATTCTCCGTGCGAAAGAAGACCTTCCTTCTACCGTTGGGCCCGCATCGGAAGCTGATCGTCGCAGTATACAGTCGGGTGCGAGACGGTACGTGCACCGCCAGACCAGCTACTTTAGACACTTCTAATAAATCTGCGCTACTTAATTGCGCTCCAGTAGCTATAGCCTGACATTGTATTACTCATTTCGATAGTAGATTGCGTCCAATGATCGATTAGATTAGCCGGTTATGGCTGCTATCACAAAGAGATGCGAGAGCGACATCAATCGGAACTCGTGCATTTGCTGCTAGTCCAAGAGATGTAAAAGGGAGGCACGAATTGGCTTAAGCCAAGAAGATTCCGGCTTGCGAGCCGGGTATTTTGCTGGCATGCTTGCTGGTTTCTGAGTGGTGCACTGTGGCAATTGTTCAAAGAAGGGGGCATAAAGATGGCCAAGGAATCTTCGAATACCGCTTCTTCAGCAAATAAAGCGGACGCAAATCTGATAAGTAATGCAGACGGAAGCGGGCTGACCTTCATGGCGGGCCAGGCTCGCGAGAGCGGGGCCCCCGGCGACGCTGTAGGTGTCGACAAGATACGTGATCTGCTGTTCGGCAACCAGATGCAGGACTATGACCGCCGCTTTTCCAAGCTTGAAGAACGGGTCTTGCAGCGCTTCAAGGATGTCGAATCCGAGGCCAAGCGCAATCTTGAAATGTACGAGTCAAATGCAAAGAAGCAGGTCGACTCGCTTGCGGCGCAATTGCGGAACGAAAAAGACGCG
The DNA here is from genome assembly GCF_040320005.1 of Mesorhizobium sp. M0816. Classification (NCBI taxonomy): domain Bacteria; kingdom Pseudomonadati; phylum Pseudomonadota; class Alphaproteobacteria; order Hyphomicrobiales; family Phyllobacteriaceae; genus Mesorhizobium; species Mesorhizobium sp. M0816. Next base: position 194,088 of record NZ_JAMYOT010000009.1, on the reverse strand, counting down.
CGAGCCGACGCCGACAAGGAGATTGACCGGAATCTTCGCGAGCAAAATCAGGCGCTCGAAAAGCAGGTGCGCGCGTTGTCGGATCAGTTGAGCGAGCTTGAGCGGGAAGTTGCGGACCGGATAAATCGAAACGATCATTTGCTGCGTGAGGAAATCAAGCAAAAGAATGAAAGCATTCAGATGCTGATGGAGAAAATGTTTTCCGATCTTGGCAATGTCAAGACCGACAGAAATCTTTTGGCTGGCCTGTTTGTCGAGGTTGCAAAATGTCTAAATCAGGATCCCGTCGGCAGCAAGAACAACTCGGAGCGTACCTGGAAAGTGAGTTGATCGGAACTTGACGTCGACTGTCGACCCAATCAGCCTCCCTCAAAGAGCAGCTTCGAACGATACAGAGATTGATCGCGAGGCTCTGGCTCGCCTTTTGATCGAAATTGCCCGGAACGTTGATCCGGACTATCGTGCGCGTCTCGACGGAATCCCAACCGCCGACCCTCGCATGGAAACGCTGCGCCAGTTGCTGGTCGGCCGCGAAATTTCGGAGCTTTCACGAGTTACGCACCTGCTCGACGAACCCGAGCAGCTTGCGGCTGCAGTGGGGAGCGTTCTCCCCAGTGCAGCCGCACGTGCGCCTCATGCGCAACTCGGAGAGGCCCTTGCGCCAGCTGTCGAGAGGGCCGTGCAACGGTCCATCCAGAAGAGCCCGCGTACGCTGACGGATATATTGTACCCGGTGTTTCTGCCGGCTATTCGCAAGTCGATCGGCGAAAAGATCGACCAGACCTTTCAATCGCTGAATGAAACTTTAAGACATATATTTACCTGGCATGGGCTCAAGTGGAGACTTGAAGCCTGGAGAACAGGAGCAAGCTTCTCAGAAGTTGTTCTTAAGCATTCTCTTGTCTATCGTGTAGAACACGTCTTTCTAATCAATCGCAATTCCGGGCTTTTGATAGCGCATGTAACTGCCGATAATGCAACTAGCGAAGATCCTCAACTCATTTCTTCTATGCTTAGTGCAATTCAAGATTTTGTAAAAGACTCATTTAACGAGAAAGAACAGAGCGGCCTGGACACCATTCGTTTCGGGGAGCTTCGTCTCTGGTCGGAAGTTGGACCGTTTGCGACCTTGGTTGCGGTGATCCGGGGAAATCCGCCGGAGGAATTACATGAAATAATTCGCGATGTATTGCTTGGCATCCATGATGAATGCTCACAGGCTCTAGAGCAGTTTGACGGCGACAGTTCGCAGTTGGCCGGCGTAGAGACGCAGTTGCAGACCTGTGTTGAACTGAAGCAGGAGGAATCAAACCAGGGATTTCCGTGGCTGGTCGTGGCTGCAGTCCTGCTGGTTTTGATTCCGGCAGGCGGTTGGTTCTTTCTTTCCTGGCAATCCGGGCAGCGCTGGCAGGCCTATGTGTCGCGACTGGGGACCCAGCCGGGCATCATCGTTGCCGAACAAAAGGTGCGCGATGGCCAATTCTATATTGCCGGCCTGAGAGACCCGCTTGCCGCCGACCCGCAGGCTCTGTTGGCCGGAACGCAGGTCGATCCCGCTCGCGTTCATTCGCAGTGGCAATTCTATCAGAGTCTTGATCCGGAGTTCGTGTTGAAGCGGCTAACGGCGTCGCTGGTTCCGCCGGATTCAGTACGACTTTCGATCGTCAATGATCGCATCGTTGCCGAGGGGGAGGCTCCCGACACCTGGATAGATCGGGCGCGCGCAGCGGCCCAACAACTTTCGGCAGGCGGACCGGAATTCGATATCTCCAAGGTTCGTGACGTGAGCCCCGAAGCACGCGCGGCGGAGCGCTGGCAGGCCTATGTGTCGCGACTGGAGGCCCAAGCGGGAATCATCGTCGCCCAACAAACGGTGAGGGGCGGACATTTCTATATTTCCGGCCTGAGAGACCCGCTTGCCGCCGACCCGCAGGCTCTGCTGTCCGGAACGCAGGTCGATCCCGCCCGCGTTCATTCGCAGTGGCAATTCTATCAGAGCCTTGATCCGAAGTTCGTCCTGAAGCGGCTGATGGTGTCGCTGGTTCCGCCGGATTCAGTACGACTTTCGATCGTCAATGATCGCATCGTTGCCGAGGGTGAGGCTCCCGACACCTGGATAGATCGCGCACGCGCAGCGGCCCGACAGCTTTCGGCAGGCGGACCGGAATTCGACATCTCCAAGGTTCGTGATGTGAGCCCCGAAGCACGCGCGGCGGAGCACTGGCAGACTTATGTGTCGCGACTGGAGGCCCAAGCGGGAATCATCGTCGCCCAACAAACGGCGAGGGGCGGACATTTCTATATTTCCGGCCTGAGAGACCCGCAGGCCGCCGACCCGAAGGCTCTGCTGTCCGGAACAGGGGTCGATCCTGCTCGCGTTCATTCACAGTGGCAATTCTATCAAAGCCTTGATCCGAAGTTCGTGGTGAAGCGGCTGATGGCGTCGCTGACTCCGCCGGATTCAGTACGGCTTTCGATCATCAAGGATCGCATCGTTGCCCAGGGTGAAGCTCCTGCCGCCTGGATAGATCGGGCGCGGGTCGCCGCCCAACAGCTGTCCGCGGACGGACTCTCTCTAGAAATCTCCGAGCTGCGTGAGTTGACCCCTCCGCAACTCACGCATTTGAGGGGGGCTATTCAAGCGGTCGACATTTTGTTCGATTCTGGCAAGGCTGTACCGGGACCGGAGCAACTGCCGGTTCTCGACAAATTGGCGAATCAGTTGAAGGAATTGGCCAAGGCCGCCCGCAAGGCAGGCGTAACAGCACAGTTCATGTTGACCGGCCATTCGGACGAGACGGGCCGTGAAACGGCCAAGTTGTCGATCAGCGCCGCGCGCGCGGAAACAGTTCGTGCGCTTCTCAAGAAGCGCGGCGTCGATCCGGAGTTGCTCTTGGTTCGCGGCGCGGGCACCTTTGAGCCAGCGGAGATTGAAAATAGCCGAACCGGGAACTCCGCCAACCGCAGAGTTTCGGTTACGGTAAACTTCCACTAGGCGGAGCCCAGGATATTGCAAAAGAAGATCTGCATGTTGGGCGGGTTCGCTGTCGGAAAGACCAGTCTGGTTCGCAGGTTTGTGCAAAGCATCTTTTCAGAAACCTACTTGACCACGGTGGGAGTGAAAATCGACAAGAAGAGTGTCGCATTCCCGGACAAAACCGTGGATCTGATTTTGTGGGATTTGGCCGGCGAAGACGATATCGGCTCATTCCGCGTCAGCTATGTGCGAGGTGCGAGTGGGCTCGTGCTTGTCGTCGATGGAACACGCGCTGCTACTCTTGCCGTGGCGCTCACGTTGCGCGAGCGGGCCGAGGCTGAATTCGGCGCTATGCCGTTTGTATTGCTGTTCAACAAATCCGATCTGGCCGATCGGTGGGCAATATCGGATAGTGAAATTGACGAACTGAGGCAACTTGGATGGCAAATCTATCTAACAAGTGCGCTTTCGGGTGAACATGTTGATGATGCTTTTCGTCAACTTGCTTCGATGGTCAGCAAATAAACCATGCATGTCTTGCCAAGAGAAGTTAGAAGCTGGATTTACGATTTCTTCTACAACGAGCGCTCGGTCGCATATCTGAAAATCGACGCCCAGCTTTGCATAGCTGCGAAGGGCGGTAACGTTAAACATTACGGACTCTCATCAGTTCGCATAGGTAAGCCTGTTGCCGAGCAGCTTGAATTCATGGAAGGTTTGCTGCCCTGCCCGGAGCTTCCATATGATATGGCCATGGTCGAACTGCCCAGCGGGCGTGTCGCGGACCTCCATCTTTTTGCTGACAATGCCTGCGTGTGGCTGCTCTTTCTTGACGCCACTGCCGAACGCGACAATAGGCAGCGACTTCAACAGAAGGCTTATGAAATGACGCTCCTGCAAGAGAGGGAGCGTCAACTCAACGAGAAATTACAATCGATGAACGAGGCGTTGAGGGCGAGCCAAGAGGGATTGTCGCGTGAATACCAGCGCGCCGAAGCCCTGCTCCTCAACATTCTTCCGGCGTCTATCGCGGAGCGGCTAAAAGCGCACGAAGAAATTGCAGACAACTACGCAGAGGTGAGTGTGCTTTTTGCCGACATCGTCGGTTTTACGGAACGAGCGCGGAACGTCGGAGCCGTGACGACGCTCGCTATTTTAAATTACTTCTTCAAAGCGGCGGATCTGCTCTCGGAGCGATACGGCTGCGAAAAGATCAAAACAATCGGCGATTGTGTGATGGTGGTCGCTGGCCTGCCCGCCGCGCGATCCGATCATGCGGAAGCCCTTGCGCACTATGCGCTTGAACTGCGGAAGGCGGTTAAGCTCGAACGCTTCGCAGGAGAACCGATAAGACTCAGAATTGGAATTCACTCAGGACCAATCGTGGCGGGCGTCATAGGCAAAAGGCGGTTTGCCTATGACCTATGGGGCGACACCGTTAATCTCGCCGCACGTATCCAAACGTCCGCGGAGCCCGATGAAATCCGTATTTCGGATGCAACTCATCAACTGCTTGGACCAAATTTTGCTTGCGACCCACTCAAGGAAACGGAATTGCGTGGTACAGGTCGTGTGCGAATGTGGCGGCTCCCGGCCTGATTTGCCGCATGGCAGTGCCGACCCGGAAGCGCATTGCATCTCAAGCAACATCATGGTTTCGAATGTCCGCAGCGGTGCGCGAAGCAGTTGACCACCGAGCGACCGCCAAAGGTCTGTCCTGGTCAACTCACGAAATCAGTTCCTGAGATTTAACGTCGATGCCCAGTTCATAGAACGGCCGGAGGCCTGGGCCGAGGTCGGAATGCCCTGCCCCCGCGGCTAAATAAACACCGCCAAGTACCCGGCGCAACGGTCTGGCTCGGAACGATGACATCTTGCACCGCAACATCGGTTTCTTCAAGGTAGGGCAACAACGGACATAGATGTCGTTACTCGCCGATCTGACCGGAAGGTTAACAGCACGATGCCACTCATGACTCGACGATTGGGAGCCAGGAACCTGGCGCGCCCGGCACGGCGTCTCGGAGACCTGACGGCGATGTTTGCCCTGATTGCCAGGCCGCTCGTCTTTGGGATCGCCCTCATGTTGGCCGGTCCGGCACAGGCGCAAGCGCCGGCGACCATCCCGCCTGAAAAGGTCAACCAGCTGTTCGAGCTTCTCGACGATCCGTCAGTGAAGGCCTGGGTGGCCGAACAGCGAAATCAGGACGCCGGGTCAACGGGAGCGCCCGCCGAGAGAGGGGCTTCGCCGACCGACGCATCGTCCGGCGCCGTGGCCGCACCAGGCCAGATGAATACGATGGCATCCTCGACGCTCGATGGGATCAGGCATCATATCGAAAGAATCGTGCGAACTTTGCCCTTGCTGCCAGGCCAGTTCGCGCGCGTTCGGGCAGAGACGATGGAGGATATGTCCAGCAAGGGGCCTGCCGGCGTATTTGTGCTGATTGCAATGTTCATCGCTGCCGGCCTGGCACTCACTTGGGCAACATTCAAGCTCACCCGTCCATTTCGTCTTTGGATTATCGCGCAACCGAAGGATACGCCTGTTGGGCGAGCCAAGAAGATTGGTGGCCGCCTGCTTTATTCCAGCATCCTGATAGTCTCTTTCGCACTGGGCAGCGCCGGCGCGTTCATGTTGTTCGACTGGCCGATGCTTATCCGCGAGATTGTACTGACATTTCTGATGGCGGCAGTCGTTACATGGGGTGTGCGCATGTACGTCATGGCCATGCTCGTCCCTTCCTTCATGAACGTCGAGAACGCCGTCGAGGTTCGTGCTTTGCCGATCACCAACGAAGCGGCTGACCATTGGTCCTACTGGCTACCCCGGATCGTCGGCGTCCTCGCCTTCTTCGGCGCCGCGTTTATCCTCTTGCCAGGTCTCGGCATCGATCAGGACGGAATGATGGTCCTGTCACTGGGCGCCGATTTCGTGCTGCTGTTGCTCCTGCTGCTCGCCATTTGGCGTCGGCCAAGAACGCAGCGAGACGGTGCGCGCCACATCGGTCACACGGAAGCGACATGGCTATTGACTGCTTATTTCGTCGTCCTGTTCCTGCAGCGTATCGCCGGCCTTTATACATACTTCTGGTTCACCTTCGCCGCATTCTTCCTGCCTTTGGCAATCGTGGTGACGCAGCGCGGGGTTAATTTCGTTCTGCGGCCAGGTTCGGAAGATGTCGGCCGGCCCACGATCCCGGCGGTGACGATCGCTGTCATCGATCGCGGAATCCGAATGATTTTCATCCTGGCGGCGGCTTACCTTCTCGCACGTGTCTGGGGTCTGGACATGCAATCCATGCGGGACAGCGATACGACGACGACGTTCATATTGCGCGGCTTGATCAATGTCGTAGTCATTGCCCTCGCCGCCGACTTCGGCTGGTCGATCATCAAAGCTTTGATCGAACGAAAGCTGGGCATCGAAACACCGCACCCTGTGATCAGCGACGAGGACGTCCCGATCCTCGATCCGCAGCAGGCGCGGCTGCACACGCTCTTGCCGATCCTCCAGAATATTCTGCTCGCATCGATCATCGTGATGGCGGTGCTTATGATGCTCGCCTCGCTGGGTATCCAGATCGGCCCATTGATCGCCGGCGCTGGCGTCGTCGGCGTCGCCGTGGGCTTTGGGGCACAAACCATTGTCAAGGACGTCATTTCAGGCGTGTTTTTTCTGCTCGATGATGCGTTCCGTGTTGGCGAATACATTTCATCGGGCAATTACAAGGGTACTGTGGAAAGCTTTTCGCTGCGCTCGGTGAAGCTGCGCCACCATCGTGGTCCGCTGTTCACGATACCTTTCGGTGAACTCGGGGCAGTCCAGAACCAGAGCCGTGACTGGGTTATCGACAAATTCAACATCACCGTTGGTTATGACACTGATATCGACTTCGCTCGCAAGCTGATCAAGCGGATCGGCCTCGAACTGGCGGAAGATCCCGAGTTCAAACACTGGGTGCTCGACCCGATCAAGATGCAGGGCGTACAGGAGTTCGGCGAATACGGCATCGTATTGAGGGTCAAGGCCACAACCAAGCCGGGAGGCGCCTTCGGTATGAAACGCAAATTCTATGTACGCCTCCGCCAGGTCTTCAAGGAGCAGGGAATCGAACTCCCATTGCCGACCGTCCAGGTCCAGGGGCTACAGAACCAACATGGGGCAGAGAATGCACCGTTGGAGATCACGCCCGAGTTGAAAATGGCCGTCGCGCAGTCGCACACTATTCGGCGCAGAAAAAAAGCTAGCACAACGGAATAGAAAAGCTGCGACACCTGCTGGTCACAGTGCGGCTTTCCGCGCATCGCCCATGGCAGGGACACTCTTTTCGCCATGTAAGCAAAAGGCGCCCCGAAAGGCGCCTCTTAATCGCTTGGTTCCCCTCAAGGAAACTGGAGCGGGTGAAGCGATTCGAACGCTCGACCCCAACCTTGGCAAGGTTGTGCTCTACCCCTGAGCTACACCCGCTCGCGCGGCTTTGGGCCGCAAGCCGCGCCTATATGGCTGAAGAGCGCGGCGATTGCAACAGGGAATTCGCAGGCTTTTTGCTTCGTCGGCAATGCGAACAAGCCTCCTGCGAGACGTCGCAAGGCAATCGCCCCCGCGTTGCGCGACGGGCTTGTCTTGGCCGCATCATTGGCCGTAAACGGCGTTAGCCGAACAAGCCGTTGAAAGCGGGCCATCAGAAGAAAGACCGATGCCGAAGACCGAAGCCGAACTTTTCGCCTTTCTTGCCGGACTCGGGATCGAGGTATCGACGCGGCGGCATCCGCCGCTGTTCACGGTCGCCGATTCGCAGGCGCTGCGCGGCGAGATTGCCGGCGGCCATACCAAGAACCTGTTCCTCAAGGACAAGAAGGACAATTTCTTCCTGGTCAGCGTCGGCGAGGAGGCGGTGGTCGATCTCAAGCATATCCACCATCTGATCGGCGCTGCCGGGCGCGTGTCTTTCGGCCGGCCGGAGATGCTGATGGAGCTTCTCGGCGTCGTCCCGGGCGCGGTCACGGTGTTCGGGCTGATCAACGACACCGAGCGAAGGATCAAGGTCGTGTTGGACGAGGAGCTGATGAGCCATGCGGTGGTCAATGCCCACCCGCTGACCAACGAAGCGACGACTTCCATCGCTGCCGCGGACCTGGTCAAATTCGTCGAGGCAACCGGACATGATGCTGTTATCTTGAAAGTCTCGGCATGATCGCCACATGGGTGACTGAAACCGGGTTCTAAAGAAGGATGTTGCGCCCGTCCCTTGGCCGGCGGCGCGACCGAAAGGCGACGAGATGAGTGATAGCAACCCCTTTGGCGGCCCATTTGGCAGCAATGGCGGCCGGTATGCCACCACCGTGCAATATGGCGGCACCGATGCCGCGCGTGAGAAGGTCGCGCTTGCTGAGGCGCCGGCCGACGTCATCAAGGACACAACGACCGCTGGATTTGCCGCCGACGTGATCCAGGAATCGCGTCACCAGCCGGTGCTGGTCGATTTCTGGGCGCCGTGGTGCGGCCCTTGCAAGCAATTGACGCCGCTGCTGGAGAAGGCGGTGAAAGCCGCCGGTGGCAAGGTCAAGCTGGTCAAGATGAATATCGACGACCATCCATCGATCGCCGGCCAGCTTGGCATCCAGTCGATCCCGGCGGTCATTGCCTTCAAGGACGGCCAGCCGGTCGACGGCTTCATGGGCGCCATTCCCGAGAGCCAGATCACGCAATTCATCCAGAAGGTCGGCGGCAAGAACGGTGGCGCGCCGCAAGTGGCCGAGGCGCTGGCCGCGGCCGCCGAAGCGCGCGACGCCGGGGACGTGCAGACGGCGGCCGACATTTACGATGCCATCCTGGAACAGGCGCCGGAGACGATCGAGGCGATCGCTGGCTTGGGCGATCTGCTGTTCGAGGCCGGCGATGCCGAAGGTGCCGAGGCGGTGCTGGCGCGGGCGCCGGAAGCAAAGAAGGATGCGCCCCAGCTCGCCGCGCTGCGGGCCAAGATGGCGCTCGCCGCGCAAGCAGCAGTGCTCGGCAATCCGGCGGAACTGGAACGGCGGCTGGCCGAAAATCCCGGGGATCACCAGGCACGGTTCGAGCTTGCCATGATCCAGAACGCCAAGGGTGATCGCATGGCGGCGGCCGACAATCTGCTGGCGATCATCAAGGCCGACCGCTCGTGGAACGACGACGGCGCCAGAACCCAGTTGCTGCAGCTCTTCGAGGCATGGGGCATGACCGACGAAGCAACGCTGTCGGCACGGCGCAAACTGTCGTCGCTGCTGTTTTCCTGAGCCGGCGCAGACTGTTTTGTCGCGCGGGCTTGCGGTGGGCCGCGGCTGCGCCAGATTAGGTTTTCGGACGGCGTTCGATTTCAGGTTTCCGGTGTTGCGCCTTGTGCCGGCCGGGAGGAGACGGATTTGGTGCGCTTCCTGACAAAGCGATCGGAGGATTGAGGTGCAGGCGGGAAACGCGCATTACCGGCTCGCTGCGGACTTACCGTCGACCATGCCGATCTTTCCGCTTGAGGGCGCATTGCTGCTGCCGGGAGGCCGCATGCCGCTCAACATCTTCGAGCCGCGCTATCTGCAGATGGTCGACGAGGCGATCGCCGGGCCGCGGCTGATCGGCATGATCCAGCCCAGCCTTGACGGTGCGCTGCGTCCCAACGGCGAGCCGGAGCTCTGCAATGTCGGCTGCGCCGGGCGCATCATTGCGCTGTCCGAGAGCGGCGACGGCCGTTACCTGATTTCGCTGCAGGGCGTGTGCCGGTTCCGTATTGTCCAGGAGCTCACGGTCAAAACACCGTTCCGGCAGTGCCGGTTGGCACCCTTTCTCGCCGATCTCGACGAGGAGCAGGCAGACGCCGAGATCGACCGGCCGGCGCTGCTCAAAGCGTTTCGCGCCTATCTGCAGGCTAACGATCTGGAGGCCGACTGGGAAAGCGTCAGCCGCGCCGAAAACGCCATGCTGGTCAACGCACTGTCGATGATGGCGCCCTACGGGCCGGCCGAGAAACAGGCGCTGCTCGAAGCGGCCGATCTGAAGACACGCGCCGAGACCCTGATCGCCATCACCGAAATGGCGCTGGCGCGCGACAATGAGGATTTCGGTTCGAGTTTGCAGTAGGTTCTTGCCTTCTCCCCTTGTGGGAGAAGGTGGATTGGCGCGCAACGCCAAGACGGTTGAGGGGTGCTGGACGGAGTGTCGTCGGTGCCAAGCTGGAACACCCCTCATCCGACCGAGCTTCGCTCGGCCACCTTCTCCCACAAGGGGAGAAGGAAGTTCGCGCTCGAAACCTTAACCCGATTGCCCTGTGGAAGGACAAACCAAATGGCGGATGGACGTGACGGGAACAGGACTGTCGACCCCAAGCTGCTGGAACTCTTGGCCTGCCCGCTGACCAAGGGGCCGCTTGCCTGGGATCCGGAGCGCGGCGAGCTTATCTCGCGGGTGGCAAAGCTTGCCTATCCGGTGCGGGACGGCATTCCGATCATGCTGCCATCGGAAGCGCGTGTCATCACCATAGATGATGCCATGCCACCGCCGCCGCGCCTGGGTGGAACGCCCTGAGTGCTGCGGTTCAGAGCCGCTCCGTCGCGATCTTTCGCGCCTCTATTGAAAATTGCGCCCTTTGGGCATGACCTTCTCTGCCTTTCCCATTAGTTCCGTTTGCGCGATGCTGCCAGGCTGAGCCTCGTCTGCACTGCTCGACGGTCTGTCCGCAGGCCTTGCCTGCTCAAGCAGCACCGACAGCCACGGCGTCAGATCCTCGACCTTCTCGGCGACGATATGGATGACGTCCGATTCCGATTGCAGCTTGCCGGTGACGCGGATGAGACGCGCGCCCATGACGATGGGGCGGAAGCGGTCAAAAGTCCTTTCCCAGAAAATGATGTTGGCGACCGCATTCTCGTCTTCCAGCGTCAGGAAAATCGCCTTGCCATTGCCCGGCCGCTGCCGCACCAGCACGAGGCCGGCGACCGAAACGCGCCGGCCGTCCCGCACCTGGCCGAGCCGCACATTGGGCGTGACGCCGGAACGATCCAGCCTTTGACGCAGGAAGGCGACCGGGTGCGCCTTCAGCGACAGGCCAAGCGAGCGGTAGTCGTGGACGACGTGCTCGCCGAGCGGCATTGTCGGGAGCCTGGTTTGGGGCTCGAGGTCGCGAAAGCGGATCGCCGGCTGGTCGAACAGCGGCAGCTTTTCGGCGGCACTCTTGCCGTCGAGCGCGCGGACCGCCCATAGAGCGTCGCGACGGTTCAATCCAAGCGACCGGAAAGCGTCGGCCTGCGCCAGTTTTTCGATCTCGTCGACGTTGAGGCCCGAGCGCAGCCAGACGTCGCGTACGGATGCATAGCCGGCGCCGCGCCTCGACACAAACGCTTCCATGCGCTCCTTCGACAGGCCCTTGACCTGGCGAAAGCCGAGCCGGACGGCACGGCTGGTCCGGATGACGCCGCGCATCTGGGCATGGCGGTCAAGGATACGATCCGGATCGAAAGGCGATTTCTCCAAGGCGCAATCCCAGCCGGAAAAATTGACGTCGACCTCGCGGATCTCGACGCCGTGGTCATGCGCGTCGCGGACAAGCTGGGCCGGCTGGTAAAACCCCATCGGCTGGGAATTCAGGATCGCGGCGCAGAACAGGTCGGGATAGAAGGTCTTGAACCAGCAGGAGGCATAGACCAGCAGGGCGAAGGAGGCGGCGTGGCTCTCGGGAAAGCCGTATTCGCCAAAACCCTCGATCTGCTTGAAGCAGCGCTCGGCGAAGTCTTTTTCGTAGCCCTTGGCGACCATGCCGTCGACCATTCTCTTGCGGTAATTGCCGATCGTGCCGGTGCGCTTGAATGTCGCCATGGCGCGGCGCAGTTCATCGGCCTCGCCCGGCCTGAAGCCGCCAGCAACGATGGCGATCTTCATCGCCTGCTCCTGGAACAGCGGCACGCCCAGCGTCCTGCCGAGTATTTTTTCCAGTTCCGGCTTGGGATATTCGGGTTTTTCCTTGCCTTGCCGGCGGCGCAGATAAGGGTGGACCATGTCGCCTTGGATCGGGCCGGGCCGCACGATCGCCACCTCGATGACGAGGTCGTAAAAGCTTTTCGGCCGCAGCCGCGGCAGCATCGACATCTGCGCGCGCGATTCGATCTGGAAGACGCCGATCGTGTCGGCACGGCAGATCATGTCGTAGACGTGCCTGTCCTCGGCAGGCAGCGTGGCCAGCACATAGGGCCGGCCATACGCGTCTCGCGCCTGCGGGTAATGATCCTGGAGCAGCGTGAAGGCGCGCTGCAGGCAGGTCAGCATGCCGAGCGCCAGCACGTCCACTTTAAGGATTTTCACCGCGTCGAGATCGTCCTTGTCCCACTCGACCATCTTGCGCTCGTCCATCGCCGTCTTGACGATGGGCACGATCTCGTCGAGCCGGTCGCGGGTGATGACGAAACCGCCGACATGCTGCGACAAATGACGGGGAAAGCCCATGATCTCGTTGGCGCATTCGATCACATGCCTTGTCGATGGATCGGTCTGATCGAGGCCGCCGGCCTTTGTCTCCTTTTCGCCGAGCTCCGAGGTCGACCAGCCCCAGATCGAACTGGACAGCGCGCCCCGGACGTCGTCCGACAGGCCCATCGCCTTGGCCACTTCGCGCATCGCCGAGCGGCCCCGGTAGCTGACGACGGCGGCGGCCAGCGCGGTGCGCTTGGTGCTGTATTTGGAATAGATGTACTGGATGACCTCCTCGCGCTTTTCATGCTCGAAATCGACGTCGATGTCGGGCGGCTCGTTTCTTTCCTCGGAAATGAAGCGTTCGAAAAGCGTTTCGATCTTGTCCGGGCCGACTTCGGTGATGCCAATGCAGAAGCAGACGATCGAGTTGGCGGCAGAGCCGCGCCCCTGGCAGAGAATGTTCTGGCTGCGGGCGAATTTGACGATGTCGTGGACAGTCAGGAAATAGCGCGCGTAGTTCAGACGCTCGATCAGAGCGAGCTCCTCCTCGATGCGCTGCGTCACAAAAGCGGGCACGCCCGAGGGGTAGCGGATGGCGGCTCCCTCCTTGGCCAGCCTTTCCAGTTCGGCCTGCGGCCCAAGACCCGATTCCGTCGGCTCGTCGGGATAGTTGTATTGCAGGTCACTGAGCGAGAAGGTCAGCTCGCCGGCAAAACGCAGCGTTTCCGCCAGCGCTTGCGGATGCCTGCGGAAAAGCCGTGCCATCTCCAGCGGCGGCTTTAAGTGACGCTCGGCATTGGCCGCCAACTCCAGCCCCACCTCGGCGACGGGCACATTGAGGCGGATCGCCGTCAGCACGTCCTGCAGCGGGCGCCGTTCCGACGTATGGTAGAGAACATCGTTGGTCGCCATCAACGGGATGCCGGCCAGCTCCGCCATCGCCGCCGCCTGCTCGATACGGAAGCGGTCGTTGCCGCGGTAATCCGGCGAAACCGCAAGCCGCAGGTTTTCACCGAAACGATCCTTGAGCCGGCTAAGGAGTGCGAGGCTGGTTTCCGCGTCCGCCGACACATCCGGCAGTATGGCGAGCGACAGGAGATCGCCCCATTCGAGAAGATCGTTCTGTTTGAGGAGCGTCGCCCCTTTTTCGTTCTCGTCTCGCAGATTGGCCCGCGTCAGCATGCGGCAGAGATGACCCCAACCCTTGCGATCCTGCGGGTAGGCGAGGATGTCCGGCGTGCCGTCGCAAAAAACCAGGCGGCAGCCGGGATGATAGGAAACACCCTCCACCTTGGCCTGCTGCCAGGCGCGCACCACGCCCGCCACCGTGTTGCGGTCGGCGAGACCGATCGCCGAAAACCCCAGGAATTTTGCCGCGACCACCAGCTCCTCCGGTTTCGAGGCACCGCGCAGAAACGAGAAGTTCGACTGGATGCCGAATTCGGCATAGGGGTTGGCCGTCAGCGCATTCATGCGAAGATCCCATGCATGAACCAGCGCGGCGAGGGCTGCGAGGCGCCGTAAAGGCCCTGGCGATAGAGCCAGTAACGGCGGCCGTCGGCATCCTCGATGCGGAAATAATCCCGGGTCGGGGCATCTTCTCGTCCCGCCGCCCCTCGCCACCATTCCGGCGCGATGCGCTCCGGCCCTTCGGCGCGCGCGACCCGATAGAGCGCGCGCCGCCAGCGGAAGTTCAAAGGCGGGCCTTCCGGCATTTCGGTGGCCGGCACCTCGATCGGCTCGGGCGAACGGAAAAGCCGGATCGGCCGTTCCGGCTGGAAGACGGTCGTGGGAGCGTCCTTCGCCTTGTCCGGCTGCTTCGGCGGCGAGCTTCTCTGCGGCGCCTCCGTGAAGGGAAGGGTGGCGACGGCGCGCTCCGGCAAATGGCTCTCGACGGCGACCGTCTTCAAGACCGCGCCTTCGCCGAGCCGGGCGCGAATGCGGTCGGCAAAAAGCGCGATATCGGCACCGTCGTCGCTCGTCTCGCCGGCAAGGTCGGCCTGCTGCATGTCGAAGGCGGCGGCGGTCAGCACCGAAAGGCGCACAAGATCGAAGCCATAGCCGGCGTCGATATCCTGTTCGAGCGCGGCAAGCCTTTCGTGGAACAATTTCTGGATCAGCCGCGGCTCGCGCAGAGGCCGCGAGGTGCCGACGGCGATGCGGCTGACGCCGCCATCGACGCGGAAAAGCAGCAGCGCCAGCCGCCTTGCGCCCTCGCCGCGACGCTCGAGGTCGCTCTTCAAGGTGGTCGCCAGCATGCCGGTCAGCCGCTCGATGTCCTCGGTCAGCATGATCGGCTCGGCAAGGTGACGCTCGACCGAAAGCGGTGCCACCGGCAGGCGCGGCGACACGGCCTCCTCGAGGCGGCCAAGCGCCTGGTCGAGGCGCAAGAGCAGCGATGCGCCGAAGCGGCGGGCCAGCGGCGCGCGCGGTGCCGCCATGACGGCGCCCGCCGTGCGCAGGCCGACGCTTTCGAGGCTGGCGCGTACCTCCGGGTCGATGCGCAGCGCCGCCAGCGGCAAGGGCGCGAGAAGCGCTTCCTCCTCACCATCGGGCACGATGCGGTCGCCAGCAAACCGCGCCGCCGCCCAGGCAGCACCAGGCGTGGCGGCAAGCCCGGCGCGGACATCGAAGCCCTGATGGAAAAAACGCGACAGGATATCGTCCAGCATCGAGCGTTCGCCGCCGAAAAGATGGGTGCAGCCGGTGACGTCGAGATAGAGGCCGTCGGTCCCGTCAAGCGCCACCAGCGGGGTATAGCGGTCGCACCAGTCGGCGAGGCCTTCGAGCAGGCGCCGGTCGGCCTCCGGATCGGCCTCCACGATGTCGATCGAGGGATGCATGGCGCGTGCGTCGGCTATGCCCATGCCGCGCTTCAGATTAAGCGCCTCGGCCCGCTCGTCGAGGGCGGCGATGCGCTGGGCGTTCCGGTCGCGGTGACTGATCACCAGCGGCAGGTGATCCGACGGCCGGGAACGCCAGGACCGCCCCAGACGCTGCCGCAGGATCCTCTCGGCGGCGAGATGCGGAAACCACAGGGATAGGATTCTTTGGCCGTTCTGGGGCCCATTCCTGAGACCTTCCTTGCTCGCCCCGTCTTTCTTCGAATATGCGTTCATCGGGGTTCCACTCCAGTGTGAATTTTCCGGGCAAGGCCGTGCGGCTCTTGCCGATGGCGACGGTGAAGGCGGATCGGCCGATCGAGCCGGCGAGCGGCCCGGCAAGCGTCTTACGCGTTGCCGCCGGTGCCGCCGACAGGATGAGGCGGACGGGCGCTGCCGTCGGTTCGGGCTCGCCGGCCTGGCGCAGCAGGAACAGCGGCCGGCCCGCACTCTGCGCGCGGGCGTGCAGCCGCCGCGTCGCGGTGAGGTCAAGCCGCTGCGGGCTGCCGCGGATTTCGAGGATGACGGCGGCCAGCGCCGTCATCCGGGCAGCCTCCTCGGCGATCCACAGCGCATCGAGCAGCCTTGGCGCCTCGGAAAACAGCAATTGCTCCGGCTCGATGCCGAAGAAGGCGTGAAGCCCCCTGGCATAGGGAAAGCCGGCCTCGCGGAAAACCTCGGATGTGCCGATCCACAGCACCGGCAATCGCGGCCCCTGGCTGAGGATCAGGCTGACGAGCGACAAGGCAAAACCGGCAACGGCCCCGGCATCGCGGGTCGCGGCGCCATGAAACTCGCTCACCGCCGCCTTCGGCAGGCCGCCGCTCAGCGCAGCATCGAGGCGCTCGGCGCCGGTGCGCAAAAACGCATCGGGCGGCGCCACGGCGAGGCCGCGCCGGACAATGGTCAGATTCCGAGCGGGTGTCGGATGCCGAGAGGGTGTCAGACTCTGACGAGGGACATCCGCGTCAAACGACGAACTGGCCGGCGCCTCCAGGCGCTCGGGCAAGGTCCCTTCGATCTTCGCGATCTGGCGGCGCAGGGCAAAAACAGTCTCCCGCGCCACGGCGCTTGTCGCCATGACGGTCAGCTTCCACTCACAATTGTTCCTGTTATGTTCCCTATAGATTCCAGAGGCCGCTCGAAGAGTCAAGCGGAGTCATGGGGAATTTATTCCCAGAAAGAGCAACCCGAGCTTTTCAAGGAAACCGCTCGGGAGGCTGGGTTCATAAAAAAGGGGCGGCTTTTGACTCTAGCCTGAAGCCAATTCTGAAGCGACACGTCTCAAATATTGGGCGGTAAAGTCGGCGATTTGATCGACTTCTTCATCGTCATATTTGCGAAAGCTAAAGCGGCTGAAGCTAGGGTCGATAGCTTGGAGGGGTTTTCGTAGGGGACCGCGAAAATTCCTCATTTGATGGTTCCCCTCATATGCCAATACGTCTGCGCATTGAAGCGGTGGGTGCCTGGTTTTTGAGCCGAAATTGAAAGTCGCCGATTTTCCCGGAAAATGCCGCTGGACTTGCTGGAACGCCTCAGTCGCCGCCGCGCTGTACTGGTTGGCTTCATGGACGAATGCGATGTTATCGTGGCCTTCCGATGCGAGTTTCTCCCACGTGCTGCGAAGGGCCCATTGCAGGCAGATGTAGTACCAGCCGCGTACCATGTCTTCCGGCTTGATGGCTAAGCTATGTTTGTGAGCCAAGACCTCGCTCAGTTTCCGCCTGTCGACGGCGGCGATAATGCCCCGAATGTAGTGGTTTTTGACTACCGGCAGGATGCACTTGACGTGTCTATCTCGCTTTTCGCGGGTCCACCCTTCGTACTCCCCATGCCTGTTATGGCAATCGACCGAGTGGTGAATTTTTATCGGCGCCTTCGCCACGATCCAATCGAGGGTCCAGATCTGCCAGTCTTCTTTTGAAGCCCAAACGGCGGATACGGAAAGAATTTGCGAGTCATGGTCAGTGCCAGATTCGTCTAGGTAGACCTCAATCACCACCACCAAACCTTCCCGAGGGGCAAGAAAGGTGTCGCGGAACTCTAGGACGCGCCTTCCACCATTTCCGCCGACTCATCGGCTCGAAATTTGTTCAGCACGGTACCACCTCCTTAGCGCGTACGCGAATTACGACACGCTGAATTTATTCCTGCTTATGATCCTGGGGCAAAGGCGGCAGCCCCGCTATTTGCCGAGTCCGGCCTGAAAGCCTATATGCCGGGATCAAAGGACAAAGCATGGCTCGCATCTACCAAACACGCATCTGGCACGACCAGCTTTCGCCAACGATGGAGGAAATTGAGCTCTTGGCGCTGGAGGCCTATGCCCATCTGCCGGAGGACTTTCGCAAGTTGACCGGCGAGATCGTCATTCAGATCGCCGAATTCCCGACCGACGAGATCATGGACGACCTTTCGCTGGAAACGCCCTTCGACCTGCTCGGCCTGTTCGAGGGGCGCGGCATCGCCGAGCGCTGGAACCCGCAGACCGGCGAGGGGCCGAACCGCATCACGCTCTATCGCCGCGCCATCCTCGACTATTGGGCCGAGAACGAGGAAACGCTGGGCGACATCGTCACCCATGTGCTGATCCACGAGATCGGCCACCATTTCGGCCTGTCGGACGACGACATGGAGAAGATCGAAGAAGCGGCGGAGTAGGGGGTGCCGATCGGCTGAGGTTACGCAACAGTCCGACGTCTCATTCCTTCGCGCCCCCCTCTGTCCTGCCGGACATCTCCCCCACTTGGGGGGAGATTGGCAGCTTCGCCGACCGCGCCCTCTTTCTAACATTGAGATTTGGCGAAGCCCGGGATGATGGCCGATCTCCCCCCGCGTGGGGGAGATGTCCGGCAGGACAGAGGGGGGCGCTGTCCCGCGGACATCTCGCCGCGATTTCAGCGTCTACCAATCGCTGAGCTTGGTGTCGGGGCCGTATTCCTGGCCCTCGATATCCTTCACCACCGCCTGGCCGCAGCGCATGGTCTTGGCCTCCTTGTCATAGGCATAGGTCGGCGAGCCGAACAGGTGCCAGCCCTTGTTCAGCGCCGCCGTCACCTTGTGGCAGAAGCTGGCATCGTCCGGGCCGGACAGAAAGCGGTAGAGTTTCATTCTTCAATCCTGTCGTCAGTTACGTTAGTCATGCGCGAACAGCGGCGGCCTTCGCCAGCAGTTTTTCGGCCTGCGCCAGATGCAGCCGCTCGACCATCTTGCCGTTCAGCGCAACTACCGCCCTACCGGCATTTTCGGCGAACGCGAAGGCATCCTTGACCGCGCGCGCCTCGGCTATTGCTTCGGGCGACGGTGCAAAGGCGCGGTTCGCGGCTTCGATCTGAGCTGGGTGGATCAGCGACTTGCCGTCAAAACCCATGGCGGCCGCTTCCGTGCACTCGCGCGCAAACCCGTCCATATCGCGAAAATCATTGAAGACGCCATCGAGCAGGTCGAGGCCGCCGGCACGCGCCGCGAGCACCATTTGCATCAGCCATGGCACGAGATAGCGCCGATCGGGCGTGGCGAGAATGCCGGTGTCCTTGATCAGGTCGTTCGTTCCGGCAACGAAACAAACCAGGCGAGAGGCTGGGTCGCGGCCGAGCTCGGCGATCGGCCCGATATTGAGCAGCGCCTTGGGCGTCTCGATCATCGCCCACAGCTTGACCTCGTCCGCGATAAAATTGTCGTCGAGCACGTCGCCGGCCTCGAGGATGTCGCGCGGCGTGTCGACCTTGGGCAGCAGGATGGCGTCGGGCGTGCATTTTGCCGCGGCCGGCAGATCGTCGGCGCCCCATTCGCTCGACAGCGCATTGATGCGCACCACCATCTCGCAGCGCCGGTTGGAATGGCCGGCGAAAATCGCCGCCAGCTTTTCGCGCGCGGAAGGCTTGTCGGCCGGGGCGACGGCGTCCTCGAGATCGATGACGACGGTATCGCAGGCCAGCGATTGGATCTTGGCCAGCGCCTTGTCGTTCGAAGCCGGGACGTAAAGCACCGAGCGGCGCGGGCGGTAGCTTTCGGTGGTCATCTCCGATCTATGCCGTCTGCAGCCGGCCGAGGCAAGCCGTGCATAAAAACTGCACGCAATTTCGGAAAATCTCCTCGTCTCCGCCCCGCTTGCCACCCGACCGGATGCGACAAGGGCGGCATGCAAGAGCGAACGAACTCCCGTTGGTCCCTGCCATACCGGCTTCG
The DNA here is from genome assembly GCF_040320005.1 of Mesorhizobium sp. M0816. Taxonomy (NCBI): domain Bacteria; kingdom Pseudomonadati; phylum Pseudomonadota; class Alphaproteobacteria; order Hyphomicrobiales; family Phyllobacteriaceae; genus Mesorhizobium; species Mesorhizobium sp. M0816. Next base: position 174,608 of record NZ_JAMYOT010000009.1, on the reverse strand, counting down.
CCGCGAAAGCTGGTGGCTCGTCGATCCGCCCCGGACTTCGGTAAACCTCCTCCCTTTCGTCCGGAAATCCCCGCCCACCGGCCGCATCAAAGCCGCCGAGAAAGCCCGATCATGACAGTATTCCTCTCGGCGGCGCCGAGCTATTGCAACCGCTTCGGCGTTGCCGTCCTGCTCGTCGCGCTGGCCGATTTTTTCTTCTATGGCCAACCGGCGGGCATCACGCTTTTCCTGTTCGGCGTTGCGATTGCAGCGGCGAGCATGGCTCTCCATCCTCTCGGCGCCTTCAACGATGGCAGGTTCTGGTTCAAGCCGGTTGCGCTGTTTATGGCGCTGCTGCCGCTTGTGGAAAATGTCAGCGCACTGTCCGTCTCGATCGCGCTGGCGGCGACGGCCATCTTCGCGCTTTCACTGGCCGGACGGTTGCGGCGCGGCCTTGCCCGTATTGCCGGCCAACTCTCGCTGTTCCTGCTTGCAACGCCATTTCGGCTCGTCCTGGATTTCTTCCGCTGGCGCATGGCGGCGCGGCGGCTTGGCCGGCGGCGCGTGCGCCTTGCGGCGATCGCCGTCTGGGTCATGCCGCTGGGCCTCGGCGCAGTGTTTCTCGCGCTGTTCGGCGCCGCCAATCCGGTCATCGAATACTGGTTTTCACTGATTGATCTCTTCGCCCTGCTCAACCTCACGCAGTTGCCGCGTCTTGCCTTCTGGCTGTCCGTGCTCGTCGGCCTATGGGCCTTTCTGCGGCCGCGCCTGCCGCGGTTTCTCCGGCATATTCCCCGGTTGGGAACGCCTGCCAGCACACCTACGAGGCCAGCCATAAGTCCCACCATCGAGGACATCGTCTTCGGCAAGGCCGCTATCCTCCGCGCGCTCGTCGTCTTCAACATCCTGTTCGCGGTGCAGAGCGCACTCGACGCCACCTATCTGTGGGGCGGCATCGCGCTTCCCGACGGGCTGACCTATGCCACCTACGCGCATCGCGGCGCTTATCCGCTGATCGTCACGGCGCTGCTGGCCGCCGGCTTCGTGCTGGCGGCGCTGCGGCCGGGAAGTGCGACCTCCGGTGATCCGCTCATCCGCCGGCTGGTTTATGCCTGGGTGGCGCAGAACATCCTCCTGGTGATCTCGTCGATCCTGCGGCTCGATCTCTATATCGGTATCTATGCGCTGACCTATTGGCGTGTCGCCGCCTTCGTCTGGATGGGGCTGGTGGCGGCGGGCCTTGTCCTGATCATAGCCCGCATCGCGCGCGAAAAGTCCAACGAATGGCTGCTTTCCGCCAATCTTCTGACGCTATCGGCGACGCTCTATGCCTGCTCGTTCATCAACTTTGCCGCGCTGATCGCCAACTACAATGTCGACCATTGCTTCGAAATGACCGGCCAAGGCACCCATCTCGACGTCTGGTACCTGCGCTCGCTCGGGCCCGGCGCCTTGCCGGCGCTCGATCGCTTCGTCCGGCACCAGAGCAGGACGGTTTCCGCGGAGGATGCCTCCATCCGCGAACTCGCCGGCTGGTATGCACAGGACGAAGCACGCTTCCGCGCCGGTCAGGAAAACTGGCGGGGCTGGAGCTTTCGTGACTGGCGGCTCAACCGCGCCCTCGACAGGCGTGGCCCGTTCGTGGTTCCTCCGATGTCCGAACCCTTCATGCCGGGCCGCTGATTTGATGCCGCACCACATACTGGTCGCCGACGACGACCCGCACATTCGCGAAATCATCTGCTTCGCGCTGGAAAAGGCCGGCATGAAAACGCTGGCGGTGCCGGACGGCGCGGCTGCCTTGCAGGCGATAGAGCGCCATGCGCCCGATCTCGTCGTGCTCGACATCGGCATGCCGGAAATGGACGGGCTGGAAGTGTGCCGGCGGCTGCGCCACACATCCGACCTGCCGGTGCTGTTCCTGTCCGCGCGGGATGAAGAGATCGACCGCGTCCTCGGGCTGGAGATGGGCGGCGATGATTATGTCATCAAGCCGTTCAGCCCGCGCGAGCTGGTCGCCCGCGTCAACGTCATTCTGCGCCGCGCTCGGCCCACGCCGGAACCAGCCGACGACCGGCAATTCTCGCATGGCAGACTGTTGCTGGTTCCGGCAAGCCATACAGCCAGCTTCGACGGCAAGCCGCTGGCGCTGACGTCGATCGAATTCGCGATCCTGAAAGGCTTTTTGGCGCGGCCGGCGCATGTGCTTGGCCGCGACATGGTGATGGCCAACGCCTATGCGGCCAATATCCATGTCGCAGACCGCACCGTCGATAGTCATATCCGCAACATCCGCGCCAAGCTGGCGGCCGTCGGCTGCGTTGATGCGATCGAGACCGTGCATGGCGTCGGCTTCCGGCTCGGCCGATGCGGGAGTTGAGCGCCCAAAAATGGATTGGCAGCAAATGGCGGCCACGGCTTGCCACGGTCGTCATTGCCATCCTGATCATGGTGATGGCGCTGCCGCTGGCCGGCCTGTTCTTCTTCCGGCTCTACGAGAACCAGCTGATCAGGCAGACCGAGGCCGAGCTGATCGCACAAGGTGCCGCCCTTGGCGCGATCTATGCGCAAGAGGTCCGTGAGGCCGGCCTTGCCCCGGAAAAGCTCGGCGCACCCGTGCCTTCACCCAACACCAGCGATCGGGCTTCTCCCTACCAGCCGATCGAACCGCGCCTCGATCTTGCGTCCGACAGGATCCTGCCGACCCGGCCCGCGGCCACCGCGGCCAGCGCCGATCCCGCCTTCGCTGCAATCGGCGCACGCCTGAGGGGCATTCTTGCCGAGACGCAGAAGACCACGCTCGCCGGCTTCCGGCTGCTCGATCCCAGGGGCGTGGTCATCGCCGGCCGTGAGGAGGCCGGCCTGTCGCTCGCGGCTGTCGAAGAGGTTCGCGCAGCGCTTGCCGGCCGCTACGCCAGCGCGCTCAGGCTGCGGGTTCCCGACCAGCCGTCGCCGCCGCTCTATTCGGTCAGCCGCGGCACCAAGGTTCGCGTCTTCGTCGCCATGCCGGTTGCGGTCTCCGGCAAGGTCGCCGGCGTCGTCTATCTGTCGCGGACGCCGAACAACATCGTCAAGCATCTCTATGGCGAGCGCGGCAAGGTGGCGCTGGCGGCAATCGCCATCCTCGGCGGCGCGCTGCTGATCGGGCTGGTCTTCCTGCGCGCCGTCAGCCGTCCGATCTATGCGCTGATGGAACGCACGAAACGCATCGCCGCCGGCGACCGCGCGGCGATCAGGCCGCTCGATCACCACGGCACGCGCGAAATGGGTGAACTCTCTGCTGCTTTCCTCGACATGGCCGAAAAGCTGCACGCACGCTCCGACGGCATCCAGACCTTTGCCACCCACGTCTCGCACGAGCTCAAATCGCCGCTGACGGCGATCCAGGGGGCCGCCGAACTGCTGCGCGATTCGGGCAGCGCGATGGACGAGGCCGAGCGGCGGCGGTTTTCGGACAATATCGTCACCGATGCCGGCCGGCTCAACCTTCTGGTGCGCCGCCTGCTCGACCTGGCGCGCGCCGAAAATCTCGAGCCGAGCGGCGAAAACACGTCGCTCGGTGCGGCACTGGCGCTGCTGCCGGCCGACGACAGGCTGGCGGTGCGCGTCGATGCGGGCACCGAGATCGGTCTGCGCATATCGGCCGAAAACGCTGCGATCGTGCTGGCCAATCTCATCGACAATTCGGCGCGGCACGGCGCGACGCTGGTATCGGTCACAGCCGCAAAAGCGGACGGCAAGGCCACCATCGTGGTCGCTGACGACGGCGCCGGCATTTCGCCCAGCAACCGAGGCCGCATCTTCGAGCCGTTCTTCACCACGCGCCGCGATTCCGGCGGCACCGGCATGGGCCTCGGCATCGTGCTGGCCCTCCTGAAAGCGCATGATGGCACGATCCGGCAGGTTGACTCGGCGAGCGGCACGCGCTTCGAGATCATCCTGCCGGCGGCGTGACTCGGCGGTTCAGATCGGAAGGGCGAAAAGGTGCATTACGACATCGTCATCATCGGCGGAGCCATCGTCGGCTCCTCGGTCGCCTATTATCTGCGCGAGGAAGGGTTTTCGGGCTCGATCGCGCTTGTCGAGCGCGACCCGCAATTTTCTCATGCCGCGACGACGCTGTCCTGCGCCTCCATCCGCCAGCAGTTTTCGATCCCGGAAAACATCCGTCTGTCGCAATTCACGCTGAAACTGTTCCGGCGGCTCAAGGAAGAGTTTGGCGCGGACGCCGATATCGGCTTTCGCGAAGGCGGTTATCTCATCCTTGCCGGCGAAAACGGGCTGCCTATCCTGCGGGCCAACCACGAAGCGCAGATGGCCGAGGGCGCCGACATCCTGCTCGAGGATGCGGAGGCGCTCGTCCGCCGCTTTCCGTGGCTGTCGGTCGAGGGCATTTCCGCCGGCGCCTATGGCCGCAGCGGCGAAGGCTGGTTCGACGCGCATGCGATGCTGATGCTGTTCCGCAAGGCACTGCGAAGCAAGAACATCGATTTCATCACGGCGTCGGTGACCGGTATCGAGCGGCAGGGGAAGCGCGTCGCCGGTGTGACCCTCGACAATGGCGAGCGGCTCGAGGCCGGCACCGTCGTTAACGCCGCCGGGCCGAATGCCGGCAAGGTGGCGGCAATGGCCGGGCTGGCGCTGCCGGTGGAGCCGCGCAAGCGCAATGTCTTCGTTTTCGAGGCGCGCGAAAAATATGAGGACATGCCGCTGCTGGTCGACCCGAGCGGCATCTATGTCCGGCCGGAGGGCTCGGTCTACATCACCGGCGGCGCCGAGCCGGAAGAGGGCGAAGGACCGGCCGACCCCGCCGACTTCGACGCCGACTGGCCGCTGTTCGAAGAGGTGATCTGGCCGGTGCTGGCGGGCCGCATTCCAGCCTTCGAGGCGATCAAGCCGACGCGCGCCTGGGTCGGCCATTACGACTACAACACGCTCGACCAGAACGCGGTGATCGGCCCGCATCCCGAGGTCGGCAATTTCCTCTTCGCCAACGGGTTTTCCGGCCACGGCTTGCAGCAGGCTCCGGCGGTCGGCAAGGCGCTGGCCGAACTGATCGTGCATGGCGGCTATCGCACGGTGGATTGCTCGGCGTTCGGGTACAGCCGGATCGCCGACGGGCGGCCGTTCCGGGAATTGAATGTAATTTAACGCTTGCGCGAAGGGATGCTACCGTTGGGTTAGGCCGCCACCAAGCCGCCTGCACCAAGATACGCCTGAAGCCAGCCCAGCACCCTACCCCAGCCTTCCGCGTGCTCTGTTGCAGCGTCAGCGAGGCCGGCAAAGCCGCCATGGCAGATGGTGACGCGCGTGCCGCCGGCGATCGGCTCCAGCAGCCAGGCGACTTTGGTTTCGCGGCGGCCAAGCGTCGGATGATCCCAGTCGTATCTGCGCGTCTGCACGATCCGGCGCGGCTCTTCGATCTCCAGGAATTCGCCACTGGCGGGCAGGTGTCTGCCGGCCGCCGTCTCGACGGTGACGCTCCAGCGGCCGCCGACGCGGAGGTCGGCCGCCCATCCGGTCATCCGGTAGGTCCTGGCGGACCCCCACCAGCGCTCGACCTCGCGTGTAACGAGCGCGTCAAATATCCGCTCGGGCGGCGCGCAAACATCGGCGCTCGCCATGACGGTCTCGCCATTGGTCATGCTGTGCACCGCGGAACCGTGCATTACCTGTCCTCCAGAAACGTTTCGCTATCGAAACGACCTCAAGCCTTCGATGCCGGGCGCGACAGGCCTTTGCCGGTTTCGAGCAAGCTCTTCAGGCTGGACAGGATGAGCGGCCAGCCGTTCGCCACATGGCCAAGCAGCTTGTGCGGTCCATCGGCTTCGTGTGTGATGGCGAGCTTCATCATCTCGCCCTCCTGCTCGATGGCGAAGGTGCAGCGTGTGTAGCCGTCCGCCTTGACCTCGGGCATCAACTCGTTGCGCCATTTGAGCACGATGCGCTTGGGTGGATCGATCTCGAGGACCTCGCCGCTGTCGGTGACGCGGCCGTCGGTGTAAACCATCTTCCACGCCGAACCTTGTTTCCAGTCGCTTAGCATCTGGGCGCCGAGGAAATATTGCCGCTGGAACTCCGGCTCGGTCAGTGCTTGCCAGAGTTTTTCGGGCGAGGTGCGGATGTAGGTGACATAAACGAAAATGTTGCTCATCAGTCTTCCCTTTCGAGGCGTTTCTTCAAATCGCTGAGGGCGCCCAGTCGTCCCCGCTCGAATTTGCCGATCCAGCGTTCGGCGATCTCGTTGATGGGAACCGGATTCAGATAATGTTGCTTCTCGCGTCCCTTGCGGATGGTGGTGACGAGGTTTGCTTCTTCCAGGATCGCCAGATGCTTGGTCACCGCCTGGCGCGTCATGTCCATCTCACCGCACAGCGCGTTCAGCGTCTGCCCGTTCCTGGCATGAAGGCTGTCCAGCAATCGCCGGCGTGTCGGGTCGGCCAAGGCGCGAAAGACGGCATCCATGCTCATGACTCTAATATGCAACCATTTGGTTGCATGTCAAGAGGCAGAACCCTAGCCAAGAATGCGCGGGTTGAGGTCGCTGGGAGTGGATTTCAGCGCTTGCGGCCGAACCAGAATGCGTTGGGCATGCGCTCCATGCCGATACGCTCATAGAAGCCGACGGCGTCGGGCATGGAGATCAGGCTGATGGCAACGGAAGGTCCGAGTTGCCGGCGTGCCTCATCCATCAGGCCCTTGCCGATACCCAGCCCTTGCGCCGATGCAGAAACAGCGAGCTCGGAGATATAGCAGACCCAGGAAAAGTCGGTGACGCCGCGAGCGACACCAACCAGCGGCTTGCCCGGTGCATCGATGCGCGCGGTGAGCACCAGGGCGGCACTCGTGAGCATCGCCTTCAAACGGGCATGATCATCGACGGGCCGTGTCTCGCCGAGGCCGGATTCCACCAGAACGCGGCGGAACTCGGTGATGCCGAGGCCCGGTTCGCTGGCGTAAAGGATCGTGGATCGCGTTGTCATGTCGACAAAAGTGCACCATGGGCTGGTGGTTTTGAAGCTGTTTTGTACCGATTTTGTGTTTCGATCGACGACGGAAGTCCAAAAACAGCCGTCTTTTATTTGCCCGCGGCATTGTGTAAACCGAGCGCCAGCAATTCCCCGCAACGAGAAGAAGACGGGCAAGAACCATGGAAAAATTCACCAAGCTCACCGGTGTCGCCGCGCCGATGCCGATCGTCAATGTCGACACCGACATGATCATCCCCAAGGATTATCTCAAGACGATCAAGCGCACGGGGCTCGGCACCGGCCTGTTCGCCGAAATGCGTTACAAGGACGACGGCTCGGAAAACCCGGACTTCGTGCTCAACAAGCCGGCCTACCGCAAGGCGCAGATCCTGGTCGCCGGCGACAATTTCGGCTGCGGCTCGAGCCGGGAACATGCGCCGTGGGCGCTGCTCGATTTCGGCATCCGCTGCGTCATCTCGAGCTCGTTCGCTGACATTTTCTACAATAACTGCTTCAAGAACGGCATCTTGCCGATCACCGTCAGCCCGGAAAACCTGGAGAAGCTGATGGACGATGCCTCGCGCGGTTCCAACGCGACGCTGTCGGTCGATCTCGAAGCCAAGGAAATCCGCGGGCCGGACGGCGGCGTGGTCAAGTTCGACCTCGACGAATTCAAGCGCCACTGCCTCTTGAACGGCCTCGACGATATCGGCCTGACCATGGAGAAGGCCGGCGCCATCGCTTCGTTCGAGAAGAAGAACGCCGAGCTGCGGCCCTGGGCATAGGCTCTAAAGCCGCGCCGACGGTCAGCCTCTACGCCAAGTGTCCGGGGAGGGATGTGATGACACGCTTGCTTGTTGCCGCTGCCTGCGGACTGCCGCTGATGCTGCTGCCCCCGGCGAGCGTCTATGCCCAGACGCAGACGCCCGCCACGGAAGCGCCAGCGGCAGATCAAGGCGCCAGCGACACAGCCGCCGCCGACGATGACAAGCAGGCGCCGATCCCGTTCGAGGGCGGCCAGCTGACCATCACCCAGGAGGAAGAATACGGGGAACGGGTACTCGCCTTCGACGGCAAGGAACTGGCGCGCAATTACGACGTCTTCTTCGACAAGATCGTCGAGGTCGGCGGCGTCAAGGTGGCGCTGGTCGATGTCGGCGACGGCGGCAACCAGTGCGGCCCGGCCAAGGTGATCGTGTGGAAGCCGGAGGGCGGTGCGATCCAGACGACCACGGTCGAGCAGGATGAATGCGGCGCGCCGCCGGCCGCGATCTCCGACAGCGCCGTCTATTTCGTACCCTATCTGCTGCCGGGCGATTCCAAGCCGGCGCTGCAATGGTCGCCGACGGACGGACTGACGACGTCCGGTAATCTGACCTACATGCCGGAGCCGGGCACCGACTGGAAAGACATCGATCCGTCGAAATACGACAACATCATTGATGCCTTTCACAACGAGGCCGTCTACAGGCTAGCCGAGACGCTGCTCGGCAAGGACATGCCCGACATGGCGACCAGCCTGCTGGTCGGCGGCGGCACGGAAAAAACCGCGTCGGGTGCCTTCTTTGCCAGCGGCTGCGTGCCGCATGATTGCGGTGGCAATGACGGCTTCATGGCGGTCGACCCGGTCAAGCACAAGCTGTATTTCGCCCGCCGCGGCGACAAGCCCGAGCCGGACGCGTGGCCGGCGGTGAGTACATGGCCGGCCGACGTCAAGGAAGCGCTGGACAAGGCGCTGGGGTCGGCGAATTAGAAATCGTTCTGCCGCGATCCTTCGCGCGCCCCGGACATCCCCGCTTGGGGGGAGATCGGCCGTCACCGCTGCTTTCGCCAAACCGCCTACGCTGCAAAAAAAGAGGACCTATGCGAAAACTGATCTCCACCGGTTCGCCCTTCGAGAAGACCGCCGGCTATTCGCGCGCCGTGGTGCAGGGCGACTGGTGTTTCGTGTCCGGAACGACCGGCTACGATTATGCGACCATGTCGATGCCGGAGACTGTAGAGGCACAAACGCGCAATTGCCTGGCGACGATCGCCAAGGCGCTCGGGGACGGCGGCTTCGAGATGGCCGATGTGGTGCGGGCACATTACTATATCACCGATGCGGCTTTCGTGGATGTGGTGTTCCCGATCCTCGGCGAGGCCTTTGGCGAGATCAGGCCGGCGGCAACGATGATCGTGTGCCAGCTCAACAAGCCGGAGATGAAGATCGAGATCGAGGTGACGGCGCTGCGGCGCACAGCCTGATGCCTGTCACGGTTGCGACAACGACACGGTCAGCACGAGGATCGGCCCATGGTTAAGGTCAGGCGCATCGTTGCAAACATAGACACGCAAGATATCGCGGCGGCAAAACCCTTCTATCAGGATGTGCTCGGCCTCGATCTCAAGATGGATATGGGCTGGATCGCTACCTACGGCTCGCAAGAGACGATGTCCGTGCAGGTCAGCTTCATGGCCGAAGGGGGATCAGGAACGCCGGTTCCGGACATCTCTATCGAAGTCGACGAGGTCGATGCCGCGCTTGAAAGCATGAGAAAGGCCGGCTTTGCCATCGAATACGGTCCGGCGGACGAACCCTGGGGCGTGCGGCGCTTCTTCGTATGCGACCCGTTCGGCAGGCTGGTCAATATCCTTTCGCACCGGTAGCGACACCGGGCGGCAAAGCGCGGGCTTGCGCAGAACCCGCTTGGCCTTTAGCAAGGCCGCGTTCATGCGCTAAACGATTGGAACGGTTCTCATGGCTTCGAAAAATCTTCTCCTGCTTGCCGGCGACGGTATCGGCCCCGAGGCGATGGCCGAGGTGAAGAAATTGATCGCCGCCATGAACGATAAGCTCGGCAGCGATTTCGTCACCGATGAGGGCCTTGTCGGCGGCTGCGCCTATGACGCGCATGGCGCGGCGATTTCCGATGCCGACATGGCCAAGGCAATGGCGTCGGACGCGGTGCTGTTCGGCGCCGTCGGCGGACCGAAATGGGATGCCGTGCCTTACGAGGTGCGCCCGGAGGCGGGTCTGCTGCGGCTGCGCAAGGACATGGAGCTGTTTGCCAATCTCAGGCCGGCAATCTGCTATCCGGCGCTGGCGGCGTCCTCCTCGCTGAAGCAGGAGGTGGTCGAGGGGCTCGATATCCTGATCGTGCGCGAGCTCACCGGCGGCGTCTATTTCGGCGAGCCTAAGCAGATCATCGACCTCGGCAACGGCCAGAAGCGCGGCATCGACACCCAAATATACGATACGTTCGAGATCGAGCGCATTTCGGGCGTTGCCTTCGAATTGGCGCGCACGCGCAAGAATCACGTCACCTCGATGGAAAAGCGCAACGTGATGAAGTCGGGCGTGCTGTGGAACGAGGTCGTCACCCAGACGCACAAGGCCAAGTATGCCGACGTCAAGCTCGATCACATGTTGGCCGATGCTGGCGGCATGCAGCTGGTGCGCTGGCCGAAGCAGTTCGACGTCATCGTCACCGACAATCTGTTCGGCGACATGCTGTCCGACATCGCCGCCATGCTGACCGGCTCGATCGGCATGCTGCCGTCGGCCTCGCTCGGCGCGCCGGATGCGAAGACAAAAAAGCGCAAGGCGCTCTACGAGCCGGTGCACGGCTCGGCGCCCGACATCGCCGGCAAGGGCATCGCCAATCCGATCGCCATGATCGCCTCCTTCGCCATGTGCATGCGCTATTCCTTCGGCATGGTTGAAGAGGCCGACCGGCTGGAAGGCGCGATCGCCGCCGTGCTCGATCAGGGCTTGCGCACCAGGGATATTCATTCGCCGGGGATGACCGAGGTCGGCACCGCTGAGATGGGCGGCGCGATCATCGCCAAATTTTTGGGGTGACAGGTGTATGGGTGAGGTGCAGCGCGCCATTGAAAGGGATCTTCTCGGCGAGCACCAACGCCAGGCTGAGTTTCGCGGCGATCAACACCTCGCGCCATTGCTGCAGTTCATCTGCGACCGATATCAGGTCGAAAAGAGCGATTTCTACCTGCTAGAAGTCATTCCCGATCAATACGAGTTGTGTCTCTTGATCTGGCTTTGGCCGGATAGGGTGGTCGACTGCGAAATCGCCTATGAAGGGTCTACATTCGAGGTTGTCGGGACGGAAACGATCCAGACCCACAAGAAGACCCTTCGTGGTCATTCCGCGAAGGACTTCAAGATCATCGAACGCATCGCCTTGAGCGAACACAAGCAGCTTTAGCAGAACCAACTCAGGTGAGGTTATGCGGTCTTGATCCCCTCCGGCACCGGACCCCACTGGTTTTCGCGCGGCTGGGTCGGGATCAGCGCAAAGACCAGGATGATCAGGCTGCCGAAGGTCGGGACCAGGAAAAGCAGAAAGAGCCAGCCGGTCAGGCCGGTATCGTGCAGGCGACGCACGTTGAGCCCGAACCACGGCAGGGCTGTCGCCAGCAGGAAGAGACCGGAAAGGCCGACCGTCACTGCCGGCAATTCACTGTTGTCGAGATTGCCCATGGCGTCGTCGATAAAGACGCCGAGTCCTATGACCACGATCAGCGCGATCGTCCAGAACAGACAATAGCCCCAATACTCCTTGCGGCGGGCACGGCCGGCGAAGTTGAAGTAATTCTCGGTCAGACCCCGCCAGAAGTAGCTCCACAGGCCAGCCGATTCGGCCGGACTTTGTTCAGCGGAACGGCCGAAATGTTGCGGCTGACGTGCCGCGGGCGCATTGCCGGCCTGAGTTGGGGCGGCGGTTGCAGTGGAGGCGTCGGCGGGCGCACTGGCAGGTTGGGCGCGGATCGAAAAAACATCGCGTGCCCGTCCGCCAGCCGGCTGGAATTCGACGGTCGTACCTCCGGCAACCGATGCTTCGCGGCGCAAATCTTCGCGCGCCAAAGTGTAGCGGTTGCCGTCGGCTCCGGTGATGAAGCCGAAACCCTGGTCTTCGTCGTAATGAAGAACTTCGCCGCGCATGTCCTGCCCACCCCCATTTCCCCGCCCCAGACTGTGCAAAGTTCCGGCAGACCGCAAGAGGCGTGCGGAAATGGAGAGTTCTGGCTATTTACCCCGGCCGTTTCTTCGATTTCTTGTGTTTCGCAGGTCCGCCTTCGAACTTCGCCTTGGCCGGTTTCCCGCCCCAGGGCTTCGCCTCGAATGCCGGGCGCTGGTCGGCCGGTGCGCGCTTCTCGAATTTGGGCGTGTTCTGATCGAAGGTGCGCTTGCCGCGGTGCGGCTTCTTGTCGGGTCGTGGTTCCTGATAGCCGGCCCGCGACAAATCCGGCGTGCCGTCCAGCCGCTTGACCGCAATGTTGCCCTGCAGCTTCCGGTCGGGGCCGATCGCAGCGAGGAAACGCTCGGCCCAGTCCGCCGCGATCTGCACGAAGGTTTCCTCCGGCTGCATCTTGATGGCGCCGATCTCGCGCTTGGAAATGCCGCCTGTCCGGCACAGCATCGGGATCAGCCAGCGTGGCTCGGCATTCTGCCGGCGTCCGACGGACAGCGAGAACCAGACGCTGTCGCCGAAATCGTCGCGGCGGCTCGGTGTCTCGTCCCGGCGCGCAAATTTTTCGCCCGACGGCGTGAACGCTGCCACGTCGAGAAGATCCTCCGGCGCCGAGTGGCTGGAGCGGCACATCCGCACGAATGCGGCAGCAACCTGTTCGGGCCCGTGCTGATCGAGAAGCGCCTCGACGAAGCCGCGCTCCTCATCCTTCATAGGCTCGCTGAAGACCGGATCAGCGAGAATGCGCTCGTCGTCGCGCCGTATCACGTCGTCGGCCGACGGCGGGCTCGCCCACGTTGCCGCAAGGCCGGCACTTTGCAGCAGCCGCTCGGTGCGCCTGCGGGCACTATTGGGCACGATCAGCGCGCTGACGCCCTTGCGTCCCGCACGACCCGTGCGTCCGCTTCGGTGCAGGAGCGTCTCCGGGTTGGTCGGCAGGTCGGCATGGATCACCAGCTCGAGATTGGGCAGGTCGATGCCGCGTGCCGCGACGTCGGTGGCGATGCAGACCTTGGCGCGGCCGTCGCGCATCGCCTGCAGCGCGTGGCTGCGCTCGTTCTGGCTAAGCTCGCCGGACAGCGCCACGACGGAAAAGTTGCGATTGTTGAAGCGCGCCGTCAAATGGTTGACGGCGGCGCGCGTGTTGCAGAACACCAGCGCGTTCTTGGCCTCGTAATAGCGCAGCACGTTGATGATGGCGTTTTCGCGATCCGCCTGGGCGACGCTCAGCGCCCGGTATTCGATGTCGAGATGCTGCTTTTCCTCACCGGAGGCCGAGATGCGTACCGCATCGCGCTGGTAGCCTTTGGCCAGCGTGGCGATGGAGCGCGGCACGGTCGCGGAAAACATCAGCGTGCGGCGATCGGCGGGTGCGGCATCGAGGATGAATTCCAGATCCTCGCGAAAGCCGAGATCGAGCATCTCGTCGGCCTCGTCGAGCACCACTGCCTTGAGCGCCGACATGTCGAGCGAATTGCGGGTGATGTGGTCGCGCAGGCGGCCGGGCGTGCCCACGACGATATGGGCGCCGCGCTCCAGCGCGCGCCGTTCGGTGCGCATGTCCATGCCGCCGACGCAGGACGCCACCGTGGCGCCGGTCAGTTCGTAGAGCCATTCCAGCTCGCGCGTTACCTGCAGGGCCAGCTCCCGCGTCGGCGCCACGGCCAGCGCCAGGGGTGCCGCAGCGTGGGAAAAGCGCTCCGCGCCATCGAGAAGGGTCGGCGCCAAAGCCAGACCGAAGGCGACGGTCTTGCCGGAGCCGGTCTGGGCCGAAACCAGCGCATCGGCCTGGCCAAGCTCGAGAACGGCCTTCTGCACCGGCGTCAGCTCGACATAGCCGCGTTTTTCCAGCGCCTTTGCCAGCGCGGGAACAATAGCTTCGAAATTGGACATCTTGCTCTTTCGAAATTCGGATTCTGAATACCCGGCGACGGGTCAAATGTCGGCAAGCGCCACAGACGGGCGCCACGAGCCAGACGATGCTCGTTCGTACTTGGTGCCGCCGTCATTGTACAGGGCGGGCGGGTCGGCCTGGTTGCGATTGACTCTAGACGTAAACCGCGTAAAAGCCGGCACCGAACGGGATAGTTTTCGATGCGCGGCCTTTTGATGGCGCCTTCTGCCTTCGACATCCCCGGCCCCAATGCGAACCATTGGGCCGGGCGCGTCGCTGCGTCTCCTCGTTCCAGCAAAATCACGTTCTTGCTCAAAAAAACCGGCAAAACGACCACCAAAACGGTCTGATTCCCTTGGCCTAACCACCCTCTCCCGGGTCCGGCCCGGGGGTTGAACCCGCATCGGCCGGCGGGTTTTCTCCAGAAAACGAGCGGAGAGGGACAGGAGATTTCGATGAGTTTCAAGGTTGCGATCGTCGGCGCCACGGGCAATGTGGGCCGGGAAATGCTCAACATACTCGAAGAGCGCGGCTTTCCGGTGAGCGAGGTGGTGGCGCTGGCCTCGCGGCGCAGCCAGGGCACGGAAGTGTCGTTCGGCGACCGCACGCTGAAGGTCAGAGCGCTCGACCAATATGATTTTTCAGATACCGACATCTGCATCATGTCGGCCGGCGGCAACGTCTCCAAGGAATGGTCGCCGAAGATCGGCAAGCAGGGCTGCGTCGTCATCGACAATTCGTCGGCCTTCCGCTACGACCAGGACGTGCCGCTGATCGTTCCGGAAGTGAACCCGGATGCGATCTCGCTGTTCACGCGCAAGAACATCATTGCCAACCCGAACTGCTCGACGGCGCAGCTGGTCGTGGCGCTGAAGCCGCTGCATGACGCGGCCACCATCAAGCGCGTCGTCGTCGCCACCTACCAGTCGGTCTCCGGCGCCGGCAAGGAAGGCATGGACGAATTGTTCACGCAGACGCGCGCGGTGTTTGTCGCCGACCAGGTCGACGTCAAGAAGTTCACCAAGCGTATCGCCTTCAACGTCATCCCGCATATCGACGTCTTCCTCGACGACGGCTTCACCAAGGAAGAGTGGAAGATGGTGGCCGAGACCAAGAAGATGCTCGACCCGAAGATCAAGCTGACGGCGACCTGCGTGCGCGTGCCGGTGTTCATCGGCCATTCGGAAGCGGTCAACATCGAGTTCGAGAAGCCGATCACCGCCGATGAGGCGCGCGAGATCCTGCGCGAGGCGCCGGGCTGCCAGGTCATCGACAAGCGCGAGGACGGCGGCTACATCACGCCGCTGGAATCGGCCGGCGAGGACGCCACCTTCATCTCGCGCATCCGCGAGGATTCGACCATCGACAACGGCCTGTCGATGTGGATCGTCTCCGACAATCTGCGCAAGGGCGCGGCACTCAATGCGGTGCAGATCGCCGAGCTGCTGGTCGAGCGCGGGCTGATCCAGCCGAAGAAGAAGGCGGCATAGTTCGCTCACGGCCGTATCGCCGCTAGCGCGGCTGGCCTCCGCGGGGGCGCCGGACGACCGGCGGCCTGCGGTCGCAGGCTCGGCCTTCGGCCGCGATTTTTGCTCAGCTTGCTTTTCCGCTCACGGCCGTATCGCTGCTGTCGCGGCTGGCCCTCCGCGGGGGCGCCGGACGACCGGCGGCCTGCGGTCGCAGGCTCGGCCTTCGGCGGTTGTTTCGCTCACGGCCGTATCGCCGCTACGCGGCTGGCCTCCGCGGGGGCGCCGGAAGGCCGGCGGCCCGCAGTCGCGGGCTCGGCCTTCGGCCGTTAGCGCCCTTCTCCCCGTTCACAGGGAGAGAAGGTGCCGGCAGGCGGATGAGGGGCACAGGCGTCTCAAATAGGCAGCAAGGCGACGGCGTCACAGCCGGTTCTCCTCCGCTAGGTCCAACAGCAACTCCAGCGCCTCCTCCGCCCAGTCGGCGGGCACGAACAGATGATCGTGGTAGAAGGCCGAGACCGGATTGACGCCGATGCCGGCGGTGGCCAGCCGCGCGGTGATGGCGGCGAGGAAGCCGACCGCTTCCAGCGACGAATGGATGTTCAGCGTCAGCATCCGGCAGCGGAACACGGTTTTCAGTCCAGCGGCCTTGGCATGGTCTTCAAGCACGATCAGCGTCGTGCCCTCGCGCTCGCGAAATAGCATCACCGGGTGGAGCCTGTCGGGAACGGGCGCATCGGGTGGCAACGTGGTGAAGACATGAACGCCGGCAAGCAATTCCGGCGTCATTGCCGCCAGCAACTGTTTCAGGTCGGTCTCTCCGGCCATCGGTTGCTTTCGTTGTGCGATCAGGCGGTGGTTGCCGTCGAGCGCTCGGAAGACACCTCTACGGTTTTCAATAACGCCCTCCACCTCACCCCGCAAGGTGGACTTGGCCAGGTTCGTTGCTGACTGAACTTGCACATCCAAGGTCGCCGTCCCCCGGAGCCGAAAAAGAGCTGGAGGCGTGTCGGATCGCCGTCATGGGCCGCGTCCTTGGTTCGAGCTGGCGAAGGAGCCAGTGCTCACAACGACCGGAGGGAACATCAATGACCATGTCTCAGGCAGCACCCGTCTCACCGCGTGCCCTGTGGGCCGGCCGCGTGCTCAGCGCCGTCATCGTGCTGTTCATGATCTTCGACGGCGTCATCAAGCTACCGCCGCTCGAAATCGTCACCCAGACCATGGTGCAGCTCGGCTGGCCGGCCGATGCCAATGTCTCGCGCATGCTCGGCACCATTGGATTGGTCTCGACAGCGCTTTACGCGCTGCCACGCACCTCGGTGCTCGGCGCCATCCTGCTCACCGCCTATCTCGGCGGCGCAGTCGCCACGCATGTGCGTATCGGCAGCCCTTTGTTCTCGCACATACTGTTCGGCGTCTATCTCGGCGCCGTCCTCTGGGGTGGCCTGTATCTGCGCGATCCAAGGGTGCGCGCGTTGTTCCCGTTCAGCCAATAGCGGCGATTTCGAAAGCCGTTCGATGGTGGCCACGCCGCCAGAGCGGGCGCGGTCTGCCGCCGCCTTTCTACTCTTTGGATCAAATTGAGCGCCGCCGGGCGGCAGCCGATCTTCTTCTTTGGATCAAATCGCCTGGTTGCGAGTTAGGGGGTGCAGCGGCGAGGACGGCACCCTGTTGGAGAGGAACGACAATGAAAAAGGTGATGATCTTGATGGCCTTGCTGGTCCCGCTCGGTGCCTGCTCCCGTACTGAGCAAGGCGCGGCAGTTGGTGGCCTGGGCGGTGCGGCGGTCGGCGCTGCTGTGGCCGGCAACCCGACCAAGGGCGCGGTGATCGGCGGTGCGGCCGGCGCTTTGGCCGGTGCACTGATCGGCCGTGCCAGCGAAAGCGGCCAATGCCGTTATCGCGATCGTAACGGTCGTGTCTACGTTGCGAGTTGCCCGGAAGGCTATTGATCGGGCCGCATCATATGGATGCAATAGCAAAACGGCGGGCAGGGCCCGCCGTTTCGTGGTTGTGGAGATGATTTATTCGGCGGTCGCGGCCTCGGCCGGCGCTGCTGCAGCGGCGGCAACAGCGGCTGCCGCATCTTCCTGCGCCTTCTTCAGCAGCGCTGCGCGCTCCTGCGCCTTCTTGCCGGGCTCGGCCTTTTTCGGGTTGGCGCGCGCTTCGCGCTTGGCGAGGCCGGCCTCGTCGAGGAAGCGCAGCACGCGGTCGGTCGGCTGGGCGCCGTGCGACAGCCAATGCTTGACACGCTCGGCGTCGACCTTGACGCGTTCGCCGTCCTTGGGCAGCAGCGGATTCCACGAGCCGAGCGACTCGATGAAACGGCCGTCGCGCGGCGAACGCGCGTCGGCGACGACGACATGGTAATAGGGACGCTTCTTCGAGCCCGCACGGGCCAATCGGATTTTCAGTGGCATTTCTTTTCTCCTAAAAGCTCTGATTTGGTTGATCGGTTGGTGGCTGGTCCTCAGCCGGTTTTCGCTACGCCGTTGGATGCGGCGATCTGCTCGTGATGGCGGATCACTTCGCGGACGACGAAGTTCAGGAATTTCTCCGCGAAATCCGGGTCGAGATGGGCGTCCTTCGCCAGTTGGCGAAGACGGGCGATCTGCTCCTGCTCGCGCGCCGGGTCGGCAGGCGGCAGGCCATGTTCCGCCTTCAGCACGCCGACTGCCTTGGTGCAGCGGAAGCGCTCGGCCAGCATGTGGATCAGCGCCGCGTCGATATTGTCGATCGAGGCGCGATAATTGGCCAGCGCCGCACGCGCGTCCGCCATGTCCTTCTCTTCGTTCATGGCGCCCTCACTTCTTCTTGCCGAGGCCAGGCAGCCCGCCACCGCCCGGCAGGCCGGGAAGTTTCATGCCGCCGGGCAGCCCGGGCAGGCCACCGCCACCGGGAAGACCACCGGGCAGGCCCTTCATGCCGCCGAGCCCGGCCGCCTGCGCCTGCTTCTGCAAGGCGTCGAGCTGCTTGGGGTCCATCTTGGAGAGATCCGGCATGCCGCCGCCCATCATGCCGCCTGCGCCGCCAGGCATCATGCCGCCGAGCCCCATCTTGGAAGCGAGGCCGCCCATCATGCCGCGCATCAGGCCGCCGCCTTTGCCCTTGCCGCCCATCGCCTTCATCATGTCGGCCATGCCGCGATGCATCTTCAACAGTTTGTTGATTTCGGCCGCGTCAGTACCCGAGCCGGCGGCGATGCGCTTCTTGCGCGAGTGCTTCAGAATATCGGGGTTGGCGCGCTCGGCCTTGGTCATCGACGAGATGATGGCGAGCTGGCGACCGAACATCTTGTCGTCGAGCCCGGCGGCGGCCATCTGGTCCTTCATCTTGCCCATGCCGGGCATCATGCCCATGATGCCACCCATGCCACCCATTTTCGACATTTGCTGAAGCTGGCCGGCGAGGTCGTTCAGGTCGAACTTGCCCGACTGCATCTTCCTGGCCATCGCCGCGGCCTGTTCGGCGTCGATGTTCTCGGCCGCCTTTTCGACGAGGCTGACGATGTCGCCCATGCCGAGGATGCGGTCGGCGATGCGCTTGGGGTGGAATTCCTCCAGCGCGTCCATTTTTTCGCCGGTGCCGATCAGCTTGATCGGCTTACCGGTGACGGCGCGCATCGAGAGCGCCGCACCACCGCGGCCGTCGCCGTCCATGCGGGTCAGCACGAGGCCGGTGATGCCGACGCGCTCGTCGAAGCTTTTTGCCAGATTGACGGCGTCCTGGCCGGTCAGCGAATCGGCGACCAGCAGGATCTCGTGCGGCGACGACATCTTCTTGATGTCGGCCATCTCGACCATCAACGGCTCGTCGATATGGGTGCGGCCGGCGGTGTCGAGGATGACGACGTCATGGCCGCCGAGCTTGGCCGCCTGCACGGCGCGGCGGGCGATATCGACCGGCGTCTGGCCGGCGACGATCGGCAATGTGGCGACCTTGACCTGCTCGCCGAGCTGGCGGAGCTGCTCTTGCGCGGCGGGACGCCGCGTGTCGAGCGAGGCCATCAAGACTTTCTTGTTTTGACGGTCGGCGAGGCGCCTGGCGATCTTGGCCGAGGTCGTCGTCTTGCCGGAACCCTGCAAGCCGACCATCATGATGACGACCGGAGCCGGTGCATTGAGGTCGATGGCGACGCCCTCGGCGCCGAGCATCTCGACCAGCTCGTCATGGACGATCTTGACGACCATCTGGCCGGGCTTGATCGACTTGACCACGGCGGCGCCGACGGCCTTCTCGCGCACCTTGTCGGTGAAGGAACGCACCACTTCCAGCGCCACGTCGGCCTCAAGCAACGCACGGCGCACCTCGCGCAGCGCCGCCGAGACATCAGCCTCCGACAAGGCGCCGCGGCCGGTGAGGCCGTTCAGGATCGAACCAAGACGTTCCTGTAGCGATTCAAACATTCTTTTTCCTTTTCCCTGGCACCCGGATGATGCCCGAGAGGTAATGCGTTCGCGCCAACTGTCCAAGCAAAAGCCGGTCTGGGCAAAGCCCAAAGCCAAAAAGCACCCGGGGGCGCACAGCGCTGCCGGGTGTTGGCCTCCGGGATCGATTTACAGCACTTCACCTCAAAGAGGTTTCGGCGTCCCGGTCGGTTTGCTCGGAGGAATACTCGTCGCGGAATTCGCGGCGTGTAGACAGGAAATCGGCCGCAGAGTCAAGCTTTGGTCAAGCTTTGCGTCAAATAGCTCAGGACGACCAGGCAATGCACATCAGCGCACGCTGCCGGCGCGCGCCATATCCGGCTCGACCTTCAGCGGTGAGCGCGGATGTAAAAGCAGCAGAACGGTCAACAGGCTACTGACGATGCCGATCGAAGCGATGAGGACGGCGTCTGAAGTCGTCCAGCCGGCGGCTTCGAGCGGCTTGGCGTTGAACAGGGCGAAGGAATTATAGCTTTGCTGGTGCGAAATCAGCAGGAAGCCGGTCAGATTGTTGCCGAGATGGGCGCCAAAGCCGGCACCGAGATTGCCGGTGGCATAGACCAGAAGCGTCAGCAGCAGCGCAAAGGCGGCGATCGAGGCCAGCACGCAGGCATTGATGGCAGCGCTCGAACCTGGGCTCCAGTGCAGGGAGGTGAACAGCAATCCCGGCAGCAGCGCCCAGATGAAAGGGTTCCGGAACCGGCTGGCCAGGCCCCTGAGCAGATAACCGCGAAACAGCATCTCCTCCGACGAGGTCTGCAGAAAGGTCAGGGCGGCGATCGGGATCAGGAACGAAAGCCACGCGGACAGGCCGATCGCGCCGCGGGCGATGTCGGGCTGCAAACCATAAAGCAGGATCTCGGAAAGCAGCGAGGTGATCAGCACCGCGGTCAGTCCTTTCAGGAACCCCGACCAAGAAATGCGCCGGCTGACGCCAATCAGGGCTGTCAGCTTCTCGCGATGGATCCAGCGCATGGCAGCCCAAAGGCCGAGCCAGATTCCGGCAAATGAAGCCAGCGCCGCGAGGATGCCCGCAGGAGAGGCCATGAAATCCTGCACCGCTCCTCCACTTGGCGGGGCGGTGCCAGACGATGCCTGCCAAACAGCAAAGGCATAGGTGCCGCCGAACAGCACGGCGGCAGTGGTTCCGAGCCAGAACAGTATGACGACCACCGCTCCAAGCAGAAGCCGCGGCAAAGTGGTCTTGTTGTTGGCGGTGTGCCGGTACTGTTGGAAGGCGGTGGGGTCGATCGTCACGCGGGCTCGCTGGCTGGTGCTTCGGCTCGCAAGATCTAGAACATCGGCCCCAATGTGGAAACCGGTATTGCATCGGCAATGCCGGCCTGTGGCGATATCGAGGTTTGTGAGCGGCCGCCGCCACTGCAGGGCGACCGCCCTGTTTGTATCGTCAGCGCACGACGTACATGATGCGCCTTGTGTCCGGATCGATCAGCGCCGGCTGACCGTTCACGTAGACGTAGCGGTAGTCATAGTCCGGAATCTCGCGTAGCTCGACGGTGTCGGGCAACGTCGCGCCCGTGACCACCTCGCCCTCGAGATAGACCGGATCGAGCCGATGCGTACGGACATAGGTACGGATCTCGGCCGGCGGTCTCCGGATAGGCTCGATCGCCTCGCCGGCGACGATTGCTCCGGTATAGCTGTCGGAATACTCGACGCTATCGGCGGGCGGCGTCACGACGGCAATGTCGGCGCTGGCCGGACGCTGTGTCAGGACCACACGGCTGCCGCCGAAATCGGCCGTCACATAGTCGGAATAGACCCAGCCCTGGCCGTTAGCCTCGGCGATAGTGCACCATTTGCTGTTGGCGATGCAGCCGTCGAGCGTCGCCGACTGGCCGGCCGCGAGCACGCCGATCACCGGATATTGCGGGCCGGGGCCGGCGCGTACATTGAGATCAGTGATGGCCGAGACGGCGGTGTCGGCCAATGCAGAGCCCGACATCGCTATGAGCGCTCCGACCACCGCCGGAAACAATATGCGTTTCATGGTCTTCTCTCCGTTTCACAGTCCCTTGGCACGGAAAACGAAGCAAAGCCGCATGCGTTCCGGCTAAAAGGCTTCGGCCGGCTCACGATTTGTTCCAGTCGTTTTCGGCAGGTCGGTCAAAAGCTCGTGAACAAAAGCAAGTTTTTGCGCCGCCACGTCCGAGATGACGAAGGGATAGAGATCGGGCAGGCCCATGCAGCGGTTGATCGAGTTGGACGCCTCCGACAGCACCAGCCAGCGGTCGAGAATCCTTTCGAAAGGCTCTGGCCTGGAGGCGGGTTCCGATGGTGCCGGCTGCAGCTTGCCGCCGGTATCGGCGCGCGGCAGCTCGTTGGCTTCAACGGTTTCCAGCCGGCCGAGCGGGAAATTCAGGGCATGCACCATCTCCAGCGTGTCGGTGATGTGCATGTGATGCGCCCATGTCTCGGCCCAGTCCTCCCATGGGTGCGACGTCGCATAGGCCGAGATATGGCGCTGCTGCCAGTCGGGCGGCGCGCCATCGGCATAATAGGTCTTCAGCGCCTGTTCGTAGCCGGCGCGCTCGTCGCCGAACAAAGCGCGAAAACCGGCAAGCTTTTGCGAATCGTCGCGGATCAGGCGGTCCCAGTAATAATGGCCGAGCTCATGGCGGAAATGGCCGAGCAGCGTGCGGTAGTTCTCGCCCATCTCGACGCGCCGCCGTTCGCGCTCTGCCGAATCCGCCTCGGCGACGTTGAGCGTGATCCGGCCGTTGTCATGACCGGTCAGGATACGTTCGCCGCCCGGACCGCCGCCGATCGGATCGGCAAGAAAATCGAAAGCGAGACCGATCTCGTCGCCAACTTCCTGCTTGGGTGCGACCGGCAGGCCGAAGGCGAGCAGCGAATAGACGGCACGCTTCTTTGCCGCCTCGACACGGATCCAGCGGCGGCGGTTGCCGTCGACCGACAGATCCGGGATCAACTGGTTCAGCGCACAGGCGCGGCAGAAGGCGTGGCCGGGCTCCGCCATCCAGTTGCAGGCGCATTCGTCGGCATTGGTGCAATGGAAGACGTCGGCGCCGGACAGCGCGAAGCGTGCATGCTCGGGATCGTAGAGCACGAGGCTGGCGCAGTTCAGGCATTGCGCGTTCTCGAAATAGAGACGGTGGCCGCAATGCGGGCAGTCGAAAAGCTTCATTGGCGTCTCAAATCATTCGAAATGCGGAGGACGATACGAGCAGGAGAACGCCAAACGCCTGTCAGCTGCCCACGTTCCTGCCGGCCGATGCTATTTTGCCGCAAGCTGGGCGACGACCTCCTTGGCCACTGCCTCGCCCGACAATCTGGCGCCGCCGCAGGTCTGCATCAGCGGACCGGCCAAATGCTCGCCGGCGAAGAAGATCTTTTCCGCCACGGGCTGCATCAGCGTGGCGCGCGCTTGCGAGCGGCCGGGCCGCGCCGCCGCATAGGCGCCGCGCACGAACCGCTCAGCGCCCCAATTGGTCATCATTGCGCGTCCGACATGCTTTCGTATGTCGCCGCCAAAGATGCCGCAGAGCCGGTCGACGACGAAGTCGATGCCAGCCGCCTCGCCCGCCGCCGACATCTCCCAAGCGAAATCGCCGCCGACGAAACCGACCATCAAATCGAGGTCGAAGGGAAAGCAGAGGAAGTAGATGTCGTGCCGGGCCAACCGCTCGATCAGCAAATCGTCGAACGGCTCCAGGCCGAGTCTTGTACCGGATATTTCGACCGGCAGCTTGGTCAGCATGCCCATCGGCAGGTCGAAGAAGGCGGCGAAATGCGCATCGGGGAGTGCAGGCGAGAACGCAATCTCCTCGAAGGCGAGCACTGCCGGGGAGGCAGTGACGATGACCGCCTTGGCGCAGATGGTACCGCGATCGGTGACGCAGGCTACGCCCGGCCCATCCCAGACGATCTTGCGCACCGGGGTCGACAGTTCCACTGGCACATCGGCACCGAAGCGGGCAACCAGCGTACCGAAGCCTTCCCTGGTGAAATAGTTCGGATCGAGATCGGCGGCGGCCTGAAAGTCGCGGATCGATATCTCGTCCTCGTCGGCGCCGAAATCCATCGGCCCGGCGAAGGTTGCGGCGGCGCGCGGCGCGTGTCCCTTGGCGAGCAATGCCGAAAGGCGGTCGTCGTCGCCTTCCCTCACCTGATGTGCCGCCACCAGTTCGAACAGCCTTGCGTCGGCCACCTTCATCGCCGCCTCCTCGGCTTCGCTTGCCTTTCGCTCACGGTAATAGAGATGATCGACATTCATGTCGTGGTGATGAAGCGTCCAGGCAGCGGCCTTCGCCTCGGGAAAGTAGGGATTGCGGTCCGCGGCATGCAGCCAGGCGCAGCCGATGTCGAACGGCACGCCGAAATGCTGGTCGCTGGTCCAGGCGCGGCCGCCAATGCGGTTCACCGCTTCCAACAATTTGAAGGAAAAACCGGCAGCGCGCAGGGTCTTGGAAGCCGAAAGCCCGGCTGAACCGGCGCCGATGATCACGACATCAACGTCTTCCATGCTTATTCTGTCCCCGCCACAATAATTACTTGATCGTAGGCAAATTCCCGGGCGTCCGCCAGTGTGGTGGATTTGAGGTTCCTGCTGTATTGAGTGCATCGGCGTGGCGCCGGGGCAGTGACAAGCAGGTGTTTCGCAGGCAAGTTCGCAATTGGGAACGTGATTCAGGCAACCAGGAGAGCAGCATGGCATTTCTTGCCAAGGGGAAGATGTTTGTAGTGGCCACGGTGGTGGCGGTGCTTGCGCTGGCGACGGGCGCGCAGGCGACGGCCAGCTGTGGCAAGAACGGCGCCGGCTTCGAGGCATGGAAACCGGAGTTCGCCGCGGAGGCGAAGGCCGACGGTGTCGGCTCGAAGGGTCTGGCCGCTCTGGCTCGCGCAACCTATGCGACAAAGACGATCTCCGTCGACCGCGCCATCCATAAGGCTTTCAGCGGCTCGGTGGAAGCTTTCATGAAGCGCCGTGGCGCGTCCGCGATCATTGCCAGGGGCCGTGCGCTGAAGAAGGCCAATGCTGCGCTGTTCGACAAGATCGAACGGAATTACGGCGTGTCGCCGGGCGTGTTGCTCGCCATCTGGGGCATGGAGACCGGCTTCGGTTCCGCCATGGGCAGCCAGAATACGGTCTCCGCCATTTTAACGCTGGCCTATGACTGTCGCCGTCCGGAGTTCTTCTACCCGCATGCCATTGCGGCCCTGAAGCTGGTTGATCGCGGAGCGTTGAGCGCCTCGTCGGTCGGTGCCGCGCATGGCGAGATCGGCCACACGCAGTTCCTGCCCGGAAATGTTTTGACGTATGGTGTCGGAAACAAAAATCTGCGCGACAAGAGCACTGCGTTGGCTTCCACCGCCAACTTCCTCAAGAGTCATGGTTGGCGGGCCGGCGCGAGCGCGCAGGCGAATATGGGCGCAATCGCTGGCTGGAATTCCGCGAGCGTCTATCAACAGGCCATCGCCCGCATGGCCACAGCGATCGATGCCGACTGACAGGACATAAACGCAAAAATGACTGGTCTCGGTTGGAAGCGCGAGGCGAGCATGAAGAGTCTCGCAACAGCGCAGGGCTTGCCTTGCCCTTTGGAACCTAGCTAGGACAGGCGATGATCTCGCTCTCGATCGTTGATTTCGATGCGGACCCCGAGAGGGTGACTGCGATCCTAAGCCTCGAACCGACACGCATAGTCCGCAAGGGCGACCCGATGCGTAACGGTTCCCCGCGCAAGAAGAATGGATGGAGCCTCGATGGTCCGCGGCAAAGGCTCCGGAGTGGGGCCGAGCACGAGAATGCGGTCAACTACCTGATCGAGCAGATGCGAGGTCGGGAGGAGGCCTTCGCACGGCTGCGGCAGGAAGTGCGGCCAAAGCAGATAACTATCTACGGCGGGTTCTATCAGCCCTACCAC
Source organism: Mesorhizobium sp. M0816 (assembly GCF_040320005.1). Lineage (NCBI taxonomy): Bacteria > Pseudomonadati > Pseudomonadota > Alphaproteobacteria > Hyphomicrobiales > Phyllobacteriaceae > Mesorhizobium > Mesorhizobium sp. M0816. The sequence goes on along the minus strand of NZ_JAMYOT010000009.1, from coordinate 148,987 downwards.
GGACAGTGCGGCATTTGGCTTGAGCCGTCTGCGATGAGGGTGCTCGCGGATTGCGGTGTTGGCTGGAGCCTCGACCTTTTTGTTGAGGACGAAGCTCACCAACATGGAAGTGAGGTGTGAGCAGGCGTCCTGTCCCGCATTGGGTCGTTTGCCGACTGGCTGGTTCCAAATTTGAGCGGAGTCTGATTCATAAGGGCATGAGCCGATACGATCTGACCGACTTCGAATGGCGCGTCATCGAGCCGCTTTTGCCCAACAAGCCGCGAGGCGTGCCGCGTGTCGATGACCGTCGCGTGCTGAACGGCATCTTCTGGGTGCTGCGATCGAGTGCGCCATGGCGCGATCTGCCCGAGCGCTACGGCCCTCGCACCACTTGCTACAACCGCTTCGTTCGATGGCGGAAAGCAGGTGTCTGGGATCGGCTGATGGACGTCATTACCGAGGCCCATGACGGCACGGTGCAAGTAATGTGTCTACGTCCTAGTTTTCTCGGATCGTTTTCAGCTTTCACGAGATCGGTAGAGCGCCCAGCCCGCTGTTCGGATGTCAGCGCTGGCGGTTACGCGCCGCCAGTGTCCTCAGCCTGAGCGCGTTGAGGCGGATGAAGCCTTCGGCATCCTTCTGGTCGTAGGCGCCGCGGTCGTCCTCGAAGGTGACCAGCGCGTCGGAATAGAGCGTCTTCCTCGACTTGCGGCCGGTGACCATGACGTTGCCCTTGTAGAGCTTCAGCCGCACGGTGCCTTCGACGTCTTCCTGGCTCTTGTCGATCATTGCCTGCAGCATCAGGCGCTCGGGCGCGAACCAGAAGCCGTTGTAGATCAGCTCGGCATAGCGCGGCATGAACTCGTCCTTGAGGTGGGCCGCACCGCGGTCGAGCGTGATCGATTCGATCGCCCGATGGGCGGCGATCAGGATGGTGCCGCCGGGGGTCTCGTAGACGCCGCGCGATTTCATGCCGACGAAACGGTTCTCGACCAGGTCGAGCCTGCCGATGCCGTTGTCGCGGCCGAGATCGTTCAGCGCCGCCAGCATCGTTGCCGGCGACAGCTTCTTGCCATTGAGCGCAACCGGGTCGCCCTTGAGGAATTCGATCTCGATCTCGGTGACCTCATCCGGCGCATCCATCGGCGAGATGGTGCGCTGGTGGACGAATTCCGGCGGCTCGCTCCACGGGTCTTCCAGCACCTTGCCCTCGGACGACGAATGCAGCAGGTTAGCGTCGACCGAGAAAGGCGCATCGCCCTTCTTGTCCTTCGGCACTGGGATCTGGTGCTGCTCGGCGAAGTTGATGAGATCGGTCCGCGACTTGAACGACCAATCGCGCCACGGCGCGATGACCTTGATGTCGGGGTTGAGCGCATAGGCCGACAGCTCGAAACGCACCTGGTCGTTGCCTTTGCCGGTGGCGCCATGGGCGATCGCATCGGCGCCGGTCTCCCTGGCGATCTCGACAAGATGTTTCGAGATCAGTGGCCGGGCGATCGAGGTGCCGAGCAGATATGTGCCTTCATAGACAGCGTTGGCGCGGAACATCGGGAAGACGAAATCGGATACGAACTCCTCGCGGACATCGACGACGCGGATATCCTTGATGCCCATCATCTCGGCCTTGCGCCTGGCCGGCTCCAGTTCGCCACCCTGGCCTAGATCGGCGGTGAAGGTCACGACCTCGGCGCCGAGCTCGGTCTGCAGCCATTTCAGGATGATCGAGGTGTCAAGGCCGCCGGAATAGGCGAGCACGACTTTCTTGGCGGCTTTTGCTTTCGACATGGTGGGCAGTTCCGCGACAGGGGTTCTTCGCGGGCGAGGTATCACGGCGTTTTAGGCCAGCGCAAGGGACGAACGATGCCTGGACCAAATGCCTCATCTCCAAGAGGCTGGCGAGGACACGGCTCTTGCGGTATGGCTGCGCCGTCTTTTGCCGCCACGAGACGAGCCATGTCCTTCATCCCCGACAGTACGACGCTTATCCAGTTCTCCATCGCCACCTTGATCCTGGCGATCACGCCCGGGCCTGACATGACGCTGTTCGTGTCGCGCACGCTGAGCCAGGGCCGTGCCACCGGCTTTGCCTCGATGGCCGGCGCCTTGTGCGGCACGCTGATCCACACCACGCTGGTGGTGGTCGGCGTCTCGGCGCTGATCGTCGCCTCGCCGATGGCGTTCTTCGTGCTGAAGATTTTTGGCGCCGGCTATCTGGTCTTCCTGGCATGGCAGGCGATCACAAAAGGGTCGGCGTTTTCACCGGAGAAGAAGAGCGGGCCGCAGATCTCGCTGTTCCGCAGCTGGGCGGCGGGGCTCGGGGTCAATCTGCTCAACCCGAAGATCATCCTGTTCTTCATGACCTTCCTGCCGCAATTCGTCTCCGCGCATGATCCCGACGCGCCGGGAAAGCTGTTCTTCCTCGGCGCGATGTTCGTCGTGCTGGCGATCCCGGTGACGGCGCCGATGGTGCTGGCGGCGGAAAAATTCTCGGCCGCGATGAAATCCAGCCCGCGTGTGACCCGCGTCGTCGACTATCTGTTTGCCGGAGTTTTTTCGGCCTTCGCGCTCAAGATCCTGACGGCCCAGGCGAAATAGGGCGTCCGATCTGACGCCAGCTTCCGGCCGAGCGCCCGGCGCTCAGCCAGTAGAAAATACCGCCGACCATGCCGCAGCCGATCACCGCCAGCATGACGCTGGTATTGGTAACCTCGAAATTGGCATCGGCCGTCTGGTGGACGAAGCCAAGGAAGACCGCCGAGACCACAGCACCCGCCAGCGCATAGAACAGCCAGTCACGCCGGCCAAGGATCTCGGAGACGAGGATGGCGATGGCGGCCGGCATGAAGGCGAAATAGGCGACGAACAGCGCGACGAAGGGGATTGAAAACCACAGCGACGCCTGCGCCGCCGGTTGCGTCTCGTCCGTTATCAGCCCAAGAGACGCCAGGAACATGATGTTAAGGAAGGCGCTGGCCGCCAGCGAAGCAACGCCGTAGCCGACAAGGATGACGGCGAAGCGGATCAGATAGGCGCCGACGCGATTCACGCCTCGCCATGCCCCGCGATCATCATCGCTTCCAGCGCCAGCCGGTCGACCTTGCGCATGCGCTCGGAGTCCGACTTGAGCTGGCCGCAGGCGGCGAGGATATCGCGGCCGCGCGGCGTGCGGATCGGCGAGGCATAGCCGGCATTGTTGATGTAATCGGCGAATTTCTCGATCGTTTCCCAGTCCGAGCACTGGTAGTTGGTGCCCGGCCACGGGTTGAACGGGATCAGATTGATCTTGGCCGGAATGCCCTTGAGCAGCTTGATCAGCGCCTTGGCGTCGTCGATGGAATCGTTGACGTCCTTCAGCATCACATATTCGAAGGTGATCCGCTTGGCGTTCGACAGGCCTGGATAGGCGCGGCAGGCAGCGATCAGATCCTTCAGCGGATACTTCTTGTTGATGGGCACCAAGAGATCGCGCAAATCGTCATTGGTGGCGTGCAGCGAAATCGCCAGCATCACGCCGATCTCCTCGCCGGTGCGGAAGATTTCGGGCACGACGCCGGAGGTCGAGAGCGTGATGCGCCTCTTCGACAGGGAAAGCCCGTCGCCGTCGGATGCGATAAGCAGCGCCTTCTTCACCGCCTCGAAATTGTAGAGCGGCTCGCCCATGCCCATCATGACGATGTTGGATACTTTGCGGCCTTCGGCCGGCACGATGGCGCCGTCCGGCGTATCGCGGTCGGGGAAATCGCCGAGCCGGTCGCGGGCGGTCAAAAGTTGGGCGAGGATTTCCTCGGCGGTCAGGTTGCGCACCAGTTTCTGCGTGCCGGTGTGGCAGAAGGAGCAGGTCAGGGTGCAGCCGACCTGCGAAGAGATGCAGAGCGTGCCGCGGCCTTCTTCGGGAATGTAGACGGTCTCGATCTCGACCGGCCGGCCGGCGCCGCGCGGCGGAAAGCGAAACAGCCATTTGCGCGTGCCGTCGGAGGAGATCTGCTCCTCGACGATTTCGGGCCTGGCGACGGTGAAATGCCTGTCGAGCTCGGCGCGCAGATCCTTGGAGATGTTGAACATGCCGGCAAAGTCGGAAACGCCACGCACATAGATCCAATGCCAGAGCTGTTGGGCGCGCATTTTCGCCTGGCGCTCCGGCACGATGCCGGCGGCGACAAGGGCGGCCCCAAGTTCGGCTCGCGTCAAGCCGATCAGCGACGGTTTTTCAGGCGTCGTGCGGGTGCGCAACGCGTCACGCGCGCCTTCGGCGGTAAGATCGAATGAAAGGGTCATTGTTGCGCCAATATAAGCGATTTGCGGCCGAATACAGCATCGTGCCCGAAATGAAGCGCGGCGCATAGCACAGCTTGATGGCGGAGTCATGCCGGTGGTCTTCCCTTCTCCCCTTGTGGGAGAAGGTGGCCGAGCGTAGCTCGGTCGGATGAGGGGTGTTCCAGCTTGGCGCCGACGGCGTTCCGTCCAACACCCCTCTTCCGTCTCGGCGCTGCGCGCCGATCCACCTTCTCCCACAAGGGGAGAAGGGAAGACTGCGCCTAACCGCCTACTTGCACTTGGCGATCGAGGCCAGCGCCGCCGAGATGCCCTTCAGCGAGAAGACGTAGGTGGTGGTGTTGCCGCGGCCGGACTTGGCCGACACCTTCATGTCGGTGCCGGTCTTCATCGCGGCGATCAGCACCGGCTCCTCGGCGGCGTTCTCGACCCAGGCCGACTTGCCGCGCGTGAACATCGAAAAAGACTTCTTGTCGATGGTGACGGTGGCCTTGGAACCTTCCTGGAAGGTATAGCCGGCGATGAATTGCGGCTCGTAGGACACTTGCTGCCCCGGCCGCTGGCTGACGAAGAAGAACATGTCGCCGTGATCGAGCGTCGGCGGCTGCTTGTCGGTTGGCACCGTCAGGACATAGCAGACCTTGCCGCCGCCCGACGCCTGATAACTGTAGGTGCCCCAGGCATTATGCTGGCCGATCTTGGTTGCCGACTGCGCCAGCGCGGGCGCCGTCAAGGCCACCAGGGCCAGGCTGGAAACTATAGCAATCAATCCGCGCATCGCTTTTCCCGTATTCCACTGGTGCGGCGGCAGGCCGGCTCGGCGTCCTGCCCGTCGCTTCATTTTGATTTAATCTGGGTTACCAAACGGTGAAATTCCCCTGAGAAAAGGATGTTCACGCCAGGAAACCGCCGCCGTCTTCGCGCTGCCGCTCGAAAAAGCGGCTGACGCAATGTTCCTGCCGCGACTTGGAGGCCACGAAAACGGCAAGAGTTTGACTTTTCAAGCAGCTAGGTCTTGCGGCGATTCTCGCTTTTTGAGGTGCGTGACGAATTTCCCTGCAGGCGGTACCATGTCTGCGTTCGCCGCCACGGCGCTCGGCCAGGGTGCCCTCCCTGGCGGCTTACGGGAGATTGGCCATGGCCATTTCCGAGACAGTTCTGATCCTGGCGGGCGGCACAGTCGCCCTGGCGATTGTGTTCGGCGTTCGTGTCGCCATGCGGCGGGCGGCCGGTGGCGCGGTGCGCCGGTCGGATGCCGGGGAGACGGCGGGCGGATCGGGCGCCCCCGACGTGGCCGGGGTCATTGCGCTGCCACCTTTGATCTTCCTCGGCTTCCTGGTGGCGGCAACCGTGCTTGAGGTGCTCGTGCCGCTCCCGGTCATGGCCGGGCAGGCGCTCGCCCGCTATCTGGCTGGCGCTGTGCTCGCGGTGTGCGGCTTCGTGTTCATCTTTATGGCGGCGGGCCGCTTTCAGGCCGCTGGCACCAACATACCACCGACCTTGCCGACGACGGCGCTGGTCGTCGACGGCATCTATCGGCGGACCAGGAATCCGTTCTATCTGGGAACGACCCTCGTCTATCTGGGCCTCGGCGTCGCGGCCGGAAGTCTTTGGGCTAATGCGCTCGTCATCCCACTGCTGTGGGTGATCAATACCGGCGTTATCGCGCCGGAAGAGCGCTATCTCGAGCGGAAGTTCGGAGATGCCTATCGCGCCTACAAGGCGCGGGTGCGGCGGTGGGTTTGACGGCCGGAAAGTCGGTTCTCACGCGATTTTTTGCGCCGCACCGGCTCAGCTCTTGTCGGCGATGGCCTGCCTGGCGGCGAGCCGGTGCGCCGGCGTGATGTGGGCGCTGACGGCGGTAATCGCGGCGGTCAGCACGGCGATGTCGTCGGTGAAGCCTAGCCCAAGGATGAAATCGGGGATGACGTCTGTCGGCAGCACGAAATAGCCGAGCGCAGCAAGCAAGGTGCCCTTGGCGCGCAGCGGCGTCTTCTTGTCCATGGCACAGTAATAGGCGGCGACCACCTCTTCCATGAACGGGATCTGCCGGGCGGCCTTCTTCGCCGTACGCCAGAACTTTTCGCGCACTTCGCTCTCGTTGCCCGGCTTGCTGCCGAGGCCGAAGAAATCAAAACCGGATTTTTGCGCCATCAACCTCTCCTTGCGGCCGTCGCGTGACTTCACGCGTGACCGCGAGGCAAAATGTGGTGAAAGCCGAACCTCGCTGCAAGGTGCAGATAGGCTCAGCCGCCGAAATAGCGGTTCATTTTCCTGGCCAGATCGAAATCCAGCGCGGTCAGGCCGCCGGCGTCGTGCGTGTTGAGGGTCACGTTTACCGTCTTGTAGACGTTCGACCAGTCGGGATGGTGGTCCATCTTCTCCGCGGCCAGGGCAACGCGGGTCATGAAGGCAAAGGCTTCGGAGAAATTCTTGAAGGTGAAGCTGCGGGTGATCGAGCCACCATCCTTGGCCAGCGACCAGCCGTCGAGGCCGGCAAGTTCGGCGCGGATCGCCTCTTTTGCTAGTTTCTCCCTGGCCATGTCCGTCTACCGCATGATCCGCGAAGCGTCGGCGGCGCCGACCAAACGGCTGGCGACGCGGTTGTCAGCACCTGAAAGCGGCCAGGCCTCCTCGACGACGTAAGGCCCGCCGCCGACCGAATCGCGTGACGACATCAGCACGAAGCGGCCGATCCGGAACGGCAGCGTCGAAAAATTGCCGCGTGCCGACAGATACTGGGCGACATCGAGCGGGCTCGAATTGCGCAGGCGGGCCAGCGTCACATGCGGCATGAACTTGCGCGGGTCGGCCGGGATGCCGAGCCGCTGGCAGATGCGCTCGATCTCGGCCTGCAATGCGGAAAGATCGGGCGAAGCGGCGACCCCGGCCCACACCGCATGCGGCTTCTTCTGGCCGAAGGCGCCGACGCCGGACAGCGTCAGAGGGAAGGACGGGCGGTGAACACGGTCAAGCGCATTGGCGATTTCGTCGGCGACATGGCCCTCGACATCGCCGATGAAGCGCAGCGTCAGATGATAGTTTTCGACGTCGATCCAGCGGGCTCCGGGCAGGCCGCCCCTGAGCAGGGACAGCGAAAGAGCGGCATCACGCGGTATCTCGAGGGCGGTAAAAAGACGCGGCATGGGAAGCCTCCTGTCCTCGAATCGAACTCTTGCCCCTAGCGAATCATCGATATTCAAACGGGGCAAGGGGTTTGTTGGTCGCAGGCCTGCCTAAAAGCTTCCCCTGCGGAAGGTGTTGCGACGGCGAACCCTCGCCTTCAGGAATTGCCCCGGACCGCTTCAATGGTCTTCTCCACACTGGGCAGGATACCCTCGACGATGCGGTCGACGCCTCGGGCGTTTGGATGAAGGCCGTCCTCGAGTTGCAGGACGGATTGACCGGCGATGCCCTCGAGAAAGAAAGGATAGAGCGGCACGCCATATTTTTCAGCCAATCGCGGAAAGGTCGCGTCGAAGGCGTTCTGGTAGTCGGCGCCGAGATTGGGCGCCGCGCGCATTCCGGCCAGCAACACAGCGATCTTGCGCTGCTGCAGCTTTGCCAGCATGGCGTCTAGGTTCTTTTCCGCTATGGCGGGCGAAACGCCGCGCAGCATGTCATTGGCGCCGAGCTCCAGGATGACCAGCTGCGTGCCGTCCGGCACCGACCAGTCGAGCCGCGACAGGCCGCCGCTCGTCGTATCGCCGGAGACGCCGGCGTTGGCGACCGTGACATCGTAGCCCTTGGCGCGCAGCGCCGCCTGCAGCTTCTCGGTGAAGCCCTGACCTGGCCCGAGGCCATAACCCGCCATCAAGCTGTCGCCGAAACCGACAATGGTGAACGGTTCGGCGCGCGCCGACGAAATGGCGCCGCAAATGGCGAGGAAAAGGGCGAAGGCTGCGGCAAAGGTGTGTTTGAAAGCCATGCGGCAGGCCCCATATGACCAGGAACATCTGTTGGCGAAGGCAGGTTTTCGTCTTTGTCGAGCATCGGATGCACTAGCCTTCATCCCCCATATAGGACGATTTGATTTTGGAAGAAGCCGTCATTTCGCTGAAAGACGTATCGCTGACGCTCGGCGAAGGTGCATCCTCGGTCCATGTGCTGAAGGGCGTCAGCCTCGATGTGGCGGGCGGCGAAGCGACAGGCATCGTTGGACCTTCAGGTTCGGGAAAGTCGACATTGCTGATGGTTTTGGCCGGACTTGAAAGGGTCGATTCGGGCACGGTCCGAATTGCCGGCGAGCTGCTCAACGGCAAAAGCGAAGATCAGATCGCATCGTTTCGGGGACGAAACATCGGCATCGTGTTCCAGTCTTTCCATCTCATCCCCAATATGACGGCGCTGGAAAACGTTGCGGTCCCGCTGGAGCTTGCCGGCCATGTCGATCCATTCGGCGTGGCGGCGCGCGAGCTGGCGGCGGTCGGTCTCAGCGATCGCGTCACCCATTACCCCGGCGAATTGTCTGGCGGCGAGCAGCAGCGCGTGGCGATCGCCCGGGCGCTGGCGCCGTCGCCGCGCATCCTGATCGCCGACGAGCCGACCGGCAATCTCGACCAGGCAACGGGGCGGCACGTCGCCGACCTGCTGTTTGCCAAGGCGGCCGAACGCGGCATGACGCTGGTGCTGGTCACGCATGACCCTGTACTCGCGGCGCGCTGCTCGCGCCAGGTGTCGATGCGGTCGGGGCTGATCGAAGACGCGCCTAAGCCGGCCACCAGGGCTGGCAAGGTGACCGCGTGATGCCGCTGGCGCAAACGCTGAGGCTCGCCTTTCGGTTTTCGCTGCGCGAAATGCGTGGCGGGCTGTCCGGCTTCCTGATCTTCCTTGCCTGCATCGCGCTCGGCGTCGCTGCGATCGGCGGCGTCAATTCGGTGGCGCAGGCTATTTCCGCCGGTGTTGCCGACCAGGGCCAGACGCTGCTCGGCGGTGATCTCCGCTTCCAGCTCAACCAGCGCGATCCGACCAGAGCCGAACGCAGCTTCCTCGACCGGCTTGGCACGGTTTCGCACAGCGCCAATATGCGCTCGATGGCGAGGCTCGAGGACGGCTCCGACCAGGCGCTGGTCGAGGCCAAGGCGGTCGACGGCGCCTATCCGCTCTATGATGCGCTGGAGACCGAGCCGGTGCTGTCGCGAGAGGATCTGTTCGGCGAAAAATCCGGCGTCTTCGGCGCCGCCGCCCCGGACCTCTTGTTCGAGCGGCTGAACCTTGGCATCGGTGACCGGCTAAAGCTCGGCAGCGCGACATTCGAGCTGCGCGCCAGGCTGGTCAACGAGCCGGATGCAGTGTCGGATGGCTTCGGTTTTGCGCCGCGGCTGATGGTGTCGACCGACGGGCTTGCCGCTTCCGGCCTGATCCAGCCGGGCAGCCTGGTCGAGAACGCCTATAAGGTCCGCCTGCCCGGCGGCACCACTGAGGCACAGATCAAGGCGATCCAGGAGCAGGCGGCAAACCAGTTCCCGCAGGCCGGCTGGTCGATCCGCACCCGCAGCAACGCAGCGCCGGCGCTGTCCTCGAATATCGAGCGGTTTTCGCAATTCCTGACGCTGGTTGGGTTGACGGCGCTGGTGGTCGGCGGCGTCGGCGTGGCCAATGCCGTGCGTGCCTATCTCAACGGCAAGCGCGGCGTCATCGCCACCTTCAAGAGCCTGGGGGCTTCGGGCGGGTTCGTCTTTGCCGTCTATCTGGTGCAGATCCTGATGATCGCAGCACTCGGCATCACGCTAGGCCTTGTGCTTGGCGCGCTGATGCCGTTCGCGGCCAGCGCGGCACTCCAATCGGTCATTCCAGTGCCGGCGGAAGGTGGGTTCTATCCCGGCGCCCTCGGCATGGCAGCGCTGTTCGGGCTGCTGGTGACGCTGGCTTTCGCCTTGCTGCCGCTCGGCCGCGCACGCGACGTGCCGGCAACGGCGCTGTTTCGCGAAATGGGTTTCGAGGGCCGCGGTTTTCCCCGCCCGCTCTATATCGCCGCGGCATTGGGCATCGCGCTGCTGCTCGCGGTACTGGCGATCCTGTTTTCCGGCGACCGCCGTATTGCCTCGATCTTCGTTGGCGCCACGATCTTTTCGTTCCTGGTGCTGCGTGTGGTCGGCTCGCTGGTGCAGTGGGCGGCGAAGAAAAGCCCGCGCGTGCGCTCGACCGCACTCAGGCTCGCCATCGGCAACATCCATCGGCCTGGCGCCTTGACGCCGTCCGTGGTGCTGTCGTTGGGACTCGGGCTGACGCTGCTGGTGACGCTGGCGCTGATCGACGGCAATCTCAGGCGGCAGATCTCGGGCAGCCTGCCGGAAAGGGCACCGAACTTCTTCTACGTCGATATCCAGAGCGGTGACGTCGATGCCTTCTCCGCGCTGGTCGGCAAAGAGGCACCGCAAGGCAGGCTGATCAAGGTGCCGATGCTGCGCGGCCGGGTGATGGCGCTCAACGGCGTCGATGTCGACAAGGTCAAGGTTCCGGCCGAAGGCGCCTGGGTACTGCGCGGCGATCGCGGCCTGACCTATGACGCAAAGCTGCCGGAGAATGCGACGCTGACCGAGGGCAGCTGGTGGCCGGAGAACTATGCCGGCGAGCCGCTGGTCTCGTTTTCCGCCGAGGAAGGCAAAGAGATCGGGCTGAAGCTCGGCGACACCATCACCGTCAACGTGCTCGGCCGCAACATCACGGCCAAGATCGCCAATTTCCGCCAGGTCGAATGGGAAACCATGGGCATCAATTTCGTCATGGTGTTCTCGCCCAACACATTCGCCGGTGCGCCGCATGGCTGGTTGGCGACGCTGACCGAGACGAATGCGTCGGCAGCCGACGATGCGCATCTTCTCAACGTCGTCACGCGTGCCTTTCCCGCGGTGACGACGGTCAGGGTCAAGGACGCGCTCGAAATCGTCAACCGGCTGGTGGCGCAGCTCGGCACAGCAATCAGGGCAGCAGCGGGCGTGGCGTTGATCGCCTCGGTGCTGGTGCTGGCCGGGGCGCTCGCCGCCGGCAACCGGGCTCGCATTCACGACGCGGTGGTGCTGAAGACCCTGGGTGCGACCAGGAAAACGCTGATCGCCGCGTTTTCGCTGGAATACATGCTGATCGGCCTTGCCACTGCGATCTTCGCGCTGGCGGCGGGCGGTGTGGCGGCGTGGTTCGTCGTCGCGCGCATCATGACGCTGCCATCGCACTTCATGCCCGAGGTGGCGGTGGCGACCATCGGCTTTTCGCTGGTGGTCACGGTCGGCATCGGCCTTGCCGGCACGTGGCGGGTGCTTGGCCACAAGGCGGCGCCGGTGCTGCGGAATCTTTGAGCCAGAGCCGTTTTTGATTAAATCTCGGTAATGTTCCGGGCGTGAAGGCCAATAAAACCGTATCTCTGGCACTTCACGGAGCATTACGCTTGGTTACGGTCTTGTCCTTTACGCCAAGAACCATCATATTTCGGCGCAGGCATGCTGGAGCCCCGCCAGCGGCGCCTGGGTTCAAAGGACCTGACACCGGACGGGGCAGAAGCAATATGAGGATTTCCATGGCTGATCCCGTTCGCAATTATCAGACGCGCGCCGTGCCCGGCGCCGGCGTCGATGCTGCCATCGACCAGGGCCTGCGGGCCTACATGATCAAGGTCTACAATCTGATGGGGCTTGGCCTCCTCATCACCGGCCTTGCCGCGGTCGGCACAATCATGCTGGCCACCACCAGCGATCCCGCCTCGGCCGTCGCGACGTTGCCAAGCGGCGAGATGCTGACCTCGTTCGGCTACGCGATCTTCGGCTCGCCGCTGAAATGGCTGGTGATCTTCGCCCCGCTGGCAGCGGTGATGTTCCTGTCGTTCCGCGTCCAGTCGATGAGCGTTTCGGCCGCGCAGACGACGTTCTGGGTCTACGCCGGCCTCGTCGGCCTGTCGCTGTCGTCGATCTTCCTGGTCTACACCACCGCCAGTATCTCGCAGACCTTCTTCGCCACCGCCGCCGCCTTTGGCGGGCTGTCGCTCTACGGCTACACGACCAAGCGCGATCTCTCGGCGTTCGGGTCGTTCCTGGTCATGGGCCTGGTCGGCCTGATCATCGCGATGGTGATCAACATCTTCCTGCAGTCGTCGGCGCTTTCCTTCGCCGTTTCGGCGATCGGCGTGCTGATCTTCGCGGGCCTCACCGCCTACGACACGCAGAACATCAAGGAGATGTACTTCGAGGGCGACGAGACTGATGTCGCCGGCCGCAAGGCGATTATGGGCGCATTGAGGCTCTATCTCGACTTCATCAACCTATTTATGTTTCTGCTGCAGTTCATGGGCGACCGTCGCTAAATACGGTTTTCCTGGACCAGCGAGTTTGGAAAGGGCGGCCCAATGGCCGCTCTTTTCTTTTGTGCCGGCTATTGCTGTGATATAGGGCAGATGAACGACGTGCCTAAATTATGAGCAGCATCACCTTGCGGGCCGCGACGTCGGCCGATCTCGACCGGATCACGGAAATCTATGCCGACGCGGTGACGAATGGCACGGCGAGCTATGAACTCGAGCCACCAAGCCGCACCGAGATGGGCGCGCGCTTCGACAGCCTGATGGCGGACGGCTTTCCCTATCTCGTGGCGGAAAAGGCCGGCGCCGTGGTCGGCTATGCCTATGCCGGCGCCTTCCGGCCGCGGCCAGCATACCGCTTCGTGGTTGAGGATTCCGTCTATGTCGCGCCCGATGCCAAGGGGCAGGGCGTCGGGCTCAAGCTGATGCAAGGGCTGATCGAGGCGGCTAAGGCGGCGGGTTTTCGCCAGATCATCGCGGTGATCGGCGACGGCCGGCCCGATAGCGCCTCGGTGCAGTTGCATGAGAAGGTCGGCTTTCACCATTCCGGCCGCCTGGAAGGCTCCGGCTACAAGCACGGACGCTGGCTGGACACGGTGTTTATGCAGTTGCCGATCAATGGCGGGGCGTCGGTCCCGCCCGATCCGCAATCGCTGCCCGAGCGGAAGTTCCGCCAGCAAAAGTAAGGGGTTACGCGTCGACCAGCTTCAGCGTTCGGTCGAACACGCCAAGCACCCGGCCGAGTTCCTGGCCACGCTTGAGGATGCGTCCGCCGGCGGCGATGACGGCGAATGCGCCTTGCCGGCGCGCCAGCTTCGGATCCTTGACGATCTGGAAAAGCGGCACTTCGCTGGTGCGGCGGAAGACGGAAAAAACGGCGCGGTCGGCGAGATGGTCGATGGCATAGTCGCGCCACTCATTGGCGGCAACCATACGGCCGTAGAGCCTGAGGATCTGGTCCAGTTCGCGCCGGTCGAACCGCACCGGCTGGTCGAGGCGTTCGCGTCTTGCCTCATGCAGCGGGATCAATATTGCGGATGCGTCCCCATCCTCCGTCCCGCTGCTGCGATCAGTCATGCCTGGATCCTCGCAATGAATCGTACGCCGACCAAAGTTGGCGCTTTCGTTGCCGAATTGCAAGGCCCGGCCGGGCAAGGCCAGCACCGCGCGGTTTCTCCAGCGTCCAGTCACGTTTGCGAAACGCCTGTTGGAATTGGTGATGCTTCGCCACAATCCTGCCTTTTTTTATCCGTGCTCATGCCCCAATGTCCGACGAATTTACCGGTGTTGCCTGAGACGGTTCGGTCCGGCACCGGCTCGTAAACCCCAAGCCCCCCGCCCACGGGTCTGCGTCGGATCGAACCAACCTCGGTTTTTCCTTGGAAAGATCGGGTGCGACGATCCCAAAACCTAAATGACCGGCGTCAGAAGCAAGCTGACGCCGGTTTTTTATTGGCCGGAGCCGTGGCGGTGCGATCCGTCCGGATTGGCTGCCATCAGAAGGTTGAGCGCGGTTCTCCCTTCTCCCCTTGTGGGAGAAGGTGTCGCCGAAGGCGACGGATGAGGGGTGTTCCCGCTTGGCAATTTCCTTGAAATCGCCGCCGCCTCAATTCTTCCAGCACCCCTCAACCGTCTCGGCGCTGCGCGCCGATCCACCTTCTCCCACAAGGGGAGAAGGAGAGGTCCCCGCTTAAGGCTTGCGGATAAAGGCTGCACCCAGGATCGGCCCGGGCATGCCGTCCTTGCCGACCGACTGCAGCAGCACGGCGCAGCCGCCCTTCTTGGCGATCTCGCTCATCGGCAGTTCGTAGCGCTGCGCCTTGCCGTGCCACATGCCGGCGGTCTGGATGGTGGAGACGGCGTTCCAGTAGGTCATGCTGCGGCCGCTGTTTTCGCCCTTGCCGATCTTTATCGTCTGTGGCGGGTTGAAATAGACGATGACGACATGCGCGTCGGTGGGGCCGGTCACGGCGTCGCCGGCATCGATCATGACGCGATCGCTGGTCCGGCTGACCTTGATGCCGACGCGCATGCCTTCGCCGACCCTCTCCATGCGGGCCAGCGCGCCGTCGACTTCCTCGCGGCTGGCGCCGTTGACATGGCTGCGGCCGTTTATGACGGCTTGCGGGGTGTAGACGGAACGACTGCCGAAGGCGCGCATATACTCGTATTGCCGCTCGGTATTTTCCTTGCGGCTCAGCGTGTCCTGCCAGCCGAGGTAATCCCAATAATCGACATGATAGGCGAGCGCGACGATGTCCTCCTTGGCGGCAAGCTCGGCGAAGAGTTCGTCGGCCGGCGGACAGGAGTTGCATCCCTGGCTGGTGAAGAGCTCGACGACGCCTAATGGCTTGTCAGCTGGCTCGGCAAGGGCCGTGCCGGCAAACGCCGAGAGGGCCAGCGCAAGGGCCGCAAGCCGCAATGGTCTTCGAGATGGCATGGCCGTTCCGATCCCGCCGGTGACGCCGGCTTTGTTCTGGTTGTCGAAATATGTGGCAGAAGCGGCAGTCAACGGGAAGTCACGTTGCGGTGAAATTTTGCCGTTGCAACCGCTGGCAAGGGCGCAATAGGTGGACTTGCACTTCACGATGGAAGCGATTCGGGCGGCAATCAGCATGTGGCAATCTCTCCTGGCGCCGGTCGACCTCTATTGCGAACGGACGGGGCCGGAATTCTGGGCCGAACCGCTCAATGCGCTGAGCAATCTGGCTTTTTTTGCCGCCGGGCTATGGGGTGTCTGGCAGGTGCGCAAGCGCGGCACCGGCACCTTCGCCGAAGTGCTGGCCTGGTGGGTGGTGGCGATCGGCGTCGGCTCGTCGCTGTTCCACACCTTTGCCACAAGGGCAATGATCCTGGCCGACGTGCTGCCCATTGCAGGGTTCACGCTGGCCTACACGCTGTTCAACCTGCGACGTTTTCTCGGCATGAAATGGGGCAAGGCGATCGCCATTTTCGTTGCCTTTTACGCCGTTGCCGGGCTGGTGACCTTTGCCGTGCCGGACTGGCTGCGCCAGGCGTCGAACGGGACGACCGGCTATCTGCCGCCGTTTCTGGCGCTCGCCTTCTTCGGCGCCTGGGTGGCGGCCAGCGGCAATCGCGCCGGCTGGTACAATCTGGCGGGTTCGGCGATCTTCGTCGTGTCGGTCATCTGCAGGATGATCGATCCGCTGGTCTGCGGCGGCTTTCCGCTCGGCACGCATTTCCTGTGGCACATATTCAACGGGCTGATGCTCGGCGTGCTGCTGGCGGCGACAGCGCGGTTTGGAAAGCCGGGAATTGGGGGAATAGGGCAGTAGGGGAATAAGTCGCTTCTCCTTGCTTCACCCTACTGCCCTACTCCCTTATTGCCCTACTCCCTTAAGCGGCCAGATCGCGCAGCACGTATTGCAGGATGCCGCCATTCTTGAAGTAGTCGAGCTCGTCCAGCGTATCGATGCGGCAGATGATCGGAACCTCTTTGACGCTGCCGTCGCCGTAGGTGATCCTGGCGATCATCTTCTGCCGCGGCTTGATGTTGCTCAGTCCGTCGATTTCGACCAGTTCGTCGCCCTTGAGGTTGAGCGAGGCCCATGAGGTGCCTTCCTCGAAGACGAAGGGGATCACGCCCATGCCGACCAAATTGGAGCGGTGGATGCGCTCGAAGGACTGGGCGATGACCGCGCGGACGCCCAGCAAATTGGTGCCCTTGGCCGCCCAGTCACGCGACGAGCCGTTGCCATATTCGACGCCGGCGAAAATGACCAGCGGCACGCCTTCCTTCTTGTAGCGCATCGCGGCGTCGTAGATCGATTCCTCTTCTTTCGAGGGGTAATGGATGGTGTAGCCGCCCTCGCGGCCGTTCTCGCCCAGCATATGGTTGCGGATGCGGATATTGGCGAAGGTGCCGCGCATCATTACCTCATGATTGCCGCGGCGTGTGCCGTACTGGTTGAAATCGGCGACGCCGACGCCGTGGTCGGTGAGATACTTGCCGGCCGGCGAGGCCGCCTTGATCGAACCGGCCGGCGAAATGTGGTCGGTGGTGATCTTGTCGCCGAACAGGCCGAGCACACGCGCGCCCTTGATATCGCCGATCTTGCCGAAGCCTGACTTCATGCCGGCGAAATAGGGTGGGTTCTGCACATAGGTCGAATTGTCGTCCCAGGCATAGGTCTGGCCTTCCGGCGCCTTGACATTCTGCCAGTACTCGTCGCCCTTGAAGACGTCGGCATACTTGCGGGCGAACAATTCGCGCGTGACGTTCTTCTCGATGAATTCCTGGATCTCGACCGAACTTGGCCAGATGTCTTTGAGATAGACCGGACTGCCGTTGCGATCGTCGCCGAGCGGCTCGGTGGTCAGATCTTTGGTCACGGTCCCGGCCAGCGCGTGGGCGACGACCAGCGGCGGCGAGGCGAGATAGTTCGCCTGCACGTCGGGCGAGACGCGGCCTTCGAAATTGCGGTTGCCGGACAAGACTGCCGCAGCAATCAAGCCCTTATCGTTGATGGTCTTGGAGATCGGCGCCGGCAACGGGCCGGAATTGCCGATGCAGGTGGTGCAGCCGAAGCCGACCAGGTTGAAGCCGATCTGGTCGAGCTCCTTCTGCAGGCCGGATTTCTCGAGATATTCGGCGACGACCTGGCTGCCCGGCGCCAATGAGGTCTTGACCCACGGCTTCTGCTTGAGGCCGAGCCGGTTGGCGTTGCGCGCCAACAGCCCGGCGCCGATCAGCACGCTCGGGTTCGAGGTGTTGGTGCAGGAGGTGATGGCGGCGATGACCACATCGCCATGGCCAAGATCGTAGTCCGTGCTCTCGACGGCATAGCGCTTGTCGATTTCGGCGGCCTTCCTGTATTCGGTCTCCATGGCCTTGGCGAAGCCGGCCGGAATGTCTTCAAGTGCGACCCGGCCTTCAGGCCGCTTCGGGCCGGCCATCGACGGGACGACACTGCCGAGATCGAGCTCCAGCAGGTCGGTGAAGACCGGATCGGCAGAGCCGGCATCGCGCCACAAGCCTTGCGCCTTCGAATAAGCCTCGACCAGGGCGATGCGGCTTTCGTCGCGACCGGACATTGTGAGATAGCGGATGGTTTCGCTGTCGACCGGGAAGAAGCCGCAGGTGGCGCCATATTCTGGCGCCATGTTGCCGATGGTGGCGCGATCGGCCAGCGTCATGTTGGACAGGCCCGGCCCGAAGAATTCGACGAACTTGCCGACGACGCCCTTCTTGCGCAGCATCTGCGTGACGGTGAGCACCAGGTCGGTGGCGGTCACGCCTTCCCTCAACCTGCCGGTGAGGTGAAAGCCGATGACTTCCGGCAGCAGCATGGAGACCGGCTGGCCGAGCATCGCGGCCTCCGCCTCGATACCGCCGACGCCCCAGCCGAGCACGCCAAGGCCGTTGATCATCGTGGTGTGCGAATCGGTGCCGACGCAGGTGTCGGGATAAGCGGTGGTCTCGCCATCTTCGCTGTTGGTCCACACGACCTGGCCGAGATACTCAAGATTGACCTGATGGCAGATGCCGGTGCCGGGCGGCACGACGCGGAAATTGCGGAACGCCTGCTGGCCCCATTTCAGGAATTTGTAGCGTTCCTCGTTGCGCTCATATTCAAGCTCGACATTGCGGGCGAAAGCCAGTGGCGTGCCGAATTCGTCGACGATGACCGAGTGGTCGATGACTAGATCGACCGGCACCAGCGGATTGATCTTTTGCGGGTCGCCGCCGAGCGAGGCCATGGCGTCGCGCATGGCGGCAAGGTCGACCACGGCTGGAACGCCGGTGAAATCCTGCATCAGCACGCGAGCCGGGCGATAGGCGATCTCGACGCCGGCGGTGCCCCGGTCAGTCAGCCAGCCGGCGACCGCCTGGATGCTCTCCTTGGTGACGGAACGGCCGTCCTCGTTGCGCAGCAGATTCTCCAGCAGCACCTTCATCGAATAGGGCAATTGGGCGATGCCGGTGAGGCCGTTCTTTTCGGCCTCGACAAGGTCATAGTAGATGTACTCGGCGCCGCCGGCGGTCAGCGTGCGGCGGCAATTGAAGCTGTCGAGTGATTTGGACACGTGCGATCCCTAACTGTCGGTTGCCGGAAGGGAACGGACGCCAGTGGGCATGCAAATCACGCGCAAAGGTGCGGGTACGGCCATTTCCGCTATCCGTTCCCAAGCGTCCGGGCCGTTCAAGGCGGCACGCGCGCTGGTTCGGCGCAAATTCGGTTCCCGTGCCGACCGCTGGCACGGATGATGCGGATATAGAGAATTTTCTGGAATAGTTCTAGACACGGATTCGCCATTTTTGCTGCGGCGCACCGAAGCCGCACCTGAACTTTCGGCGAAGGGGGACGGATGCGGCTGATCGCCGAAAATCTGGGCGGCGAACGCGGCGGCGAGACGGTATTTTCCGGCATCGAATTCGCGCTGGGGGATGGCCAGGCGCTGGTCGTCACCGGGCCGAACGGCGCCGGCAAATCGACGCTGCTCAGGATCGTCGCCGGACTGTTGCCAGTGGCGGCAGGCCGTGTGCGGTTCGAAGGTGGTGGCGAAGACTTTCCGTCGGCCGCCTCGGCGTGTCACTATCTCGGCCACCTCAACGCGATGAAGACGGCGCTGAGCGTTACGGAAAACCTGCGCTTCTGGCGCGATTTTTCGGGCGCCGGTTCCGCGGGTGTTGAAGAGGCGCTGGAGACTGTCGGGCTGGGCGGTATCGGCCATCTGCCGTTCGGCTACCTCTCGACCGGGCAACGCCGGCGAGCGGCGATTGCAAAACT
Organism: Mesorhizobium sp. M0816; assembly: GCF_040320005.1. Classification (NCBI taxonomy): domain Bacteria; kingdom Pseudomonadati; phylum Pseudomonadota; class Alphaproteobacteria; order Hyphomicrobiales; family Phyllobacteriaceae; genus Mesorhizobium; species Mesorhizobium sp. M0816. The sequence continues at coordinate 129,691 of NZ_JAMYOT010000009.1, read as the reverse complement.
GCTGGTCAGCCACCGGCCGTTGTGGCTGCTCGATGAGCCGACGGCAGGGCTGGACAAGGCTTCGGAGGAGAGATTCGGCGAATTGATGGGGAAGCACCTCGAGAGTGGGGGGATCGTGGTTGCGGCGACGCATTTGCCGCTGGGGATCGAGGGAAAGGAATTGAGGATGACCGGCTGATGTTGGCATTCCTTCACGCCCCCCTCTGTCCTGCCGGACATCTCCCCCTCAAGGGGGGAGATTGGCAGCTTCGTTGCTGCGCCCATCTTTCAACGATCGAGATTGGCGAAGGCAGTCGTGACAGCCAATCTCCCCCCTTGAGGGGGAGATGTCCGGCAGGACAGAGGGGGGTGCCCAGGCGAAAGCATCTCACATCATGCTAGCCCTCTTCCTGCGCGACATCCGCCTGAGTATCCGCGCCGGCGGCGGGGCGCTTACCGGCGTGATTTTCTTTCTCGCCGTTATCGCGACCATCCCCTTCGGCGTCGGTCCCGAGCTGAAGCTGCTGGCCCGCATCGGCCCGGCGATCCTGTGGATCGCCGCCTTGCTGGCCTGCCTGCTCGGCCTCGACCGGCTGTTCCAGGCCGACCGCGAGGACGGCTCGCTCGATCTTCTGGTGCTTGGCAACGACCGGCACATGCTGGCCTTGACCGTTCTGACGAAATGCCTGGCGCATTGGGCGGGAAGCGTGCTGCCGCTGGTCATCGCCGCTCCCTTGCTCGGCCTATTCATGAACATGGAGCCGACCGGCATCGGCGCCACGGCGTTGACGCTTCTGGTCGGCACGCCGGCGATCACCTTCATCGGTGCTGCCGGTGCAGCGGTGGCAGTGGCGTTGCCGCGTGGCGGGCTGCTGATCTCAGTGCTCGTGCTGCCGCTGACCATTCCCGTGCTGATCTTCGGCGTATCGGCAAGCTATGGCGCGGTGGCGGACCCCGATCCATTCCTGCAGCCCTTCCTCATTCTTGCCGCGCTGACCTTGTTTCTTGCCGTGCTCGGCCCTGTGGCGGCGGCGCTGGCGCTACGGCACGGAACGGATTGATGTGGCCGCTGCGCATAGAGAACCCGATCTTTCTCCAGACAATCTACGGCAACTATCCGGACCTGTCTTCCGTCGAGGTCACCAAGGCCGAAATCAATCGTGACGGGCCTAGCATGTACCTTTCCTTCATCTCGACCGTCCTCCCCTACCGGCCCCCCGCCAAATGGGCGGCGTTCAATGCCGTGTCTTTCGGGCTTGAGTTCATCGCGGTCGAATCGATTAGCCTTCGCAGTTCCGGAGCCATGGCTGGAGTGCAATCAGGATGTGGGATGACGCCGGTAGAATCCTGCTTACCTGCGAAGGGGCTGTCAGGCTGTCTCTGACGTGCCAATACATGCGTATCAAAAACATATCAGGTGTTTTGCGTTCGCAGTGACCTTCGGCTTGCGATAACCGCAAATCTGCCGCAGACCCGTTCATTGCGACAAACAGCCGGTGAGGCTATGAATTCCGCCGTGAGAAGCCTTGGATCGGGAAAATGAGCGTTCACGCCCTTTATGTCACGGCGGCGTATGCGATCACGGCCCTGGTGCTGGCCGGGCTGATCGGCTGGATTCTGCTCGACCAGCGCGGCCGCAAGCGAGAGCTTGCCGAGCTGGAGGCATCCGGCGTGCGCCGGCGCTCCGATAAGGCAGTAAAATCATGAGCACGGAAACCCAAACACCGGCGCGCCGCCGCCTGATCGTGCTGCTGCCGCTGCTGGTCTTTCTCGGGCTGGCGGGATTGTTCCTGGCGCAGCTTTTGTCCGGGCGCGACGTGTCGGAAGTGCCATCAGCGCTGATCGGCCTGCCGGCGCCGCAGACCAACCTGCCGGCGCTCGAAGGCACCAATTTGCCGGGCCTCGATTCAAAACAGTTCGCCGGCAAGGTGACGCTGGTCAACGTCTTCGCGTCCTGGTGCGCGCCGTGCCGCGAAGAGCATCCGGTGCTGCTGGCGCTGTCGCAGGACAGACGCTTCGTCATGGCGGCGCTGAACTACAAGGACCAGCCGGAAAACGCCCGTCGGTTCCTTGGCGATCTCGGCAACCCATTCCAGGCGATCGGCGTCGACCAGGCCGGACGCACGGCGATCGACTGGGGTGTCTACGGCGTGCCGGAGACCTTCGTCATCGGCAAGGATGGCAAGATCGCCTATAAGCATGTAGGGCCGCTGACGCCGGACTCGGCGCGGACGCTGCTGTTACCCGAAATCGAGAAGGCGCTGGCCATGCCGGGCTGATGGCCCGCCGTTTCGTCATGCTAGGGTCTTTGCTCCGCTTTGCGTCGCTACGCCCAAGGATGACGAACGTGGTAGGTCGACCGAAGACTCAGCCGTAGATCTGCTTGTGGACCTGGTAGAGCATTTCGCTGCGGTCGGCGCGCATATCGGCGAGGTCACGGCTGCTGAAGCTGTCGATTTCGGCGACGAGGCGGTTATAATGCCGGCGCTTGGCGATGCTGGCGCGAGCGCGGCTCATGAGGCTGTCGATGATCATAGCGAGTTTCCTTTTGTGCCGCGTTTCGCGGCCAGTTGTTCCTCCCTTGATCGATACGGAGCATGACATAGTTATGGTGCATTGCAAAAATAAGATGTTGCAATGCACCATTGCGCTGGGCGCATAGCCGGTTAACGGGATGTGACCTGCCGTCCGGGCCAGCATTCGCTTCCATAATGCTTCTGACGCATCATCGATCTTGCCATATCGATCGTGGGCTGGCTTGATCGCGCCTTGCCAAGCGACTGCTACCGGGAGGAACCATGGCCAGCGAATTCTACGAAGTTCTCGATCCGCGCTTTTCGCGGCTATTCAACGGCAATGCACAGGTCGACAGGCTGTTTACCGGCTGCCGATGGGCGGAAGGACCGGCCTGGTTCGCGGCCGGGCGCTATGTGGTCTGGTCCGACATCCCGAACAATCGCATGCTGCGTTACGACGAGACCGACGGCAGCGTCAGCGTGTTCCGTCAGCCGTCCGGCAATTCCAACGGCAACACGGTCGACCGGCAAGGCCGGCTGGTTACTTGCGAGCATTCCGGCCGCCGCGTCAGCCGCACCGAGCATGACGGGTCGGTAGTCACCATCGCCGACAAATGGCGCGGCAAGCGGCTGAACTCGCCCAATGACGCGGTGGTCAAGTCCGACGGCTCGATCTGGTTCACCGACCCAAGCTACGGCATCGATACCGATTACGAGGGCGACAAGGCCGAAAGCGAGATCGGCGCCTGCCATGTCTACCGAGTCGATCCCGGCACCGGCGAGACTGAGGCCGTGATCACCGACATGGTCAGGCCCAACGGGCTCGCCTTCTCGGTTGACGAGAGCAAGCTCTATGTCGCCGACACCGGCCGCACGCATGGTGCGCAAAACCCGGCGCACATCCGGGTGTTCAATGTCGACCAGGGCGGCAAGACGGTCTCAGGCGAAAAGGTCTTTGCCGACTGCACCGCTGGCCTGTTCGACGGTTTCAGGCTGGATGCGGACGGCCGCATCTGGACCAGCGCCGCCGACGGCATCCACTGCTACGATCCGGACGGGACGCTGATCGGCAAGGTCAAGGTACCGGAAGTCGTCGCCAATTGCGTGTTCGGAGGCAACAAGCTGAACTGCCTCTATATCGCCGGCACGACCTCGCTCTACATGGTCCGGCTCATGGTCAACGGCGCCAAAACCTACTGAGCGGCCGCCAAGCATATGCAAGGGAGGGAACCATGCCATTCGTGAATATCCGCCTGGTCAAGGAGGTGATTGCCGATGACCCGGCCGGCAAAAAGGCCGCGATCGCCGCCCAGGTGACGGCGGCCATCACCGGCGTCACCGGCCTGACCAACAACGACGTCTGGATAGTCTTCGAGGAGGTCGCTGCACGCGACTGGTTCGTCGGCGAGACCGACGTCGAGACGCGGAGGGGCAAGGGATAGTTCCCGGCACAGATTGGCCGCAGCTCCTAGCGTCGTCATCCCAGGGCGGAGCAGGAGCGAAACTCCGTCGCGGAGACCCTGGGATGGCGAAAGCACGGTCCGGCGTTCACCGCGAGCGGATGAACTCCGCGAAGGCGGATAGGGCATCGCGCATCGTCAGCCGGTTTTCCGGCTGCGATAAGATATCCTCCACCTCCGGCGGCCTCTTACCGAGCAGCGCGATTTCGAGCGCTGCTTCCTCATGGAGCGCGAAAGACATTGTCCGCATGACCTCGACCAGTGCGGCGCGGGCAAACAGCGAGCGCCGCGAGGCATGCACCAGCATGGCTGGCTTGCCAACGGCGGCATCGCGCGACACCAGCCAGTCAAGCGCGTTCTTCAGGCCGCCTGGCACACCGTGGGCATATTCCGGGCAGGAAACGATGACGCCGTCAGCGGCGGTGACCGCATCGATCAGCACTGCTGCTTGCGGCGGCGTCCGCTCGCCTTCGTCGTCGGGGTTGAAGATCGGCAGCCGCCCAAGCCCGTCAAAGACGCCGACATGGCAACCCGGCGGCGCGTTTCGCGCGAGCGCCGCGACCAGGGCCGAATTGGTCGAGGCGGCGCGCAGGCTGCCGGAGATGGCGAGGATGTTCAGCAAAGGAATGGAGACCGGCTTGGGCGATTCGTTGCCGATCACGCTACCACATGGTCTCCCTGTATTCCTCGTCCAGCCAGCGGTCGGTCGCCTCGGCCGAATCGGCGAGCGCCAGCTGGTCGCGCAGGATCTGGCCGAGCGTCGGCAGCGTCGCGCGGTCGTACCAGCTCTCCGGCTTCCACAGTTCGGAGCGCATGAAGGCCTTGGCGCAATGCATATAGGCGGCCTTGACCGTCACCACGACGACGCTTTGCGGTGCCTTGCCGTCGACCGCCAGCCGCTCACGCAATGCCGCATCGACGGTGATGCGGGCATCGCCATTGACACGCAGCGTTTCGTTCATGCCGGGAATGAGGAAGAGCAGCCCGATCGAGGGATTGAGAAGGATGTTCTCCAGCGTGTCGAGCCGGTTGTTGCCGGGACGGTCGGGGATGGCGATGGTCTTTTCGTCGAGCACTGTTACGAAGCCCGGCCTGTCGCCCTTGGGCGTCACATCGGCATTGCCGGCGCCGTCGGACGAGCCGATCAGCACGAAAGGGCTCTTGCCGATGAAGGAACGGCAGTGGCCGTCCAATGCCTTCAGTTCCTTGCGGATCGAGCCGTCAGTCGGCCGAGGCGTCTTGTAGATCGTCCTCAACTCGTCGCGTGTGGTGATGAATTCCATGCCCCTCTCCTCTTATTCTGACGCAATTCCCTAGGGAAAGCGCTACGCGCTTTTCCCGGGAAAACCGCTACACACTTTCCTGGAATTGCTCTATTTGCCGGCCTTCTCTTCCTTGCCGGTCTTGTCCTCGAGCGAATGGCGCAGGATCAACGGCATTTGGCTTAACGTGAAGACAAGGGTAATGGGAATCGTGCCCCAGACCTTGAAATAAAGCCAGGCTTCCTCAGAAAAGTTGCGCCACACGACCTCGTTCAGCGCAGCCAGAAAAAGGAAGAAGAGCCCCCATCGGAAAGTGAGCTTGCGCCAGCCTTCGGCGTCGAGATTGAAGGCGGAATCAAAGACATAGCCCAACAGCGATCTGCCAAACGCCAACCCGCCAAGCAACGTGATGCCGAACAGGCTGTTGATGATTGTCGGCTTCATGAAAGCGAAGGTCTTGTCCTGCAGCCACAGCGCCAGCGCGCCAAACACAAACACCACGATGGCCGAGACCAACGGCATGATCGGCCAGCTGCGCGTCAAAATCCACGAAACGCTGAGCGATAGCGCCGTCGCCACCATAAAGAACGCTGTGGCAATCAGGATAGGCTCGCCGATATGGCCGAGTATCGGAAACTTCCCGACAAGCCACGCACCGCGGATGGTGGTGAAAAAGAACACCAGGCCAGGCCCGAGTTCGAGCAGGAATTTCAGGCCGGGGTTCAATGCCTTGCGGCGCGGATCGGACAGGTCGCGTTCGAGGATGGGTGGGCTCATAGGGTCCTTCTTACGCATGATTCAATCCAAAAAGCCTGCAACTTTTTGGGATCATGCTCGTCAAGCCACGCCAGCGATCGCCCTGGCGAATTCGCTTGCGGAAAAGGGTTCGAGGTCGTCGACCTGTTCGCCGACGCCAATGAAATAGACCGGCAATTTATGCTTTGCCGCGATCGCCACCAGAATACCGCCGCGCGCCGTGCCGTCCAGCTTGGTCATCACCAGGCCGTTGACGCCGGCGACATTGCGGAAGATCTCGACCTGGTTGAGCGCATTCTGGCCGGTGGTGGCATCGACCGTCTGCAGCACGGTGTGCGGCGCTTCCGGATCGAGCTTGCCCAGCACCCGGACGATCTTTTCCAGTTCCGCCATTAGTTCGGTCTTGTTCTGCAGCCGCCCGGCGGTGTCGATGATCAGCACGTCGGAGCCGGCCTCCTTCGCGCGCTCGAATGCATCGTAGGCGAGGCCGGCGGCATCGGCGCCGAGCTTCGAGGCAATGACCGGCGAGTTGGTACGCTCGCCCCAGATCTTCAGCTGCTCGATCGCGGCTGCGCGAAAGGTGTCGCCGGCGGCGAGCATCACCGAGAGGCCGCCATCGGTGAGCTTTGCGGCGAGCTTGCCGATGGTCGTGGTCTTCCCGGTGCCGTTGACGCCGACCACCAGGATGACATGCGGCTTGTGGCTGAGGTCGAGCTCCAACGGCATGGCGACGTGGGTCAGCACCTTCTCAACCTCGGCCGCCATGATGGCCCGGACTTCGGTGTCGGAGACGTCCTTGCCGTAGCGGCTGGCGGAGAGCGCGTCGGTAACGCGCAAAGCCGTCTCCATGCCGAGATCGGCGCGGATCAGCACATCCTCCAGGTCCTGCAGCGTGTCCTCGTCAAGTTTCCGCTTGGTGAAGACGCCGGCGATGTTGCCCGACAACTCCTTGGAAGAGCGGGCAAGCCCGTCTCGCATGCGCTGGAACCAGGAGCGCCTCGGCGCCGGTTCGGGCGCCTTCTGCGGCTCGGCTTTCTGCTCGACCTTCTTGGTCACGGTGACTTTGCCGGGGGCGGGCTTTGGCTCCGGCGATGGTTGCGGAACGGCTTCTGGCTCGGGCGTTACCTCCCCCTCGATGGGAGGGTGGGGCGCCGGCACGACCTCCGGTTCGGGCGCGATCTCGGTCAAGATCGGTTTCGTCTCGGCCGGCGCTGGCTGGCGGATCGGGGGCGGTATTTCGGCGGGCGGGACTTCGCGCGCTGGCGCTGCTGAGGGAGCCTCGGTGGGCACTACCGGCACTTCGACGGGTGCAGGTTCTGGCTGGGAGGGGACGATTTCTGGCTGCTGCGGCTCGGCCCGGATCTCCTCCGGTTCCTCAGCAGGCGTTTCCGGCTCGGGTGGAACGGTCGGCGGCGGCTCAGGCTTCTGCGATTCCGGCGCCGGTTGGGGTGCCGGAGGCAACTCTGGTTCGACTGGCGGTGGAGGTACGGCTTCGACTTCGGGTCGCGACTCTTCGCGTTTCAAAAACTCCGGGACGGCCTGCTCGGCGGCCGGTTTCAGCGCCTCCAGTTCGTCCCATTTGATCGGCGGCAGCGGTGCGGTCTCGTCGGGCCGCTCCTCGACGACTTCCTTCTTGCCGAACGAAAATATCTTCTTGAAAAAACCAGCCATGTCTTGCGCTCTCAGGCGGCGCGGGCGGCAAGCGGCGCGGCGATCAGTCGGATACCGTCATGGCCGGCGATATCAGCCTCGACGATGTCGCCCGGAGCGCCGGCAGAGACCGCGGCCAGCGTAAACCCTTCGGTGCGGCCAAGGCCGTCACGCTCGACCAGGATCGACTGATGCGTTCCAGCGAGCGAGGCAAGATGGCGGCGATAGGCGGCCTCGCCGGCGGCGCGCAGGCGTGCCGCGCGTTGCTTGACGACGTCGCGGCGGAGCTGCGGCATGCGCGCGGCGGGCGTGCCCTGGCGCGGCGAAAACGGGAAGACGTGGAGATGCGTCAGGCCGCATTCCTCGACGATCTCCAGCGAGTTTTCGAACATGGCGTCCGTCTCGGTCGGGAAGCCGGCGATGATGTCGGCGCCGAAAACAATGCCGGGGCGCAGTTTGCGCACATCCTCGCAAAAGCGGATCGACTGGTCGCGGCTGTGCCGGCGCTTCATCCGCTTCAGGATCATGTCGTCACCCGATTGCAGCGATAGATGCAGATGCGGCATCAGCCTCGGCTCGGTGGCGATGGCGTCCAGCAGATCGTCGTCGGCTTCGATCGAGTCGATGGAGGAAAGCCGCAGGCGTTTCACGTCTGGCACCTGCTTCAGGATGGTCTTGACCAATTTGCCGAGCTTCGGTGCGCCCGGCAGATCGGCGCCGAAACTGGTCATGTCGACGCCCGTCAGCACGATCTCGGCATAACCATTGCCGACGAGTCGCTTGATCTGCTCGACCACGGCGCCCATAGGCACCGAGCGCGAATTGCCGCGACCGTAGGGAATGATGCAGAAGGTACAGCGGTGGTCGCAGCCGTTCTGCACCTGGACAAAAGCGCGCGCCCGGCCCTCGATGGCGTCGACCATGTGGGCGGCCGTCTCGCGCACCGAAAAGATATCGTTGACGCGCGCCTTCTCAGTGTCGTTGACGCCGAAATCCGGCAGCGCGCGATAGGAATGCGCCTTCAGCTTTTCCTCATTGCCGAGGACGAGATCGACCTCGTCCATGGCGACGAAATCCTGCGGGCCGGTCTGCGCGGCGCAGCCGGTAACGATGATGCGGGCAGCCGGGTTCTCACGGCGGGCTTTTCTGATCGACTGCTTGGCCTGGCGTACAGCCTCGCCGGTGACGGCGCAGGTGTTGAAGATGATGGCACCGCCTTCGAGCCCGCCGAGGCCCGCACTTTCGGCTTCACGCCGCATCACCTCGGATTCATAGGTGTTCAGCCGGCAGCCGAAGGTGACGACCTCGATACCCTTGTTGCCAAGAGGAGCCATCAGGCGGCGCTTTCGGTGTCGCGCGCCCACGCCCCGGTCGACGGATCGAAGCTGCCGGAAAATTCCCATTCGGCGGCACCGGTCAGGATGACGTGGTCGTCGTCGCGCCACAAAACATGCAGCGAGCCGTCGCCGGGCGTCATCAGCGTGACGCCGCGGCCGGTACGCCGGGTGCGGGACGCGGCGACCACAGCGGCGCAAGCAGCCGTGCCGCAGGCCTTGGTCAGGCCGGCGCCGCGCTCCCAGGTGCGGATGACCATGGTCTCCGGCGAAGTCACCTGCGCGATGGTGATGTTGGCGCGCTCGGGGAAGATCGGATGGTTTTCGAGCAGCGGGCCGAAGCGCTCGAGCTCGTACGACCAGACGTCGCGGTCGACCCAGAAGATGGCGTGCGGATTGCCCATCGAGACGACCGAGGGCGAATGCAGCACCGGGGCATCGATCGGGCCGATCTGCAGCTCGATCATGCGGGTGTCGCGGAATTCCTCGGCCAGCGGGATGTCCTGCCAGCCAAAGCGCGGCCTGCCCATGTCGACCGAGATCATTCCGTCGGCATGTTCCTCGGCATTGAGGATGCCGGCGACTGTTTCAAAGGCAAATGTCTTCTGGCCGGTCTCGGCGGCGAGCGCCTGGACGACACAACGCATGCCGTTGCCGCAGGCCTGCGCCCTGGTTCCGTCGGAATTCAAGATGTCGATGAAAAAGGCGGTGCCCGGCGTCCTGGGGTCGTGGATTGCCATGATCTGGTCGAACCTGGTCGCCGCATCGGCATTAAGCGCGACGGCTGCCGCAGGCGTCACGCGATCGGCACGGCCACGCATATCGGCAACGATGATTTCGTTGCCGATGCCGTTCATCTTGGCGAAAGGGGCCGCGCTTGCCATCGATCGAAAGGTCTCTTGCCGGTTTGGCGCCTATATGGCGGATAGCGGCAGAAATTACCAGCGCGGCGTGATTTTCAGGTCACCGCGAAGACGCCAAGCACGATCAGCAGGAAGATGATCAGCACGATGCCGATGAGGATGCGGGCGCCGGTGGCGGCGGCTCCGGCCAGTGCCGGCATGCCGAGCAGGCTCGCCGCGGCCGCGATAATCAAAAGAATGATGATCCACCTGATCATGAGATTACCTCGCAGCCGACAGGTTTGAACACGTACAAACGCTTCAGCGAGGCCTTGGGTTCCGCCGGCGGTGGCTGGGGCGGGTCGGAGAACCCGGCTGGGATATGCAGCTACGGATGCAATGTGTCATAGTATTGAATGATCCAAACGACGTGTTCGCTGGCACATGAGCTGCGGCCGGCGGATAGGAAAGTCGGGACTTGCATATTTGAGTCTCGACGGCTTGGTAAAATTTCCAATGACCGAGCGTTGGGACACAATCATTATTGGTGGCGGCCAGGCGGGGCTCGCCATGAGCTACTATCTTCAACAACATGAACGTGAGCATGTTGTGTTGGAACGCGCTCGTATTGCCGAACGCTGGCGGACGGAGCGTTGGGATTCGCTCCGATTTCAATTCATCAACCAGGCAATAGAGCTTCCTGGGCTTTCTTATCAGGGCCCCGAACCGGAGGGGTTCGCCCATCACACCGCTGTCACGCGATTCATCGAGCACTATGCGGCCAAAATTGCAGCTCCGGTTCGCCAGGGTGTCGAGGTCACGAGGCTCCGGCACAGGGATACCGGCGATTATGCATTGGAGACAAACACCGGCAGCATGAGAGCCCGCAATGTCGTAGTGGCGACGGGCCCGTTCCAGCGTCCGATGGTACCGGCGGCCGCAAGGGATTTGCCTCGATCCGTTTACCAGGTTCACGCCTCGAACTACCGCAGCCCCGACGAACTTCCCCCCGGAGCGGTGCTGGTGGTGGGCAGCGGCGCATCTGGAAGCCAGATAGCCGATGAGCTCCAGCAATCCGGGCGCAATGTCTATCTTTCGGTCAGCCCCCATCGTCGGGTGCCTCGGCGCTATCGCGGCAAGGATGTTTTGTGGTGGTTCGACAAAATGGGACGTTTCGAGATCACCATCGACAGTTTCCCGGAGCAGCGGTATCCCCCCTCGACGGTCGTAACCGGTGTCAACGGCGGTTACGATATGAACGTCCGCCGTTTTGCCCGCGATGGCGGAACGGTGCTGGGACGTGTGCTCGGATGCGCCGATGGAAAACTGTTGGTGGCCGCTGATGCCTTCCAGATATTAGCTGAAGCCGACAAATCCTATGACGATTTTGTTTCCGCTGCGGAGGCGTTGGCAGAGAAACGTGAAGTCTCGGACCATATCAGCGATGGCAATGAACATTCAGTAACCCCAATCCTGGCGGAAGTCGGCGGTGCCCGGTCAATGGATATCAGCAGCGAGAACGTCAGCTCGGTTATCTGGGGGACGGGATACCTCTTCGACTACAACTGGATAGATTTGCCAATTTTCGATTCGCGCGGTGCACCCGTTCAACAGCGTGGCGTGACGGCTTTTCCTGGCCTGTATTTTCTTGGCCTCCATTGGATGCATACCTTTGGCTCCGGCCTTCTCTCATATGTAGGCCGCGACGCCGCCCACATAGCCAGGTGTATGGAAGCCTTGGGGTCGCCTGCGCCGTCAGGCCGGTCGCCGGGCTAGACCGCCGGCACGTCCCAGACTTCGCCCGGCCGCAAGGCGCGAAAACGTTGCCGCGGCAGGCCGGCAGCATCGAGCGCTTCGCCGAGCTTTCTGGGCGGCTCATCGATCGGCTCGTTGGTGAGCCGGAACGTGCCCCAGTGACAGCCGGCGGCATAGGCGGCGTTGCACAAAAGCATGCCTTGCACCGCCTCCTCCGGATCCTGGTGATGTGGCGCCATGAACCAGCGCGGCTCGTAGGCGCCGATCGGCAGGATGGCGAGGCGGAACCCGCCGTGCTTTTGCGCCATCAGCCGGTAATTGATGCCACCGTGGAAGCCGGTATCGCCGGCGAAATAGATCTTTGCGTCGGGTGTCTCGACGACGAAACCCGCCCACAGCGCCATGCGCCGGTCGCGAGTACCGCGGGCCGACCAGTGGTGCACCGGCTCGACGTAGACGGCGACGCGATCGCCGATATCGACCCGGTCGCCCCAGTCATGCGCGGAAAGCCGCATACGGGGCACGGCAGCGCCGATGATCGTGTCGTTGCCGAGCGGCGTCAGCAGCAGCGGGTCGTGTCTTGTCTTCAGGCGCTTCAGCGTGGCGAGGTCGAGATGGTCGTAATGGTTGTGGCTGACCAGCACGAGGTCGATCGGCGGCAAATGCGAAAAGGCGATGCCCGGCGGATTGACGCGTTTCGGACCGGCGAAGGAGAGCGGCGAGACACGCCGCGACCAGACCGGGTCGGTCAGGATGTTCAGGCCGGCTGTCTGGACGAGCAGCGAGGAATGACCGACCATGGTGAGGCGCAGCGCAGAACCATCGATGCGCTCGACCGGTCTTGCCGGTGGAAACGGGCTCGGATCCGCCGCCGGCCATTTCGAGCGCTCGCGGCTCAATTGCCATTTCAACAGATCGGCAAAGCGACCCGGCGGCCGTCCGTTGGGATTGAAGAACAAGGTGCCGTCGAAATGATCGCTGGGCGGCCCGCTGTAATAGCGGTTGGCGGCTCTCTTTCTCGCGGCCAAGAAATCGGCTCCCTGCAGTTTGCTGATCCCAAGAGATAATGCCGGAGCCGGCCCGCACAAGCATTTGAGGTGAACGCCAAGGATTTGGCGCCAGCGCGCCGTATCGAATCAACCGGAGGTGTCGGCCAAACGGCCAAGGCGTAACGCAAGTTCAGGCAATGTGCATTTTGCGACAAATTTGCAACATTACCGGCGCAAACCGTATTTTAACCATATCGGGTTGAAATTTCGCCACCTTCTCCATCTTGGTGAGGGGGACATTGCGCGGACGGCACCCCCAGCCCGATCCGACGGAGGTTGAAGAATGAAATTTTCGAAAACCGGCCTGCTGGCCGTATCGCTGGCCGTGCTCGTTGCGAGCGGCTGTTCAACCTCACGGTTCTCATCGATGGACGAGCAGCAGCCGGCGCCGCTGGAAGCTGCGCCCGCCGGCAAGGTGACTGCAAACCAGCTGCCGCCACCGGCGACACCCGGCCCGGCCGACCCGTCGAAATTTCCGACCGCGCCGCAGAACACGCAGGTCGCCTCGCTGCCGCCCGATGGGACGGCGCCGGCCGGTGCGGCCGATCTGACCGCGTCCAGCGTCGCCGGTGTGTGGAAGGCAAGCGTGTCCGGCCAGAGCTGTCAGGTGGCGACGCCGCAGACCAAATTCGGTTCGGGCTACCGCGCCGGACCGCTGCATTGCCCGGCGCCGCTCGATGGCATCAAATCCTGGAACGTCGCCGGCAAACAGCTGACGCTCTTTGACGAGAATGGCGGCACGCTGGCACGGCTCTATTCCTCGGGCGGCGAGAAATTCGACGGCCAGACTTCCAACGGCCTGCCGATCTCGCTTACAAGGTAAGAGAACGGCCCCCATTGTTACGCAATTCCGGACGGAAAACCGTTACACACTTTTCCTGGAATTGCCTCTTTTGTTTTTACGCAATTCCGGACAGAAAACCGCTACACACTTTTCTTGGAATTGCTCCGGAACGACGTGACCAATGCATCTGCGTGACGGCCTCCAGACCCATGCAACCGTCAAGCAGCGCTACGACCATCTGGTCGAGACGGGCGCCATCGGGCGCGATCCGGCGCAGGAGCGGATCGCCGCTGCGCTCGACCGGCTGATCGAAGAGATATCGGCAAAGCGGCTGGCGCAGAAATCAAGCGCGCTGGGGTGGTTGTTCGCCCGCAAGCGCGAGGTGCACGAGGCGGTCAAGGGCCTTTATATCCATGGCGGCGTCGGCCGCGGCAAGACCATGCTGATGGACATGTTCTTCGAGCTGCTGCCGGTGCGGCGCAAGCGCCGGGTACATTTCAACGACTTCATGGCCGACGTGCAGGACCGCATCCAGAAGCACCGGCAGGCTCGCAAGAACGGCACGGCCAAGGAGGACGACCCGATCCCGCCGGTGGCGCGCGCGCTGGCCGAGGAAGCCTGGGTGCTATGCTTCGACGAGTTCTCCGTCACCGACATCGCCGATGCGATGATCCTGTCAAGGTTGTTTTCGGCGTTGTTTGCCAATGGCGTGGTGCTGGTTGCCACTTCCAATGTCGCGCCGCAGGATCTCTACCGCGACGGCCTGAACCGTCAGTTGTTTTTGCCGTTTGTCGCTATCCTGGAGCGCCACGCGCAGGTGCTGGCGCTTGATGCCGATAAGGATTACCGCCTCGACAAGCTCAGCCGCATGCCGGTCTACGTCACCCCGGCCGATGCCGCCGCCGACCATGCGCTCGACGAAGCGTGGGCGGTGATGACGCATGGCAGGCCGACGGCCGAGACGATGCTGACGGTGAAGGGCCGGCACGTCGTAGTGCCGCGTGCTGCCGGCGAGGCGGCGCGTTTTTCCTTCGCCGATCTCTGCGAGAGGCCGCTCGGCGCCCGCGACTATCTTGGCATTGCCAGCCGTTTCTCGACCATCTTCATCGACCATGTGCCGGTGCTCGGCGAAGGCAAGCGCAACGAAGCCAAGCGCTTCATCCTGCTGGTCGATACGCTCTACGATCATCATGTACGGCTGGTGATGAGCGCCGCGGCACCGCCGGCGCAGCTCTATACGGCCAAGCGCGGCAACGAAGTCTTCGAGTTCGAGCGCACCGCATCGCGGCTGATCGAGATGCAGAGCCACGACTGGCTGGAGGACTGGGCGAAGAGGCAGAGGGCGCAGGGATCATCGACGGAGGCACGGCAGGCACAGGCGTGAGGGATAGTACCGAAGGGGGCGCTGCCGCCGGCGCCTATAATCGATAAACATACATGACGAACCCCTCCGCCGGCCCATGCGGCTCTTTTCGCGACTCGTAAAGTGCGCGAGCAGCAACATTGTCCGGCTCGGTGCCGACCCACGCCTCCTCACAGCCATGCTCGCGACCGAGTGCGAACATGGCGCCGAGCATCCTCGTCGCAATGCCCTGGCGTTGAAAGGCCGGCGCCACGCCGACCTCGTCTACGTAGAGTTCGCTCACCTTGTCCGGGTGGCAGTGGATGACGGCTGCGCATTGGCCAACGACGATGCCGTCGGCGAGGGCCACGACCATGAAATGACCGGGCTCCGCGAGATAGGCAGAGAGCCGATCCGGCCTGACCGGCTCGTCGAAGACTTCGCCGGCAACCCGCATCACAAGGGCGTCATCGCCAGGAAACAGCCTTCTGATTTCCAGTGCCATTGTGTAGAATTCCTCTAGTCGGCTTCATAATTTTGACGTTTACGTAATTCCCATTGTTTCTAACCGATTGAAATTATTCACTCCAAAATAATCGTTTGAATTTTTGTGCGGCCGGGGCTATTGCGTGCGGCGAATTTCGCGGTTCCGCAGCATTCCGGCCTCTTCCTCCGACGCCGTCATCAAATCGTCAAGGATTTGGGCGCCGTCATAGTCAAAGGGAAAATATCCTGACATGGCACGCAACAAGATAGCGCTCATCGGCTCGGGCATGATCGGCGGCACCCTCGCCCACATGGTCGGCCTCAAGGATCTCGGCGACGTCGTGCTGTTCGATATCGCCGAAGGCATCCCGCAAGGCAAGGGACTGGACATCGCGCAGTCGTCGCCGGTCGATGGGTTCGACTCGAGGCTGACCGGCGTCAACGACTATGCCGGCATCGAGGGCGCCGATGTCTGCATCGTCACCGCCGGCGTGCCGCGCAAGCCCGGCATGAGCCGCGACGATCTTCTAGGCATCAATCTGAAGGTGATGGAGCAGGTCGGCGCCGGCCTCAAGAAATACGCGCCGAAAGCCTTCGTCATCTGCATCACCAATCCGCTCGACGCCATGGTCTGGGCGCTGCAGAAGTTTTCCGGCCTGCCCAAGAGCCATGTCGTCGGCATGGCCGGCGTGCTCGACAGTTCGCGCTTCCGTTATTTCCTTGCCGAGGAATTCAAGGTCTCGGTCGAGGACGTCACTGCCTTCGTGCTCGGCGGCCACGGCGATTCCATGGTCCCGATGATCCGCTATTCGACGGTTGCCGGCATCCCGCTGCCCGACCTCATCAAGATGGGCTGGACCTCGAGGGAGCGGCTCGACCAGATCGTGCAGCGCACCCGCGACGGCGGCGCCGAGATCGTCGGCCTGCTCAAGACCGGCTCTGCCTTTTATGCGCCGGCAGCTTCGGCCATTGCCATGGCCGAAGCCTATCTCAAGGACAAGAAGCGGGTGCTGCCCTGTGCTGCCTATCTCTCCGGCCAATATGGCGTCAAGAACACCTATGTCGGCGTTCCCGTGGTGATCGGCGCCGGCGGCGTCGAGCGGATCATCGAGATCGAGCTCGCGAAGAACGAGCAGAAGATGTTCGACAATTCGGTCGCGGCGGTGCAGGGCCTGTGCGACGCCTGCGTCAAGATCGCTCCGCATCTCGCGGCCAAGTAAGCCGGTAACCAAGCCCGCCAAGCAAGCTGGAGACATAGCGCATGAACATCCATGAGTATCAGGGCAAGGCGCTGCTGAAAGGCTTTGGCGCACCCGTGGCCGAGGGCGTGCCGGTGTTCAAGGCGAGCGAGGCGGAAGCTGCCGCCAAGGCGCTGCCCGGCCCACTCTATGTGGTCAAGAGCCAGATCCATGCCGGCGGCCGCGGCAAGGGCAAATTCAGGGAGCTCGGCGCCGATGCCAAGGGCGGTGTCAGGCTGGCAAAGTCGGTGGCCGAGGTCGTCGCCAATGCCAATGAGATGCTCGGCCACACGCTGGTCACCAAGCAGACCGGCCCGGCCGGCAAGCAGGTCAACCGGCTCTATATCGAGGACGGCGCCGACATCGAGCGCGAGCTCTATCTGTCGATCCTGGTCGACCGCTCGGTCGGGCGCGTCGCCTTCGTCGTCTCGACCGAGGGCGGCATGGACATCGAGGCGGTCGCCCACGACACGCCGGAAAAGATCATCACCGTAGCCATCGACCCGGAAAAGGGCGTGACGGCCGACGACGTGAAGAAGCTCAACGCGGCGCTGAAGCTCGACGGCGACGCCGCCAAGGATGGCGCCACGCTGTTCCCCATCCTCTACAAGGCCTTTGTCGAGAAGGACATGAGCCTGCTCGAGGTCAACCCGCTGATCGTCATGAGGAGCGGCCGGCTGCGCGTTCTCGACGCCAAAGTGTCGTTCGACAACAATGCGCTGTTTCGCCACCCCGACGTGCTCGAATTGCGCGACACCACCGAAGAGGACGAGAAGGAGATCGAGGCGTCGAAATACGACCTCGCCTATGTCGCGCTCGACGGCAATATCGGCTGCATGGTCAACGGCGCCGGCCTTGCCATGGCAACGATGGACATCATCAAGCTTTACGGCGCCGAGCCGGCCAACTTCCTCGATGTCGGCGGCGGCGCGTCGAAAGAAAAGGTGACGGCGGCGTTCAAGATCATCACCAAGGATCCGGCGGTCAAAGGCATTCTGATCAACATCTTCGGCGGCATCATGAAATGCGACATCATCGCCGAGGGCGTGATCGCCGCGGTCAAGGAGGTCGGCCTGCAAGTGCCGCTAGTGGTGCGGCTGGAAGGCACCAATGCCGAGCTCGGCAAGAAGATCATCAACGACAGCGGGCTGAACGTGGTGTCGGCAGACGATCTCGACGATGCAGCCAAGAAGATCGTCGCGGCGGTGAAGGGCGTCTGATGCAGCGGATGCTGGCCCTAGCGCTGACCGGCATGGCCCTTTGGGCCAGCGCTGCTGCGGCCGCGGATAGTTCGAAGTCGCCCGCCTGGATCGGCAAGAGGGTCAGTCTCTTCATGAACTTATGTCCGGCAACGGCGCCCAGCTTCGGCCGGTTCAACGCGGTTGCCCGGCAAAGCGGGTTCAAGGCCGGATCCGACGGGCTGCAAGTCTACAAGGCTACGGAAATCGTTGCCTCAATCAAGAGTTCGAGTGGTCGCTGCGACTGCCTGGTCTCCTTCGGCACCAACGATCCGAAGCTGGCCGCCAACATGATCCTGAAAAGGCTTCTGACCAAATATGGCAGCAGTTTCCAAGCCGATGATGACCCCAAGTCCCTTGGTGAATTGAGAACGTCTGGCGGCAATTTATCGGTGCAGATCGTGACGATCCGGCGCGCCGGGGGCCGATGGATCGGTGCTGTCGTTCACGGAAACCAAAAATGCCCAGCTTGAAAACAGAACTTCAGGGTCAAGGTCGATAGGCGATGCCTCCGCACAAGATAAACCTCGTCGAGGCGGCGGATCAGAAGATCAAGAAGGTCTTCGATCCGCATATCGCCGGCGACGTGAACGACAGCCAGGTCAAGATCGCCAAGTTCGGCGACGTCTTCGACTGGCACGCGCATGACAATGAGGACGAGGCGTTCCTGGTGCTGCGCGGGCGCATCGCCATCGATTTCCGCGACGGCACGGTGGAGCTTTCCAGCGGCGAGTTCATTGTCGTGCCGCGCGCCGTCGAGCACCGGCCGCGCTCGCTAAGCGAGGAGCCGGTGGTGCTGATGTTCGAGCCGGCAACGACGCTCAACACCGGCAATGCCAAAAGCAACCTTACCGTCGCCGAGCTGAAGCGGTTGTGACCATGAGCGCGCGGCCTTCCCCGATCAACGGTTTTTGAAAAGGACCACCATGTCCATTCTCGTCGATAAGAACACCAAGGTGCTGGTGCAGGGCCTGACCGGCAAGACCGGCACGTTCCACACTGAACAGGCGCTGGCCTATCACGGCACGAAAATGGTCGGCGGCATCCACCCCAAGAAGGGCGGCGAAACCTGGACCGGCGCCAAGGGCGAGGCGCTGCCGATCTTCGCCACCGTAGCCGAAGGCAAGGCCAGGACCGGCGCCAACGCTTCGGTCGTCTACGTGCCGCCGGCGGGTGCTGCCGAAGCGATCCTGGAAGCGATCGAGGCCGAGATCCCGCTGATCGTCTGCATCACCGAGGGCATACCGGTGATGGACATGATCAAGGTCAAGGCGAGGCTCGACCGTTCGACGTCGCGGCTGATCGGGCCGAACTGCCCCGGCGTGCTGACCCCCGACGAATGCAAGATCGGCATCATGCCCGGCAACATCTTCCGCAAGGGCTCGGTCGGCGTTGTTTCCCGCTCGGGAACGCTTACCTATGAGGCGGTGTTCCAGACCACCAATGTCGGCCTCGGCCAGACCACCGCCGTCGGCATCGGCGGCGATCCGGTCAAAGGCACCGAGTTCATCGACGTGCTGGAGATGTTCCTCGCCGACGACGAGACCAAGTCGATCATCATGATCGGCGAGATCGGCGGCTCGGCCGAGGAAGACGCCGCGCAGTTCCTCAAGGACGAGGCAAAGCGCGGCCGCCGCAAGCCGATGGTCGGCTTCATCGCCGGGCGCACCGCACCGGCGGGCCGCACCATGGGCCATGCGGGCGCGGTGATCTCCGGCGGCAAGGGCGGCGCGGAAGACAAGATCGCGGCGATGGAATCGGCCGGCATCAAGGTTTCGCCGTCGCCGGCCCGGCTCGGCACGACGCTGGTCGAGGCGATAAAGGGTTAGGGGAGTAAGGGAGTAGGGGAGTAGGGCAGTAGGGACAAGATGAGGGCATTGCCCTACTCCCGTACTGCCCTATTGCCCTACTCCCCTCCAAAACAGGAGACGGGGCAGGCGCTCCGCTAGGCAAAATGGCACGACAAGATCAAACCAACGACCAGTTTTCGCTTACCTCTTTCCTCTATGGCGGCAATGCCGATTATATCGACGCGCTCTATGCCGCCTATGAGGACGATCCCGCGTCGGTCGATCCCGAATGGCAGGACTTCTTCGCGGCGCTGAAGGATGACGCCGGCGACGTGCGCAGGAACGCCAAGGGCGCCTCTTGGGCCAAGCCCTCCTGGCCGATGCAGGCCAATGGCGAGCTGGTCTCGGCGCTAGACGGCAATTGGGGCCTGGTCGAAAAGCACATCGAAAAGAAGGTCAAGGACAGGGCGGTCGGCAACGGCGCAGCGCTTTCCGACGCCGACGTGCATCAGGCGACGCGCGATTCCGTCCGCGCCATCATGATGATCCGCGCCTTCCGCATGCGCGGCCACCTGCACGCCAATCTCGATCCGCTGGGCATTGCCAAGCCGCTCGAGGATTACAACGAGCTGTCGCCGGAGAATTACGGCTTCACCGAAGCCGACTACGACCGGCCGATCTTCCTCGACAATGTGCTCGGGCTGGAATTCGGCACCATCCGGCAGATGCTCGACATCCTGACCCGGACCTATTGCTCGACGCTCGGCGTCGAATTCATGCATATTTCCGATCCCGAGGAGAAGGCCTGGATCCAGGCGCGCATCGAGGGCACCGACAAGGAGATCTCCTTCACCGCCGCCGGCAAGAAGGCGATCCTGCAGAAGCTGGTCGAGGCGGAAGGCTTCGAGCAATTCATCGACGTCAAGTACAAGGGCACCAAGCGCTTCGGCCTTGATGGCGGCGAGTCGCTGATCCCTGCGCTGGAGCAGATCATCAAGCGAGGCGGCCAGCTCGGCATGAAGGAGATCGTGCTCGGCATGGCGCATCGCGGCCGGCTGAACGTGCTGTCGCAGGTGATGGCCAAGCCGCACCGCGCCATTTTCCATGAGTTCAAGGGCGGCTCCGCCGCGCCCGACGAGGTCGAGGGCTCGGGCGACGTGAAGTACCATCTCGGCGCCTCGTCGGACCGCGAGTTCGACGGCAACAAGGTGCATCTGTCGCTGACCGCCAACCCGTCGCATCTGGAAATCGTCGACCCGGTGGTGATGGGCAAGGCGCGCGCCAAGCAGGATTATCTGTTCGGCCGCAGCCGCGAGGAGATCGTGCCGCTGGAAGAGCGCGCCAAGGTGCTGCCGCTGCTGTTGCATGGCGACGCCGCTTTTGCCGGCCAGGGCGTGATTGCCGAAATCCTCGGCCTGTCGGGCCTGCGCGGCCACCGCGTCGCCGGCACGCTGCATTTCATCATCAACAACCAGATCGGCTTCACCACCAACCCGCGCTTCTCGCGCTCGTCGCCTTATCCGTCGGATGTAGCCAAGATGATCGAGGCGCCGATCTTCCACGTCAACGGCGACGACCCGGAAGCGGTGGTCCATGCCACCAAGGTGGCGATCGAATTCCGCATGAAGTTCCACAAGCCGGTCGTGGTGGACATGTTCTGCTACCGCCGCTTCGGCCATAATGAGGGCGACGAGCCCGCCTTCACCCAGCCGATCATGTATCGCAAGATCCGCAACCAGAAGACGACCATGCAGATCTATGCCGACCGGCTGATCGCGGAAGGCCACATCACCCAGGCCGAGCTCGAAAAGGTGAAGGCCGATTGGCGGGCGCATCTCGAGCAGGAATTCGAGGTCGGCCAGCACTATAAGCCGAACAAGGCGGATTGGCTGGACGGCGCCTGGTCCGGCCTGCGCTCGGCCGACAACCAGGACGAACAGCGGCGCGGCAAGACCGCCGTGCCGGTCAAGACGCTGAAGGAGATCGGCAAGAAGCTGACCGAGGTGCCGAAGGATTTCGAGGCGCACAAGACGATCATCCGCTTCCTCGACAACCGCCGCCAGGCGATCGAGTCGGGCGAAGGCATCGACTGGTCTACGGCCGAGGCGCTGGCCTTCGGCGCCATCCTGCTCGACGGCAATCCGATCCGGCTGTCCGGCCAGGATTCGGAGCGCGGCACCTTCTCGCAGCGCCATTCCGTGCTCTACGACCAGCGCGACGAGACACGCTACATCCCGCTCAACAATCTGTCGGCGGCGCAGGCCGGCTTCGAGGTCATCAACTCGATGCTGTCGGAAGAGGCCGTGCTCGGCTTCGAATATGGCTACTCGCTGGCCGAGCCGAAGGCGCTGACGCTGTGGGAAGCGCAGTTCGGCGACTTCGCCAACGGCGCCCAGGTGGTCTTCGACCAGTTCATCTCGTCGGGCGAGCGCAAATGGCTCAGAATGTCGGGCCTCGTCTGCCTGCTGCCGCACGGCTATGAAGGCCAGGGGCCGGAGCACTCATCGGCCCGGCTCGAGCGCTTCCTGCAGCTTTGCGCCGAAGACAATATGCAGGTCGCCAACGTCACGACGCCGGCCAATTACTTCCACATCTTGCGCCGGCAATTGAAGCGGGACTTCCGCAAGCCGCTGATCCTGATGACGCCGAAGTCGCTGCTGCGCCACAAGCGGGCGGTATCGACGCTGCCGGAGATGTCGGGCGAAAGCGCCTTTCACCGGCTGTTGTGGGACGATGCCCAGCTGCTGTCGGGCCAGGCCATCAAGCTCACCAAGGATTCGAAGATCCGCCGTGTCGTGCTCTGTTCGGGCAAGGTCTATTACGACCTCTACGAGGAGCGCGAGAAGCGCGGCATCAACGACATCTACTTGCTGCGCGTCGAGCAGCTCTATCCGTTCCCGGCCAAGGCGCTGATCACCGAACTGTCGCGCTTCCGCAATGCCGAGATGGTCTGGTGCCAGGAGGAGCCCAAGAACATGGGCGCCTGGTCATTCATCGATCCGTATCTCGAATGGGTGCTGGCGCATATCGACGCAAAGCTTCAGGGGGTGCTCTATCCCGGCCGGCCGGCCGCCGCCTCGCCGGCGACCGGATTGATGTCGAAGCATCTCGCCCAGCTTGCCGCCTTGCTCGACGACGCGCTTGGTGAATAGAACAGAACCGAAAGAAACGGACAGGCACAATGGCAACCGAAATCCGCGTCCCGACACTTGGTGAATCCGTCACCGAGGCGACCATCGGCAAATGGTTCAAGAAGGTCGGCGACGCGATCGCCGCCGATGAGCCGCTGGTTGAGCTCGAAACCGACAAGGTGACGGTGGAAGTGCCGGCCGCCGCCGCGGGCACGCTCGCCGAGATCGCCGTCAAGGAAGGCGAGACGGTCGGCGTCGGCGCACTGCTCGGCACGATTTCGGCAGGCGCCGGCGCGGCAGCCAATGCCGCCGCTCCGGCAACGAAGCAGGAGGCGATGTCGCAGGCTTCGGCTCCGACTGCGGCCTCGAGCGTCAAGCAGGCCGCTGCCGAGACGGCCAAGATCGCCGGCGACGCCGGCGCAATCGAGACGCGCACCATGCCGCCGGCACCGTCGGCGGCAAAGCTGCTGGCCGAGCACAATCTCGCAGTCGACCAGGTGTCGGGCTCGGGCAAGCGCGGCCAGGTGCTGAAAGGCGACGTGCTCGACCTTATCGCCAGGGGCGCGCCGTCGCAGCCGGCAGAAATGCCGAAGGCCGCGCCTGTACCGGCACCCGTTGCCGCGCGCGCGCCGTCCTCGGCCGACGATGCCTCGCGCGAGGAGCGCGTGCGCATGACCAAGCTGCGCCAGACCATCGCGCGCCGCCTCAAGGAAGCGCAATCGACCGCCGCCATGCTGACCACCTTCAACGAGGTCGACATGAGCGCGGTGATGGCGCTGAGGAGCAAATACAAGGACGTGTTCGAGAAGAAGCACGGCGTGAAGCTCGGCTTCATGGGCTTCTTCACCAAGGCGGTCACCCATGCGCTGAAGGAGATCCCGTCGGTCAATGCCGAGATCGACGGCACCGATATCATCTTCAAGAACTACGCCCATATCGGCGTTGCCGTCGGTACAGAGAAAGGCCTCGTCGTTCCGGTTGTGCGCAATGCCGACCAGATGTCGATCGCCGAAATCGAGAAGGACATCGGCAGGCTGGGGCTTGCGGCGCGCGACGGCAAGCTGTCGGTTGCGGATATGCAAGGCGGCACGTTTACGATTTCCAACGGTGGCGTTTACGGGTCGCTGATGTCGACGCCGATTCTCAACGCGCCGCAGTCCGGCATTTTGGGTATGCACAAGATTCAGGAGAGGCCGATGGTGGTCGGCGGCCAGATCGTCATCCGGCCGATGATGTATCTGGCGCTGTCCTACGACCACCGCATCGTCGACGGCAAGGAAGCGGTGACCTTCCTGGTCCGCGTCAAGGAAAGCCTGGAGGATCCTGAGCGGCTGGTGCTCGACCTCTAGGGGCGGCCGACGTGAGCCGGAGCATGGATCTGCGCCGCCGGATGAATTCCTCTCGTTTCCGGTCCGGTTTGTTTGTCACAATCTGCGCACTCGGCGTGCAGACGGTCTCCGCGGCCCTCGCCGCCTGCCCGCTCGAGCTCGCCGTCTATGGCGATCCTGAGAACGCCGCCGAGATCGATTTCAGGCCGACCGGCGAGTCGGCCGCCGTCACCAACAGCTTCAAGATGGTGCTCGATAAGGGCGTCGTGCTCGACGGCATCGTCATGTGGACGGAGGGCGCGGCGCGGCCGCATGGCTCGCTGATGTACAAATGCCCGGCCGGCGACGTCACCGGCGACGAGCTCGCCGCCTGCACTGTGTGGGAGGGCGTCATCTACACTGCCGACGACCAGGGCAATATCGCGTTGCTGCCGGGCGAAGGAAAGGATGCGCCGAAGAAGCTGATCTTGCCCGATCTGGGAGCGTCGCTGCAGATGTCGGCGGCCTATGGCGCCAACGGCTTTTCCAAGGTGCCCTGGGACGTCTTTGCCCTGAAGGGATGTCAGGAATGAGCGCGAGCGGAAAAATCCTGCTGGTGACCGGCGGCAGCCGCGGCATCGGCGCCGCTACATGCAGGCTTGCCGCCAAGGCCGGCTATCGCATTGCGGTCAATTACGCGTCGAATGCAAAAGCCGCCGAAGCGGTGGTCGCCGACGTCGATGCCGCTGGCGGAGAAGCCTTCGCCGTCAAGGCCGATGTCGGCAGCGAGACGGACGTATTGGCCATGTTCGAGGCTGTCGATGGCCGTTTCGGTCGGCTCGACGCGCTCGTCAACAATGCCGGCGTGGTCGACCAGAGCGCGCGCGTCGACGAGCTTAGCGCTGCAAGGCTGGAGCGCATGATGCGCATCAATGTGATCGCGCCGATGCTTTGCGCCCGCGAGGCGGTGAAGCGGATGTCGACCAGGCATGGCGGCAAGGGTGGCGCCATCGTCAATGTTTCTTCGATCGCGGCAAGGCTTGGCGGGCCGGGTCAATATGTCGACTACGCCGCCTCCAAGGGCGCGATCGATTCCTTCACCATCGGGCTTGCCCGCGAAGTGGCCGGCGAAGGCATTCGTGTCAACGCGGTCAGCCCGGGCATCATCGACACCGAAATTCATGCCTCTGGCGGTCAGCCGGATCGCGCCGAGAGAATGCGCAAGGTGGTGCCCATGCAGCGCGTCGGCACCGCCGAGGAAGTCGCAGCCGCAATTCTCTGGCTGCTGTCGGACGAGGCGTCCTACACAACAGGCGCCAATCTGGAAATCGGCGGCGGCCGCTAAAGCAAAAGGGACAGTATCATGGCCTATGACGTCGTTATCATCGGATCGGGACCAGGCGGCTACGTCTGCGCCATCAAGGCGGCGCAGCTCGGTCTGAAGACGGCGGTAGTCGAAAAGAACCCGACCTTCGGCGGTACCTGCCTCAACATCGGCTGCATCCCGTCAAAGGCGCTGCTGCATGCGTCCGAGATGTTTGCCGAGGCCGGCCATTCCTTCGATGCGCTCGGCGTCGAGATCGGCGCGCCCAAGCTCAATCTTGGGAAGATGATGGCACACAAGGATGCGACGGTGACGGCCAATGTCAATGGCGTCGCCTTCCTGTTCAAGAAGAACAAGATCGACAGTTTTCGTGGCACCGGCAAGGTAGTTGCGGCCGGCAAGGTGTCGGTGACCTCTGATGACGGCAAGGTCGAGGAGATCGAGACCAAGAACATCGTCATCGCCACAGGCTCCGACGTCGCCGGCATTCCCGGCGTCGAGGTCGATTTCGATGAGAAGGTGATCGTCTCGTCGACCGGCGCGCTGTCGCTGGACAAGGTGCCGGGCCATCTGGTGGTGGTCGGCGGTGGTGTCATCGGTCTGGAGCTCGGCTCGGTATGGGCGCGGCTCGGCGCCAAGGTCACCGTGGTCGAGTTCCTCGACACCATCCTGGGCGGCATGGATGGCGAGGTCTCCAAGCAGTTCCAGCGCCTGCTGTCGAAGCAGGGCTTTGAGTTCAGGCTGGGCGCCAAGGTGACCGGCGTCGCCAAGGCCAAGAAGGGGGCGACGGTTACCTTTGAGCCGGTCAAGGGCGGAGCAGCCGAGACGATCGAGGCGGACGCGGTGCTGATTGCGACGGGACGACGGGCCTATTCGGACGCTCTCGGGCTGAAGGAGACCGGCGTCGACGTCGATGAGCGCGGCCGGGTCAAGACCGACGGCCATCTCAGGACCAACGTGCCTGGCATCTATGCCATCGGCGATGTCATCGCCGGGCCGATGCTTGCCCACAAGGCCGAAGACGAGGGCGTGGCGGTAGCCGAAACCATCGCCGGCCAGGCCGGCCATGTGAACTATGACGTGATTCCGAGCGTCGTCTACACCACGCCGGAAATCGCCTCGGTCGGCAAGACCGAAGAAGAATTGAAGAAGGCCGGCATCGACTACAAGGCCGGAAAATTCCCGTTCAGCGCCAATGGCCGCGCGCGCGCCATGCTGCACACCGACGGCTTTGTGAAAATCCTGGCCGACAAGGCCAGCGACCGTGTGCTCGGCGTCCACATCGTCGGCTTCGGCGCCGGCGAGATGATCCACGAGGCGGCGGTGCTGATGGAATTTGGCGGCTCGTCGGAAGACCTAGCCCGCACCTGTCACGCCCATCCGACAATGTCGGAGGCGGTAAAGGAGGCGGCATTGGCGACGTTCTTCAAGCCCATCCATATCTGAGCAAACGCGGTGAATCGCAAACCTTAGAGATTGGCTGAAACATCTGCGCTTCGCCATCCCAGGGCGGAGCACGAGCGAAGCGACGTCGCGGAGACATCCATGCCGTTATCTAGGGGCAGTGTTCCGGCGAACCAGAATCGAGTGCCTCTTCGCATCGGCTGGTAACCGCTCCGCCCCGGGATGACGAAGCCATCGACGGCTGCTCCCAAAAACAAAACGGCCCGCCTTTCAGCGGGCCGTTCATATATTAAATCAGCAGTCTGATCACTGAGCCGGGGCCGGTGCTGGTGCGGGAGCCGGAGCCGGGGCTGGCGCAGGGGCCGGAGCGGGTGCAGGTTCTGCCGGAGCCGGAGCCGGAGCGGGTGTCGCCGGAGCTGGCGCAGGAGCCGGTTCGGCTGGCTTCATCGGCTCGGCAGGTGCTGGGGCCGGAGCCGGTGTGCTGGCTGCGGGCGGTTCGGCAGGCGCAGGTGCCTCGCTACGTCTTCCAAAAACATAATAGGCGACAATTGCCAGGATAACGACGACCAGTGCAATCAGCCAGCCGCTGCCGCCGCCGCGTGGCCGTGCGGTACCCGGTGAGGTGAATGGGTCGTTCGGATTGGGTGTGTTCGCCATAAAAGTGTCCTCCGTGGATGAAAAACATCAAGTAATAGCCATCAACGTACAATCGTTGAATCGGTTTCACATTAGGCGTTGAAAACGCCGAAAACAGGGCAATTCTGATCCGGAATCGCTTGCAGGCATGCATTTCCACCGCAAAATGGGTTTCGATCGAGCCAAACCGAACCTTTTTCAGTTTCTTGGCACGAAGCGCGGCTGGTCCGCCGTCGCGCCACGAGTAAGGGCTGGTCCCGCCTCGGCAATGATTCGGTGTGCAACTCCGCCGTGTCGTTCAGTTGACGGCGGTCACCGTATAGCCGGTCTTGCGGAAACCCTCGACCAAGCCTTGCGCTCCGGGAAGGTGCATGGCGCCGACCGCCATGAAGACATTGCCGTGGGCGAGGATCGGCGCTGCACGATCGACCATCACCTTGTTGCGGCTGGTGATCATGGTCTGCTCGAATTCGGCGTAACCCGATTGGTCGTCGACCTGTTCGGGGATGACGGCCCGAAACAGCGGTACATACATGCCAGTGTCGCCACGCCGGTAAAGCACGATCATGGTTTCGTTGACATCGTTCACCTTGTCGCCAAGCTTCAGCGTATCGACCAGCCCCTTCAGGTGAAAGGCGATCGGCAGCGAAGCCATGGCGCGCAGCTGGTCGGCGATTGTCTCCAGGCCCTCGACCGATTTGCCCGAAGCCTCGGCGTCCTTGGCAAGCTTGACGTCGAGCACCGGCGCACCGCCAGCCTGGCGGGCGACTTCGCATGCAGGTAGCGCCACCATCGCCGACAGCAACCAGGGTT
The DNA here is from genome assembly GCF_040320005.1 of Mesorhizobium sp. M0816. Taxonomy (NCBI): domain Bacteria; kingdom Pseudomonadati; phylum Pseudomonadota; class Alphaproteobacteria; order Hyphomicrobiales; family Phyllobacteriaceae; genus Mesorhizobium; species Mesorhizobium sp. M0816. The sequence continues at coordinate 101,595 of NZ_JAMYOT010000009.1, read as the reverse complement.
TCATCTTGGCGACGGTCGCTGGCGGGATGCCACGCGCATCGAGCGCCTTGTTGACCACCGCCGCATCCTCCGGCGACAGCAGCGACGAAAGCGTCGTCTTGTCGGTGAACATCATCAGATCCGGCTCTTTCAGCAGTGCTGCCATCATCTTCTGCTTGTCGAGCACTTCGGTGGTCTCGATGATGACGGTGCCAGCCGCATCGAATGCCTTCTGCGCGGCGGGTGGCAGCGTGGTGACGCGCGGGTCGGTAACGTGCATGGTGCCGAACAGGAAGGACGGTTTTTCGCCCGATTTTTCGAGCTTCCACAGCAGGCCCTTGCCGTTCGGCGTCGCTGCCGCGTCTGCCTCGATCTTGCGGTAGGCAGCCGGGTCGTCCTTTTGCAGCGCGCTCAGCATATCGCTACCGGCGCAGGCCGAAGTCTCGGCGCGTGCCTTGCCCGCGGCGAGCAGCGCGACGATGAGGAAAGAGAGGAAAAACAGGGCGTTGAGCGCGACGAGCAGCTTCAGCGACATATGGGTCGCGCGGTCGGCGATGGCGATGAGGCGTTTCATGCTGCGGTTCTAGGCGCAAAAAGCGGCAAAACGGTTAACCGGCGCATCAAAATTGTTGCGAGATGGCCACCGACATATGCATCGATCACGCACGAGGATGAGCTGCTTCGTAAATCTCGAGCAGCCTGGCGGTGTCGACGCCGGTGTATATCTGGGTTGTCGACAGGCTGGCGTGGCCGAGCAACTCCTGGATGGTGCGCAGGTCGCCGCCCCGCCCTAGCAGATGCGTGGCGAAGGAATGGCGCAGCGCATGCGGCGTCGCCGTGTCGGGCAGGTTGAGCGCCGAGCGCAGCTTGGCCATGTCGCGCTGGACGATTGCCGGGTTCAGCGGGCCGCCGCGGGCACCGCGAAACAGCAGGCCCTTGGGATCGAGATGCCAGGGACACAAGCGGCGGTATTCGGCAATCGCCCGCAGCGCTACCGGCAGCACCGGCACCAGCCGGGTCTTGCCACCCTTGCCGGTGACGCGCAGCACGGTATCACCAGGTGAGGAAAGATCGGCGCCCGACAGGCCGAGCGCCTCGGAGATCCGCAAGCCGGACCCATAGAGCAGGGTCAGCACGGCGGCGTTGCGCGCAGCAATCCACGGCTCCTCCGCCAGTTGGCCTTCCACCGAGACGACGTGTTTTGCATCGCTTGCGGTCAGCGGCTTGGGCAGCGATTTCGGCTGCCGCGGCGCGCGCAAGGCTGTCGCACCTGCCGCATTGGCGAGACCGCGCCGTTCCAGGAAACGCAGCAGCGAGCGGATGCCGGCCAGCCCGCGCCCGAGCGTGCGGGCGCGGGCGCCCTCGGCACGGCGGGCAGCGAGAAAGCCGCGCAGATCGGCGGGGCGCAGATCGGCGATGTCGGAAATGCCGGGCGAGCCGCCGCAATGGCCGGTCAGGAAATGCAGGAACTGGCGTGTGTCGCGCTCATAGGCCTCGACGGTTTCGGGCGATAGCCGGCGTTCGCGCGCCAGCATCTTCAGCCAGGCCTCGCGCGCCGCCTGCAGGTCGGGTTTTGCCGGTATGAGGAATTCCTGCATTGCACTCTTCCAGTTCCCCGCCATCTTCCGGCACGCGGGTTAGGAAGCGGTGAAGAGCGGCGTCATTGAAATGACGACGGGCTGGGGTTAGAGCAAGGCAAAGGATTTTCCGCAGATGATCAAGCCGCAAAACCCCGTCCAGATGGCCGTGATCGGTGCCGCGCATGGCATCAAGGGCGAATTGCGCGTCAAGAGCTTTACCGGCGACCCGCTGGCGCTGGCCGATTACGGTCCGCTCTACGCCAGGGATGGCCGCGCCTTCCAGATCGTCGACATCAGGCCCGCCAACACCGTGGTGGTGGTGCGGTTCAAAGGCGTCAACGACCGCAATGCCGCCGAGGCGCTGGCCGGCACCGAATTGTTCGTCGACCGTTCGGTGTTGCCTGATGAGGGCGAAGAGGACGAATTCTACCACGCCGATCTCGTCGGGCTGGAGGTCAAGGATGACATCGGTGCCATCATCGGCAAGGTCGTCGCCGTGCATAATTTCGGCGGCGGCGACATTCTCGACGTGACGCTGGCGGGGCGCAAAGGCGTGCTCATCCCGTTCACGCAGGCCGCTGTTCCGGAAGTGTCGATCGCCGGCGGCTTTGTCCGCGTTGATCCAGCCGCCGCAGGGTTGGTCGAGGACGAGGACGGAGAGTCTGCCGACCGCGACAGCTTCGACCCCAAGGGCAGGCCGCGCGGGCCGAGGGACGCCGGAGGCAACCGGTGAGTTTTTCGGCTTCGGTGCTGACGCTCTATCCCGAGATGTTTCCCGGCGCGCTTGGCCTGTCGCTGGCCGGCCGCGCGCTCGAGACCGGCATTTGGTCGCTCGAAACGATCCAGATCCGCGACTTTGCCAGCGATCGTCACCGTACCGTCGATGACACGCCGGCCGGCGGCGGCGCCGGCATGGTGATGCGGGCAGACGTGCTGGCCAGCGCCATCGACCATGCCTCGCCGGCAGCCGATCCACGTCCGCGCCTGCTGATGAGCCCGCGCGGCAAGCCGCTGACGCAGGCACGGGTGCGCGAGCTCGCCGGCGGGCCGGGTGCGGTGATCGTCTGCGGCCGCTTCGAAGGCGTCGACCAGCGGGTCATTGAATCGCGCGGCCTCGAGGAAGTTTCGATCGGCGACTTCATCCTGTCCGGCGGCGAGCCGGCGGCACTCGTGCTGCTCGACGCCGTGGTGCGCCTGCTGCCCGGCGTCATGGGCAATGCGGTATCGGGCGAGGAAGAGAGCTTTGAAAACGGCCTGCTCGAACATCCGCATTATACGCGGCCGCAGGAGTTCGAGGGCCGGCCGATTCCCGAAGTGCTGATTTCGGGCAATCACAGGAAGATCGCGGCTTGGCGGCGGGCCGAAGCGGAGAGGCTGACGAAGGAGCGACGGCCGGATCTTTCAGCCGCTCAGCCTTTGTCGAAATAGTAGAAAGCCAGGAACAGGCCGACGGCGATGACGAAGCCGCGCACCGCGTTCTGCGGCACGCGCCTAGCGATCCAGACGCCGGCATAGCCGCCCAGCGCGCCACCCGGGATCATGATGATCGCCTGCAGCCAGGCAATGACGCCGCCCGAGACGAAGACGAGGATGGCAACCGCAGCGATGACCACGGCCAGCATGTTCTTCAGTGCGTTCAGCCGGTGATAGTCGCCGGACTGGGTGAGACCGAGCGTCGCCAGCATCATGACGCCCATGCCGGCGCCGAAGAAGCCGCCATAGGCGGCGGTGGCGAACTGCGCCAGCGACCCGACCAGAGAACCCACCGCGGCCTCATGCTCCGGCTTGGGCGCCGGCTTCAGCCATGGCCCGGCAGCAAACAATGCGGTTGCCGCCAGCAGCAGCCACGGCACCAAGGCGCGGAAGGACGGGTTGTCGAGCCCTAGAAGGATGAGCGCGCCAGACAGCGCACCGAGAGCCGAAATGAGGCTGAGCAGCAGTGCGCCGCGCCAGAAATGCTTGATGTCGTGCCAATAGGCGAGCGTCGAGGTGATGTAGCCGGGGAACTGCGTCACCGACGATGTCGCATTGGCGACGATCGGCGGCAGGCCGGCCAGGGTCATGGCGCCAAAGGTTATGAACGTGCCGCCGCCGGCAACGGCATTGACCGCGCCTGATAGAAAGCCGGCGAGAAAGAGCAGGACCGCGTCCAAGATTGGCATGAGGGGTGTCGTCGCTGGAGGAAAATGCTTATCTTCCGGCTTAGGAAGCTTGACGCGCGGGCGCAACCCCCTGGACCACAAGCGATCACGGGATTGCCACAGCGGGCGCCAGCCCAAGAAGCAGCGCAAAAAAGAAACGGCCCAAAAAAGAAACGGCGAAGACGTGACAAAGCGCCGAAATAGCTGTATGTGCGCGCCGAACCGGAAGAAAAATCTGCCAAGAGCGATCTTCTGGCCCGTCAACAATGACGGTGTAGTCGCCCCTGCCCGATGTTCTCGAACAGACGTTCTCGAACGAAGGGCATAGCCGAGCGGTCGATGCGACTGCAAGGCGAGTGTCGGGCGCTCTGACTGTCGGAAGAACAAGAAGTGGATTTTTGAGATGGACATCCTCCGTCAGATCGAGGCCGAGCAGGCCGCCAAGATCGAAGCCAAGCGCAAGCTCCCCGAATTCCAGCCCGGCGATACCGTGCGCGTCCAGGTCCGTGTGACCGAAGGCACCCGCACCCGCGTCCAGGCCTATGAGGGCGTCGTCATCGCCCGCGCCGGCGCCGGCTTCCAGGAAAACTTCACCGTCCGCAAGATCTCCTACGGCGAAGGCGTGGAGCGGGTGTTCCCGGTCTATTCGCCGATGGTCGAGGGCGTCGAGATCGTGCGCCGCGGCAAGGTGCGTCGCGCCAAGCTGTACTATTTGCGAGACCGTCGCGGCAAATCGGCCCGCATTTCGGAAAACACCGGCGTGCGCGCCCGCAAGCTCAACGACGAAGAGCGCGATGCGCTGAACGCCGAGAAGGCGCGCATCGAGGCCGAGAAAGTGGCCGCCGCCCAGGCGCTGGCCGCCGAGAAGGCCGCGCAGGACGCCGCCGAGAAGAAGGCCGCCGACGAGGCCGCCAAGGCCGCGGAAGCAACTGCCGCCGAATAAGGCGTCTTCAAAACTCATGGTTTTGGAAAGGCGGCTTCGGCCGCCTTTTTATTTCACGAGGTGGATTCGATTTTGCCGGTCCGCAATCGATACGGATCGTTCTGTAATTGCCGCCGTTGAAAGCATTGGAATTCATTTTCGTGCCGAGCGGCGCATCAGAGCGGCTTGCAAGGCGCCTGCGGAAAGCTAAAGTCGGCGCCGGATTTCCTGCATGCCTCGGTCGATCGAGGCGGTTCAGTTCCTGGGGAGCATAGTCATGATCAATTCGAAACTGCTGCTGGCCGGCCTGCTGGCTTGCCTTCTCGTGCCGGTCGCGGCTCTGGCGCAGGCGCTGCCCGACCTCGGCGGCAAGAAGGTGGTGGTGGTGACCGAAAACGCCTATCCGCCGCTGCAGTTCATCGATGCCAAGACCGGCAAGCAGATCGGTTGGGAATATGACGCGATGAACGAGATCGCCAAACGGCTGAATTTCAAGGTCGAGTACCAGAATACCTCTTGGGACGCGATGATCCAGGCGGTTTCCGACAATCAGTACAACATCGGCATGACCGGCATCACCATCAAGGACGACCGCAAGCAGAAGGTCGATTTCTCCGATCCGTATATGCGCTCGGAACAGTTCATGCTGGTGCGCGGCGACGAGAAGCGCTTCACCGATGCAAAGACGTTCGCCGCCTTCAAGGACGGGCTGATCGGCGCGCAGGCCGGCACCACGCCCTTCTACACCGCCGTCTACAGCGTGCTCGACGGCAACGAGCAGAACCCGCGCATCAAGCTGTTCGAGACGTTCGGCGCGACGGTGCAGGCACTGAAGGCCGGCGACGTCGACGTCGTGCTCACCGACGGCACTGCCGGCAAGGGCTATGTCGATGCGTCCAATGGCGGCCTTAAGCTGATCGGCGGCCCACTCGGCACCGAGGATTTCGGCTTCATCTTCCCCAAGGGCTCCGACCTGGTGAAGCCGGTCAACGCGGCAATCGCCGCGCTCAAGGCCGACGGTACGCTCGACGCGCTCAACAAGAAGTGGTTCCTTGATTACAAGATGGGGCAGTAGGCCCGCTTGTTGCGCGCATTTCATGACGATTGTGCGCGGGAACTCGCGCTGACTCTGCGCTCGTACACCCCCCTCTGTCCTGCCGGACATCTCCCCCTCAAGGGGGGAGATCGGATTTCGCATCGGCTTTCGCCAATTTTCAGTGTTGCAGAACGGGCCGCGAGGTCAAAGCTGCCGATCTCCCCCCTGGAGGGGGAGATCGCCGGCAGGCCAGAGGGGGGTGTGACAGAACGCTGCCTTCGTGACTCTGTTATCGGTACCGCTTGATGCCGTCGGCGCCTCCCGCCTCAGCCAAATCCGACTTCCCGTGGTGGCTTGCCGTGGCCGTGGCGATCGCCTTGGCCGCCGCCATCTTCATCGCTGCCAGCGACCTCTATGCCCAGGTCTTCGCAACCGTCGCCAAGGGCATCGGCGTCACCATCTTCGTCACGGTGGTCGCCTTCGCGCTGGCTTGCGCGATCGGCCTCGGCGTCGCGCTGATGGGCCTGTCGGGCTCACGCTGGCTCAGCCAGATCGGCCGCTTCTACGTCGAGATCATCCGCGGCGTGCCGATGCTGGTGCTGTTGTTCTGGATCGCCTTTGCCGGGGCGCCGGCCTTCGTCGCGGCATGGAACGCGCTGACGGCGCCGCTGCAAAGCGCCGGCCTCTTCGGTGAGCTGCTGGTACGCGACGTGTCGTTGCTTTGGCGCGCCGTCATGGCGCTGACCATCGGCTATTCCGCCTTCATCTCGGAGGTGTTCCGCGCCGGTATCCAGGCGGTCGAGAAGGGGCAGATCGAGGCGGCCAAGGCGCTCGGGCTGACGCGCACCCAGTGCTTCCGGCTGGTCATCTTTCCGCAGGCGATCCGCACCATCCTGCCGCCGCTCGGCAATGATTTCGTCGCCATGGTCAAGGATTCCTCGCTGGTCTCGGTGCTCGGCGTCGCCGACATCACCCAGATGGGCAAGATCTACGCCGCCGGCTCGTTCCGCTTCTTCGAAACCTATTCGATCGTCGCCTATATCTATCTCATCCTGACCGTCGGCCTGTCGTTGGCCTTGCGGGCGCTGGAGAAGCGGCTCCGCCACCAGCATGGGGAATAGAAGGCAGGCGAAAACGGCGCTACCATCGAGCGGACGCGACCGGGGAGGACCCATGATCATCGACAAGGCCAATGCGGCGCTGGAAGCGGTCTATACGGCCGACACGCCTGAGACGCTCGCCAAGGCCTATGCGCAATGGGCCGCGACCTATGACGGCGAAACCGCGGCGCTCGGCTATCTCCTGCCGTTCCTGATCACCGCCTGGGTGGCGCGCCATGTGCCGCCGGGCGAAGGGCCGCTGCTCGACGCCGGTTGCGGCACCGGCCTGTCGGGGCCGTCCCTGAAGGCACTCGGCTACCACGATATTGCCGGGCTCGACCTGTCGCAGGACATGCTGAAAATCGCCGGCAGCCGGCAGGCCTACAGCGAGCTGAAACAGGCGATGCTCGGCGGGCCATTGCCTTGGGCGGACGGGTATTTCCGCGCCTTTTTCTCGACCGGCGTGTTCACCATCAGCCACGCACCGGCGTCGGGCCTGCATGAACTGGTACGCATCACCAGGACGGGCGGCCACGCCATCTTCACGGTTCGCGATCAGGTGTTTGAAAGCGGCGGGTTCAAGGCCGTGTTTGGCGAACTGGAGCAGGCGAAAAAATGGCGGCCGGTCGAGGAGAGCCCGTGGTTTCGCTGCTACGCAATCGCCGAGCCCGACGCGCTGGTGAAGACCTTCGTGTTCGAGGTGGTTTGAGTGGCGCCTTCTTCCTTCTCCCCTTGTGGGAGAAGGTGGATCGGCGCGCAGCGCCGAGACGGATGAGGGGTGTTGGACGGAATGAGGCGTTGGCGTTCCCTGGAGCACCCCTCATCCGTCGCCTTCGGCGACACCTTCTCCCACAAGGGGAGAAGGGGAAGCCGCGCCACAACCCGCCAATTGCCGAAAAGCCAAAACATTGATATGAGCAGCGCCATGGAAGAGCTTTTTGGCGATCCGGCCTATAAAGGTTTCGTGCTGCAGGACAGGAAACGCCTGCCGTCGCGATTTTCCGCGCGCGTCTGCGGGGCGCTGACCAGCCGACTTAGCTAGGGCAGACTCGCCAGGCTGTTTCGCCGGTCCGACCGGCGTCGTTTTCCCTTTTTAAATCGACGGATTTACGCAAATGAGCGCACCGCGCACCCTCTACGACAAGATTTTCGACGACCATGTTGTCGACCGCCAGGACGACGGCACCTGCCTGCTCTATATCGACCGCCATCTGGTCCACGAAGTCACCAGCCCGCAGGCTTTCGAAGGCCTGCGCATAACCGGCCGCAAGGTTCGGCATCCGGAAAAGACGCTGGCCGTGGTCGACCACAATGTGTCGACTTCGCCGGAGCGAAAGTTCGGCATCAAGAACGAGGAAAGCCGCATCCAGGTCGAAGCGCTGGCCAAAAACGCCAAGGATTTCGGCGTCGAATATTATTCCGAGAAGGATATCCGCCAGGGCATCGTCCACATCATCGGGCCGGAGCAAGGCTTTACGCTGCCCGGCATGACCATCGTCTGCGGCGACAGCCACACCTCGACGCATGGCGCGTTCGGGGCGCTGGCGCATGGCATCGGCACCTCTGAAGTCGAGCATGTGCTGGCGACGCAGACGCTGATCCAGCGCAAGGCCAAGAACATGCTGGTGCGCGTCGACGGCGCACTGCCGGAAGGCGTCACCGCCAAGGACATCATCCTCGCCATTATCGGCGAGATCGGCACGGCCGGCGGCACCGGCTATGTCATCGAATATGCCGGCGAGGCAATCCGTGCGCTGTCGATGGAAGGCCGCATGACGATCTGCAACATGTCGATCGAAGCCGGCGCCCGCGCCGGCCTGATCGCGCCCGACGAGACCACCTTCGCCTATGTCAAGGACAAGCCGCGCGCCCCCAAGGGCGAAGCCTGGGACGCCGCGCTCGCCTACTGGAAGACGCTGCAGTCCGACGAAGGCGCGCATTTCGACAAGGTGGTCGTGCTCGACGCGGCAAAGCTGCCGCCGATCGTCTCCTGGGGCTCCTCGCCCGAGGACGTGGTCTCGGTGCAAGGCATCGTGCCGAACCCGGACGACATCACTGATGAGAACAAGCGCACCTCCAAGCAGCGCGCACTCGACTATATGGGCCTGAAGCCGGGCACCAAGATCACCGATATCGAACTCGATCGCGTCTTCATCGGCTCCTGCACCAATGGCCGCATCGAGGATCTGCGCGCCGCAGCCAAGGTGATCGAGGGCAAGAAGGTCAATCCGCGGGTCAGTGCGATGATCGTGCCGGGCTCCGGCCTGGTCAAGGAACAGGCAGAGGCCGAAGGCCTCGACAAGATCTTTGTCGCCGCCGGCTTTGACTGGCGTGAGCCGGGCTGCTCGATGTGCCTTGCCATGAACGACGACCGGCTGAAGCCGCATGAGCGCTGCGCCTCGACCTCGAATCGCAATTTCGAGGGGCGCCAAGGCTTCAAGGGCCGGACGCATCTGGTGTCGCCGGCAATGGCCGCGGCGGCGGCGATCGCCGGCCATTTCGTCGACATCCGCGAGTGGAAATAGGGCAGGCGCGCGCAGTCGGATATGAGGAGCCCGAGCCGCAATGCGGTTCGGGCATTCTTCAGTCGGGCCGCCTGACGAATTCGTGGAATCCCTCACGGCGGCCGGGTTGGTCCTTTGCGACGACCAGCGCCAGTTGGCGCTCGTCGAAGAGTTTGAACCATTCGTCCCATTCGACCAGTTCGTAGCCGCCGGCATTGACCGGGCGTTCGGCCTCATCCTGGTCCTGGTAGGCATGCTGGCCGAAGACCAGCCTCAGCATGGGCTGCGTTCCGGCTTCGGGCGACACGTCGACGATCGCCGGAAAGCCGGCGCGTGCCGCGGCCCATGAGCGAATTGCATCGTGATCGGTCAGCATGATCGTGTCGGCCATCGGAGCGTCTCCTGGTTGCCGTCGTGAAACGCCGCTCGCCGTTCGCGGTTCCGCCCAGCGGCTTTGTCGACGCACCTGTCGTATATTCGCTTTCGCTTAACCGCTTGTTTGGGCTTCCGCTCTAAGGTCCTCCAAGGGGAAGCGAGGGGAAATTACAGCGCTTGGACACCGGCCTGCTCATAGCGCTGCTCAATCCAGGCATCGCCCTCACACTCGGCGCGGCATTTCTCGTGCTGTGGTTCTATCAGCGCCACCGTCCCTATCTGGGCGTGCTGGCGGCGGGCTACTCGGCCTCGGCCGCAGGCTTCCTGCTCCAGTATTTCACGCTGCCGGTCGGCATGGCACCGACCAAGCTCATCTCGATCCTGTGCTTCACCTTCGCCACCTGCTGTCTCGCCGGCGCGGTCATTGCGCGCTATGGGCGGCGCGTGCCTTACCCGGCGGTCGGCATTCTGGCCTGCGGCGGCCTGGCCGCGTTTTCGTGGTTTCTTTTTGCCCGGCCGGATCTCACCTGGCGCATCCTTGCCATCAATTTCAGCTTCGGCGGCATCAGCCTGGTTGTCGCCGCCGAGTTGCGCGTGGTGCGCAACAACGGCCCGACAGAAATGATCCTGTTCGTGCTGTCGCTGCTTTCCGGCCTGAACTTCCTGGCGCGGACGCTTGCCGTCGTCATCGCGCATGGGCCGTTCACCAGCTATGAAGGGCTTTACTCCTCGTCCTACTGGACGACGGCTCTGCTATCGCATGCATTGCTGTCGCTGCTTATTGCGCTTTGCCTGTTCGGCGCCGCCGCGCTCGATGTGATGAAGGCCCTGAAGACCGAAACCCTGACAGACCCGCTGTCGGGCCTGCTCAACCGCCGCGGCTTCGAGGAGCGCGCCATGCTTGTCCTGCAGCACTGTGCCACGGCGCAATTGCCGGTTGCGCTGGTGCTTGCCGATCTCGATCATTTCAAGGCGCTCAACGATCAGCATGGCCACGCGGCCGGCGATCGCGTCATCGCCGACTTCGCTGCCAAGCTTCTGTCGGCTGCAGGTACGCGCGGCGTTGCCGGCCGTATCGGCGGCGAAGAGTTCGCCGTGCTGTTGCCGCTCAGCGACCTTGGCGCGGCAAGACTGTTTGCCGAAGCCATTCGCACGGTCTATTCGGCGGGCAGAATCGACGGACTTCCGCCCGACACGAGAGTGACCGCGAGCTTCGGGGTGGCCGCCCGCACCAGCGACGAAGGGCTGGACCCGCTGATGCGCCGCGCCGACGAAGCGCTCTACAAAGCCAAAAGGAGTGGCCGCGACAGCGTATGCCTGTCCTATCCGCGGCCTGAAACGGTCGTCCTTCCCAATCGGACCAGTGCTGGCTGAGCGTCAGCGGCGGCTTCGAATTAACGTCTTTTTCGCGCGTTGGTGATTTGCTGTTCGGGGGGAAGTGCCAAAACGCCATGGGCAGCGCTAATTTCATCCTGCTGATCAACCTGTTCGTTGCCGGGCTGCTGGCGGCGGCCTTCATGACGATCGCGGTCTATGACGCCGGCCGGGTGTCGGCACGCTGGCTGGCGTTCGGCTATGTGCTCGGCACGGCTTATTTTGCGATCGAGTTCAGCATTCCTGCCTTCGACAATGCGCGCCCCGTGGTTGTCGCCGCCTTTGCCGCCTTCCTTGGCGCTACCGTCGCCTTCAATGGCGGGCTTGCCCATAAATACCGCGTTTCGCCGCCTTGGCCGCCGATGCTGTTCTTCCTGGTCTTCGCCACCCTCGCGGTCCACTTCGTGCAGGACCTGCCACGCCAATCCTTTGTGCGAATGGCGGCCTACCAGCTTCCCTATGCGGCTATGCAGTTCACCGGGCTGGCGATCGTCTTGTCGTCCAGGCAAAGACGCGAGCGGCTCGACTATATGCTGATGGCTGTCCTAGCGGCCAGCACCTTGCAGTTCGCCAGCAAACCCTTCATCGCCCATGCGCTTGGTGGCTGGGGCGCCAATCCGCAATCTTATGCGCAGACCAGCTATGCGTTGGTGTCGCAGTCGGTCGGCACCGTGTTCGGCCTGGCGCTTGCGCTGGTGACATTGGCTATCCTGGTCCGCGACGTGCTCGCCGAGGCGACGTCGAAATCGGAAACCGACACGCTTTCGCGGCTGCTCAACCGTGGCGGCTTCGAGCGCCATGCCGAGATCGCGCTGCGTGACGCCATGCGGCGCGCCGTTCCAGCGGCACTGGTCATTGCCGATCTCGACCATTTCAAGCGCATCAACGATACTTACGGCCACGCGTCGGGCGATCGGGTCATCGAGACCTTTGCCGGGTTTCTCCGCGATGCCGCGGCCGACCATCATGTCGCCGGCCGCATCGGCGGCGAGGAATTCGCTATTTTCCTGCCGGGGACCAATCTAGCCGCCGCCCGGCTCTTTGCCGAGGGCACGCGTAGCGCCTTCGGTGCCACGCCGATCGACTGCCTGCCCGCGGATCACCGCTGCAGCGCCAGCTTCGGCATTGCCGAGCTTGGTCCGGGCGAAAGCTTTTCCGACCTGCTGCGGCGCGCCGACAAAGCGCTCTATCAGGCGAAGGGCAGCGGTCGCGATTGCGTGCGTGTCTCGGCGGGGCCGGCTGTTGCCCTGCCGGCGCCGTCAACCAAGGGCGGCGTGGCCGTCAGCGGCAGGGGCTGAGCTCCGGCATTTCGCCGTCGGAGAGGCCGTACATATAGCTGCGGCCCTTGACGAAAACCGGCGGCCTATAGCAGTCGCCGCCGCGGACATCGTCCGATTCGTTTTCGTAGATCACGTCGGGCTGGCCGGCGCTGGTGTAGTCGGACAATTCCTTGGCCAGCTTGCCCTCGCCAACGAGGATACGCTTGTAGCCGGCGGCGCTGTCGATGACGAGATTGCCGAAGGAATCGGCATAGACGCGGTCATGATGGCGCGTCCCGGCGAATGCCGGTGCGACGACGCCGACGGCGAGCGCCGCCACTAGGAACCAGGGAAGGCGCGATCCTGCTGAATTCGAATGCATGGCGTGCTGCTCCATTGCTGAGAGGCAAGCCTCCTCGAATCAGAAATTAACCTTTTATTAACCTTTGAGGGCAACCGCAGCAGGGGCGAGGTCTCGGAAAATATGGTTAATACTCGATCGCCCACCGGCCATCATTCGGCCATGCCTTGTTCCCACCATCCCCAGCATCGGGCGCGACTCGAAAAGCATGAAATCCGGTGGCTTGCCGGAGCATCGCGGCGGGCTCGATACGCGGGGGGAAAGCAGCAAATGAGATTACGCCGCACGTTTCGGATGGCGCTGGCCATTCCGCCGCTGCTGGCTGCCGCCGCCTGCGCGCCGCAGACCAGCGCGCCCAAGCTCGGCAACACGGCCGCCGCTTCCGTGTCGCTTGCTCCCGCCGCTAGCGAACCGACGGCACCGCAGCCGCGCACAGCTACTTACAACTGCGCCGACGGTAGCGTGATAACCATCGAGAATCTCGGCACGTCGGTGCGCGTCCTCGGCCAGAACGGCGCCAGCGCCGAGCTGCCGGCGTCACCGGCCAATCAGACCAGCCGTTACGGCGAGGCGCATGACGCAATCGTGATCGATGGGCGTGAGGCGCTGGTGATGAAGGGCGGTGCATCACCGCTGGCCTGCAAGCGCTGATCCGCCCCTTGCGCCAGCCATATTTTGCAGTGCGGCGACATTGTGCCGGCGCAAGGCGACAGCCCTAATCGATTGAAGCTGAAAGCCTCGCTTTCATCAGACTAAATTACGTTTTCGAAACGGTTTTCCGGCTTTGACGCGGTGCAAAAAGAGCATTAGAAACCGGCTGTCCGAAGTCGCAACCGGAAGCGGTAATGCCGCATTCCCACCTGAGGCTCCAGAGACGCCGAACTGGGGGAGCCATGAGCAAATCACCAGCCACCCGCGAATTTGCCAGACGTGAACGGCCGCTTTCGCCGCATCTGACCGTCTATCGGCCGCCGATCACCATGACGATGTCGATCGTCCACCGCATCACCGGCGGGGCGCTCTATTTCGGCACGCTGCTGGTCGCGCTGTGGCTGATGGCGGCGGCGAGCTCGGAGGCGACCTTCAATGCCGTCAACTGGGCCTTCGGCTCGTGGCTGGGACGGCTGGTGCTGTTCGGCTACAGCTGGGCGCTGATGCACCACATGCTGGGCGGTGTGCGCCATCTTATCTGGGACACTGGGGCAGGGCTGGAAAAGCATACGGCATCGAGGATCGCCTGGGCGACGCTGGCCGGCTCGGTCACGCTGACGCTGCTGATCTGGATTGCCGGCTACATGGCGCGGGGAGCCTGACATGAACGGCAAGAACCCCGACATGCGCACGCCGCTGGCCAAGGTCCGCGGCCTCGGTTCCGCCCGCGAGGGCACCGGCCATTTCTGGCGCCAGCGGCTGACGGCGATCTCCAACATCCCGCTGGTCCTGTTCTTCGTCGGCTTCCTGATCGCACTCAACGGCGCCAGCTATCTCGAGGTGCGCGCCGCACTTGCCAATCCGTTCGTTGCACTGGTGCTGGCGCTGGTGCTGTTGTCGGTGCTCTACCACATGCGGCTCGGCATGCAGGCGATCATCGAAGACTATGTGCATGGCGAAGGCACCAGGCTGGCGCTGCTCGCCCTCAACACATTCTTTCCCGTAGTCGTCGGCGTCGCTTCGGTCTTCGCCCTGCTTAAACTGGCATTTGGAGGCTGATTTTTTGGCCAAGGACGCGAAGAACGCCAACACGGCTTCCGCCTATAGCTATGTCGATCACAAATTCGACGTCGTGGTCGTCGGCGCCGGCGGCGCCGGCCTGCGCGCCGCGCTCGGCATGGCTGAGCAGGGCCTGCGCACCGCCTGCATCACCAAAGTGTTCCCGACGCGCTCGCATACGGTTGCGGCGCAGGGCGGCATCGCCGCCTCGCTCGCCAATATGGGGCCCGACAACTGGCAGTGGCATCTCTTCGACACCGTCAAAGGCTCAGATTGGCTGGGCGACACCGACGCTCAAGAATACATGGTGCGCGAAGCGCCGGCGGCGGTCTACGAGCTCGAGCACTACGGCGTTCCCTTCAGCCGCACCGAGGACGGGAAAATCTACCAGCGGCCGTTCGGCGGCATGATGATGAATTTCGGCGAGGGGCCGCCGGTGCAGCGCACCTGTGCGGCCGCCGACCGCACCGGCCACGCCATGCTGCACACGCTCTACGGCCAGTCGCTGAAGCACAATGCGCAGTTCTTTATCGAGTATTTCGCGCTCGACCTGATCATGGAGCCGGACGGCACCTGCACCGGCGTCGTCGCCTGGAACCTCGACGACGGCACCATCCACCGCTTTTCGGCCAAGATGGTGGTGCTGGCGACCGGCGGCTATGGCCGCGCCTATTTCTCGGCCACCTCGGCGCATACCTGCACCGGCGATGGCGGCGGCATGGCCGCACGCGCAGGCCTGCCGCTGCAGGATATGGAGTTCGTGCAGTTCCACCCGACCGGCATATACGGCGCCGGCTGCCTGATCACCGAGGGCGCGCGCGGCGAGGGCGGCTATCTCGTCAATTCCGAGGGCGAGCGCTTCATGGAGCGCTACGCGCCGTCAGCCAAGGATCTGGCTTCGCGCGACGTGGTTTCGCGCTGCATGACGCTGGAAATCCGCGAGGGCCGCGGCGTCGGCCCGAAGAAGGATCACATTTTCCTGCATCTCGACCATCTCGACCCGGCCGTTCTGCACGAGAGGCTTCCGGGTATTTCGGAATCGGCAAAGATCTTTGCCGGCGTCGACCTGACCAAGGAGCCGATCCCGGTGCTGCCGACGGTCCACTACAATATGGGCGGCGTGCCGACCAATTACTGGGGCGAGGTGCTGAACCCGACGGCGTCGAATCCGGACCAGGTGTCGCCCGGGCTGATGGCGGTCGGCGAAGCCGGCTGCGCCTCGGTGCACGGTGCTAACCGGCTGGGCTCCAACTCGCTGATCGACCTGGTGGTGTTCGGCCGTGCGGCGGCAATCCGGGCCGGCCAGGTGATCGACCGCACATCGGCGATCCCTTCGCCCAACGAGGCCGCCGTCGAAAAGATAATGGACCGCTTCGACCGGCTGCGTCACGCCAACGGCTCGACGCCGACAGCGGTTTTGCGCGAAAAGATGCAGAAGGCGATGCAGGAGGACGCGGCGGTGTTCCGCACCCAGGAATCGCTGGAAAGCGGCTGCAGGCGCATTTCGCAGATCTGGGGTGAACTCGGCGACGTCAAGGTGTTTGACCGCTCGATGATCTGGAACTCCGACCTGGTCGAGACGCTGGAGCTGGAAAACCTGATGGCCAACGCCATCACCACCGTCTACGGCGCCGAGGCGCGCAAGGAAAGCCGCGGCGCGCACGCGCGGGAGGACTTTTCGGCCCGCGACGACGCCAACTGGCGCAAGCATACGCTGGCTCGGCTCAACGAGGCCGGCGAGGTGGCGCTCACCTACCGGCCGGTGCACACCGAAACGCTGCTTAAGGAAGCAGACGGCGGCATCAACCCGGCCAAGATCGCGCCGAAGGCCAGGGTGTATTGATGATGGCGCTGGCGGTTGCGGGATATTCCGGCACGCCCCTTCCGGCCAAGCTCGGCCTGAAGGACGGGATGATTGCCGCCTTCGTCGCCTTGCCGCCCGAACTCGACGATCTGGCAGACGCCGTCGAGTTTGCCCACGTCGACCGGCTGGCTGATTGGTCGGCGATCTCTGGCGTTCATGAGAAATACGATGCCGTTCACGCCTTCACCAGGCAGCGTGTCGAGATCGAGGACCGTCTCGGCGACGTCGAAGCGGCGATCAAGCGGGACGGCATGGTCTGGGTGTCATGGCCGAAGAAGGCATCGAAAGTGCCGACCGACGTCACCGAGGACGTTATCCGCACAGAGGCGCTGAAGCTCGACCTCGTCGACGTCAAGGTCGCCGCCGTGAACGAGATCTGGTCCGGGCTGAAGCTCGTCATCCGAAAGGACCTGAGGTAATGGTCGAACTCACGCTTCCGAAAAACTCGAAGATCATGGCCGGAAAAACCTGGCCGAAGCCGGAGGGCGCGACCAATCTGCGCGAATACCGCATCTACCGCTGGTCGCCGGACGATGACGAGAACCCGCGCATGGATACGTATTTCGTCGACATGGACGATTGCGGGCCGATGGTGCTCGACGCGCTGCTCTGGATCAAGAACAAGATCGACCCGACGCTGACGCTGCGCCGCTCCTGCCGCGAAGGCATTTGCGGCTCGTGCGCCATGAACATCGACGGGTCGAACACGCTGGCCTGCACCAAGGGCTGCGACGACATTTCCGGCGCGATCAAGGTCTATCCGCTGCCGCACATGGCTGTGGTCAAGGACCTGGTGCCCGACCTCACCAATTTCTACGCCCAGCACGCCTCGATCGAGCCGTGGCTGAAGACGGTGTCGCCCGAGCCGGCCAAGGAATGGCTGCAGAGCCATGAGGACCGCGAAAAGCTCGACGGGCTCTACGAGTGCATATTGTGCGCCTGCTGCTCGACCTCCTGCCCGAGCTACTGGTGGAACGGCGAGCGCTATCTCGGCCCGGCGACGCTGCTGCAGGCCTATCGCTGGCTGATCGATTCCAGGGACGAGGCGACGGGCGAGCGGCTCGACAATCTCGAAGACCCGTTCCGGCTCTATCGCTGCCACACCATCATGAACTGCGCCCAGACTTGCCCCAAAGGGCTCAACCCGGCCAAGGCGATCGCCGAGATCAAGAAGATGATGGTGGAGCGACGGGTGTAGGCGGCGGGCGAGTTGCAGCCGAGATCGTCTCGTCCGCAGCGATCCTTCGCGCCCCCCTCTGTCCTGCCGGACATCTCCCCCTCAAGGGGGGAGATTAGCAGCTTGGAGGACAGCGCCCTTTCTGCAGCCTTGAAAAGTGGCGAAGCGGTGATGACAGCCAATCTCCCCACTAGAGGGGGAGATGTCCGGCAGGACAGAGGGGGGCGCTGTCCCGCCGAGTTCGAAAGGATAGCAAACTTATGACCGATATCGACCTTCCCATCCTCTCTCCCATCGAAGCCCGCGTGCTCGGCTGCCTTATCGAGAAGAAGGAGCTGACGCCGGACGTCTATCCGCTGACGCTCAATGCGGCACATGCGGCGGCCAACCAGAAGACGGCGCGCGAGCCGGTGATGTCGGTCGAACTTGGCGAGGTCAGAAGAGCGCTTGGCCAGCTCGAGCAGAAGGGCCTAGTCAGGCAGGTGTTCGCGTCGCGCGTCGAGCGCTACGAGCATGTGGTGGCGCAGCGCTTTTCCCTGACCTCGGCGCAGATCGCGCTGCTCGGCCTGTTGCTGCTGCGCGGCCCGCAGACGGCCTATGAATTGCTGGCGCGAAGCGAGCGCATGGCGCGGCTGCCGTCGATCGACGAGCTTCGCGGCAATCTCGATCTGCTGATCGGCCGCCGGCCACCGCTGGTGCAGCAGATCGATCGCGGCCCAGGCCAGCGCGAGGATCGCTATGTCCATCTGCTCAGCGGGTCGCCGCAGCTGTCGGCTGCCGCAGCGCCCCTGCAGTCGTCCTCGCCGGCGTCGGATCTGGAGACGCGCGTGCAGGCCCTCGAGGAAGAGGTCGCGGCATTGCGCGCCCGTCTCGACGCACTGTCCGGCGATGGGCGATAAGGATTTTCGAGACGTCGGGGACGGCCCCTCAGGTAACGTGTTCGTTGCCTACTTTCGATTGGCTGGCGCCGCCCCTCATTGCCCTGCCGGCGACCTCTCCCGTATAGGGACGAGGAGAGGGACGCTCTTCGACGGTTTCGTCAATCATCAACGTTGCAAGAAGAGTGCCGCAGCTGCGGCCAGCTTCTTTCTCCCCGTCACTTACGGGGAGAAATGCCCGGCAGGGCAATGAGGGGCGGCGCCGACTTCAACAATTGATGGACTCCAACACCAGTTGGAATCTATCAGGCATAAAAGCTCCCTCACCCGAGCCTAGCGTCGAGCGATACTTTGATGGCGCCGAGCGCTTTCGAGACCGGGCATTCGGCCTTGGCCTTCTCGGCCAATTCCTTGAACTTGGCGGCATCGATGCCCGGTACCTTGCCGACCAGGGTGATCGCGCTGCCGATGATGCCGGTGCCGGGAACCAGCGTTACCACGGCCTTGGCGTCGAGTTCGGCGGCCGGAGTGCCGTTCTCGGCGAGAAAATGCGAAAGCTGCATGGCGTAGCAGCCGGCATGGGCGGCGGCGATCAGCTCTTCCGGGTTGGTGCCGGATTTGCCGCTCTCGTCCTCGAAACGCATCTTGGCGGAATAGGGCGTGCCCTTCAGCGTCCCGCTCTGTGTATCGAGCGTGCCTTTGCCTTCCTTGAAACTGCCTTTCCAAACGGCGTTGGCGGTGCGGTCCATCAATTCCTCCTTGATTGTCGTGATTGAGCCCGTGATCGGCATCCAGTCGACTATAGCGCGCGCCGGAGCGAAGGCCACCCACGCTTTCGTATCGGCGGCAGCGTGACACATCATGTCGAGCGAAAAAAAATTCGAAAAAAATACGCGTGCAAAAATGTCGACTTCCATCTGTCCCGGCCGTCCTGCGGGCGGCCATGGACTTGGTGGCCGGATGGAGGACCACATGAACAACCTGTTTTCTGCTCACTGCACAAGCACCGGCTACAGGGCCGGTGAACAACAAGCCGACTGGTCGCGCCTGCAGCCTTCCGGCTTCGGCCGATTGCTTGCGGCGATTGCCATTATCGGGATTGCGGTATCTCTTCTCGACTATGCTGCGGCCGGTCTCGATTCTGCGGCAGGCAAGGGCTCCGCGGAGATTTCCGTAGCCTCGTCTTCGGCTTCAAGCCAGGAATGGAGATAAAAATGAAGTATGTTTGCCTGGTTTATGGTGAAGAAAAAGATCTCTACGCAATGACGCCCGAGAGGCTGGCCAAGCTCGACGCCGATTCGATGGCCCATGACCGGTCATTGGACCAACGCGGGATGCTGATCATCGCGCAGGCGCTGCAATCGGTGAAAACGTCGAAAACCGTTCGCAGGCGCAAGGGCAAGCGGCTGGTCACCGACGGCCCCTTCGCCGAAACCAAGGAGCAGTTGCTCGGTTTCGTCATGATCGAGGCCGAGAGCCTCGACGAGGCGCTGGAGATCGCGGGCGAGATTCCGCTGGCCGAAATCGGCACGATCGAGGTGCGGGCGATCTATAAGGTGCCCGGGTCATAGAGATGTCTCGATAAGTTCCTCCGCGGAGCGGCGGGGACCAACGACTGGCATGGGCTTTCGTTTTCTTCGTCGGACGCAACTTTTGCGTGTTGAAGCGAAGCAATACTTCTCCTATCGTCGCCGAGATCGGGGGATTTCGGGGCATGCATATATTGATTGCAGCAATCGGCCTGCTCGGAGCAGCGGGCTTCTGGTGGTACCGGCTGAAGATCATGAACGACGCGGCGCGTGAGGTTGCCGACGTCGTTGGCCGCGTGCAGGGCAATGTGCGCCGCAAGAAGCTGCGCAAGCAGGCGGCACTCTCGCCGCTGACGGCGATCGACGATCCGGTCGTGGCGGCCGCGACGCTGATCACCGCCATCGTTTCCGAGAACGGTCCTATCCTGCCGCAACGCGAAGCCGCCATTCAATCGGTCATTTCGGAGATTGCCGATAAAAAGCAGACCGATGAGGCGGTGATCTACGCCAAATGGGCGGCTTCGCAAATCGACGACGCCACGGTCGTCATCGACAAGCTGGCGCCGTTCCTGCGCGAACGCCTCGACGCGGCTGAAAGGAACGATCTGCTGCAGATGGTCGGCCGTGTGGCGGAGGCGGGTGGGCAAAGCCTGCAGATTTCCGACCAGCGAATGCTCAGGCTGCGCCAGAAGCTGGGCTTCGAGGTCAACTGACCGAACGGCCAGTGACGCGCACTTGCCAAGCCTAAATCGCCTCGCCCTTCAACAGTTTCGGCGTGTCGCCGGACAGACCCGACGCGTGGCGGATGAAGAACCCCTTCAGCCGCGGCATGCGTTCGACAAGGCCGAGGCCGATGTCGCGCAAAGTGCGCAGCGGGCCGAAATCGTTGGAAAACATCCGGTTCAGCACATCGGTGGTGATGCCCATCTGCACCGTGTCGAAACGCCGCCATTGCTGGTAGCGCTCGAGCACGTCGAGCGCGCCGATGTCCTGGCCGAGCCGGTCGCCCTCGACCACCACTTCGGCCAGCGCCGCCACGTCCTTGAAGCCGAGATTGAGACCCTGGCCGGCGATCGGGTGGATGCCGTGGGCGGCGTCGCCGGCCAAGGCGATGCGCGGCGCGACGAAGGCGCGCGCAATGGTCAGCCCGAGAGGCCAGGCACGCGGCTTGTCGGCGATATGGATTTCGCCGAGTTTGAGGCCAAAGCGCTGCTCGAGTTCATATTCCAGGACCAGGGTGTCGCCCGCGACCAGCTTTTCGGCATCCTGCGACCGTTCGACCCAGACGATCGATGAGCGGTTGGTGCCGTCCTTGCCCGGCTTGAGCGGCAGCGTGGCAAACGGGCCCGCGGGAAGGAAATGCTCTTCGGCGCGGCCGTTGTGCGGCCGCTCGTGCGCCACCGTGCAGACGATGCCGGACTGGCCATACTCCCATTTCACCGTCTTGATGCCGGCCATGTCGCGCAGCTTCGAATTGACGCCGTCGGCGGCAACCAGCAGCCGCGTCTTCAGCGTCGCGCCGTCGGCAAGATGCACCGTTATGCCGGCGCCGTTGATGTCGAAGGCGCTGACGGCGACGCCTTCGATGATGCCGATGCCGAGTTGTTCGGCGCGCCGGCGCAAGGCGCCGTTCAAATCCTTGTTGGCGACCATATGCGCAAAGGGTTCGCCGGGCGCGACCTCGCCGTCGAAGGTGAGGAACACCGGGCGGACCGGATCGGATGTGCGCGAATCGGTGACAATCATTTCGGTGATTGCCTGCGCCTCCGGCGCGATCTCGTTCCAGACGCCGAGCTGGTCGAGCATGCGGCACGCGGCGGCGGCAATCGCCGAGGCGCGGCCGTCCTTCTGCCAGACGCCGGCCGGCGCGGCATCGACGACGGCGACGGCGAGGCTCGGCCGCGCCTGCTTCAGCGACACGGCGGCGGCCAAGCCGATATAACCGGCGCCGGCGACCAGAACGTCGAGCGAATTCTTGCTGTCGACCATGGGCAATTCCTTTCGCAGCCTGACTGTCGCCGGGCATTCCGCCCTTGACTGCCCGCTGTTCCTGTCGGAAACCGCCATGGTAATTTTGCGGCGAGGTCAAGATGACGGCAGCCATGGACGAGCTTCTCGGCATTCTCGACCTCGAGCAGCTGGAACACAACCTGTATCGTGGTCGCAGCCCCAAGCTCGATTGGCAGCGCATCTTCGGCGGCCAGACCATCGCCCAGGCGCTGGTCGCCGCGCAGCGAACGGTCGAGCCCGAGCGCCACGTGCATTCGCTGCATGGCTATTTCATGCGGCCGGGCGACACCAAGGTGCCTATCATCTACGAGGTCGACCGCATCCGTGACGGCGGCTCCTTCACCACGCGCCGCGTCGTGGCGATCCAGCACGGCCAGGCGATCTTTTCGCTGGAAGCCTCGTTCCAGCAGGATGAGGTCGGCCTGGAACATCAGGTGCCGATGCCGCAGGACGTGCCGGCGCCCGACACGTTGCTGTCGCAGCGCGAATTGCTGGGCAAGTTCGGCGAAGCCGTGCCCGACGGCATCAAGCGCTATTGGGAGCGCGACCGGCCGATCGAGATGAAGCCGGTGATGCTGAAGCATTATACCAGCCGGGAAAAGCTCGAGCCGAAGCAGAACATCTGGATCCGCACCACCGGCCCGGTGCCGGCCGACCGCGCCACGCAGGCGGCCGTGCTCGCTTACCTCTCGGATATGACGCTGCTCGACACCTCGACCTTTGCCCATGGCCGCGCCATTTTCGATCGTGATATCCAGGCAGCCAGCCTCGACCACGCCATGTGGTTCCACCGCAGCCATCCGCTCGACGACTGGATGCTGTACACGCAAGACAGCCCGTCGACGCAAGGATCGCGTGGCTTTACCCGCGGCTCGCTGTTTGCCCGCGACGGCATCTTGATCGCCTCGGTTGCCCAAGAAGGACTCATCCGGCTGAAGCGGCCGCCTGCGGAGTAGGCATTTTTCGAAATTTGCCTATTTTTTAAGCATATGCACTGCCGCGCCTGTGAACAGGCAGCTGCCAGACCTTCTCGATTTCGTTGTTTAACAACAGCTTAACACCCTGCTTCGGCAATTGGCACGGAGCTTGAATCCTAGCGGGCACTCTCCGGCTCTCATGGGGATCGGCGAAGTCGTGCAAACGCGGGGACCCGCAACAGCAAAGGGTGAAACCTTATGAAGATCGTGATGGCAATCATAAAGCCGTTCAAGCTCGACGAGGTGCGCGAGGCGCTCACCGCAGTCGGCATCCAGGGCCTGACCGTCACCGAAGTAAAAGGCTACGGACGTCAGAAGGGGCACACGGAAATCTATCGCGGGGCGGAATACGCGGTCAGCTTCCTGCCGAAGATCAAGATCGAAGTCGCGGTCGCTGTCGACATGGTCGACAAGGCCGTCGAAGCCATCACCGCGGCGGCCAAGACCGGCCAGATCGGCGACGGCAAGATCTTCGTTTTCGGCATCGACCAGGCGGTGCGCATTCGCACCGGCGAAACAGACACCGACGCGCTTTGAGCTGCGGATACGTATTCCAATGGAGAGTTCAATGAATATTCCTTCCACCTTGAAGATAACGGGACGCGCGGCCGTTTTAGGTTCGCTCGCTCTCGCTGCACTGGGCACGGTTGCTGCGTTCGCGCAGGAAGCGGCACCGGCGGCACCGGCTGCCCCTGCGCCCGCGCTCGACACCGGCAACACAGCCTGGATGCTGACCTCGACGGCGCTGGTGCTGATGATGACCATACCGGGCCTGGCGCTGTTTTATGGGGGCATGGTGCGCAAAAAGAACGTGCTCGCCACCATCATGCAGAGCTTTGCCATCACCTGCCTGGTGACGGTGCTGTGGTTCATGTTCGGCTACTCGCTGGCCTTCTCGGATGGCGGCGGCATGAATGCCTATCTCGGCGGCTTCTCGAAGTTCTTCCACAACGGCATCACCACCTCCTCGCTGTGGCTGCCGGGCGTGGCGAACATTCCTGAGTTCGTCTTCTCGATGTTCCAGATGACCTTCGCCATCATCACGCCGGCGCTGATTGCCGGCGCCTTCGCCGAACGCATGAAGTTCTCGGCGCTGCTCATCTTCATGGGCGCGTGGCTGCTGGTGGTCTACGCCCCGATCGCGCACTGGGTGTGGGGCGGCGGCTTCCTCGGCACAGCCGGCGTTCTCGATTTCGCCGGCGGCACGGTCGTTCACATCAATGCCGGTGTTGCCGGCCTGGTCTGCGCGCTGGTTCTCGGCAAACGTGAAGGCTACGGCACCACCAACATGGCGCCGCACAACCTCGTCTACTCCGTCATCGGCGCTTCGCTGCTGTGGGTCGGCTGGTTCGGCTTCAACGCCGGCTCGGAACTGGCCGCCGACGGCCTTGCCGGTGCCGCGATGCTGAACACCCAGGTTGCCGCTGCTGCTGCGGCGCTCGCCTGGATGTTCGCCGAATGGATCGTCGCCAAGAAGCCGAGCGTTCTCGGCATCATCTCGGGCGCCGTCGCTGGCCTGGTCGCGGTGACGCCGGCTTCCGGCTTCGTCAATCCGACCGGCGCCTTCATCGTCGGCATCGTCGCCGGCGTGCTCTGCTACGTCTCGGCCGTCAAGCTCAAGCACGCGTTCGGCTATGACGACTCGCTCGATGCATTCGGCGTGCACGGCATCGGCGGCATCATCGGTGCATTGCTGACCGGCGTGCTCGCCGATCCGGCGATCAACAGCCTCGGCTCGGGCGCCTCTGTCGGCAAGCAGCTCTACGGTATCGTCTTCACCATCCTGTGGACGGCGATCGCGAGCTTCGTGATCCTCTACATCGTCAAGGCGCTGGTCG
Source organism: Mesorhizobium sp. M0816 (assembly GCF_040320005.1). NCBI lineage: Bacteria > Pseudomonadati > Pseudomonadota > Alphaproteobacteria > Hyphomicrobiales > Phyllobacteriaceae > Mesorhizobium > Mesorhizobium sp. M0816. Next base: position 76,981 of record NZ_JAMYOT010000009.1, on the reverse strand, counting down.
GCCTGCGTCCTTCCACCCCGGAAGAGGTCGAAGGCCTCGACATCAGCCAGCACGGCGAAGTGGTGCCGTAAAGGTATTGGCTGGTACCGGCGTTTTGCCGGTGCCGGGAAGATCCCGTCGTGATGCTCCCGAAAGGGCTCACGCCTTGAGGCCCGGAAGATTTCCGGGCCTCTTTTTTGCGCGCGGATGGCCGTGATGGCTCAATCACGGTCGCTTGATCAAGGTGCTCGATCCGCCGGCGGCGTGAAACATCGGCCGCAGCGGCTTCGAACTGTGGTGGCGGTCGCCCGTTCCGGTGACGCAGAATGCCCATGGTTAATGCGCCCTTAACCTTCCCGCCGCTAGTCTGACAGCCGAATCTGCCGTGTTGCGCGTCCGCGCCCGGCCGGGCAACGACAGACGAGGAAGAGCATGCGTTCAGGGGCTTCAGCACCGCTTGCGCTGGCCGATACGGGGCACGGCATCCGGTCGTTCGCGAGGCGCCAGGTCGGGCGGCTGGTCGGTGCCGGGCTGTTTGCTCTGGTTGGTTTCGGCGTCGCGGCCCTTGCCACCTGGAACGTCGCCGATCCGAGCTTTTCGCATGCCACCGACAATATCGTCACCAATGCAATGGGTTATGCCGGCGCCGTCTTTTCGGACATTGCCATGCAGTTCTTCGGACTTGCCGCCGTTGCGGCGCTGGTGCCGGCGGTGATCTGGGGATTTCTGCTGTTTACCGCGCGCGGCGTCGACCGGCTGCCGAAACGGGCGCTGGCCTGGTTCGGGTTTTCGCTGCTTGGCGCGGCAATTGCCGGCTGCGTGGTGCCGCCCAAGACCTGGCCGCTGCCGACCGGCCTCGGCGGCGTCTTCGGCGACATGGTGCTCAATATCCCGGGCCTGGTCATCGGCGGCTATCCGACCGGCCTCGTCGCCAGCGTGCTCGCCGTGCTCCTGGCAGCGCCGGCGCTGTGGGTATTCTTGTATGGCTCGGCGCTGATTTCGCGCAAGAACGGCTTTGCGGTCCTCGAACAGCCTGCAGTGCCCGATCCGCAGGACGACCTGCTTTTCGACAATGAAGAGGACGAGGGCGACGAAGGTATATTGGCGCTTGGCGCCATCACCCACTGGTGGCTGTCGCTGCGGGCCTATCTGCGCCGCCGCGCCGCGCGCCGGCGCGAGCGCGACGATTTCGAGCCGGAGATGGAACCGCGCCCCAGCGCCTGGCGGCGGGCGGCCGAACGGGTCGAATCGGCCGAGTTCGCCGAGGCGCGGATGAGCCCGGGCGGGCGCGCCCGCGTCGAGCCGGAATTCTTCGCCGCCATGGTCAACGACCGCAGTGCCTCGATCGACCCTGACGATGCCGACGTCTTCGATAACGACGACCATGACGACGACATGGATTTCGCGCCCGAGCCGGCCGGCCAGCGCCGCGCGGCGCCGACGGCAAAGGTGCAGAACTTCCGTTCCGACGCGGCGACACGCGTCGAGGCGCCGGCGCCGCGGCCGGCCCCCGGCGCCCGCGTCCAGCGCGAGGCGCAGACTTCGCTGATCGGCTCGGAAAAATTCGAGATGCCGTCGCTGCACTTCCTGTCGGAACCAAAGAACGTGGTGCGCGACGCCAGCCTGTCCAAGGACGCGCTGGAGCAGAACGCCCGCCTGCTCGAGGGCGTGCTGGAGGATTTCGGCGTCAAGGGCGAAATCATCCATGTGCGTCCGGGTCCGGTCGTCACGCTCTACGAGCTGGAACCGGCGCCCGGCATCAAATCGTCGCGGGTCATCGGCCTGTCCGACGACATCGCCCGCTCGATGAGCGCCATCGCCTGCCGTGTCGCCGTGGTGCCCGGCCGCAACGCGATCGGCATCGAATTGCCGAACGCCAGGCGCGAGACGGTCTATTTGCGCGAGATCATGGCCAGCCGCGATTTCGAAACCACCAAGGCCAAGCTGGCGCTGGCGCTGGGCAAGACCATCAATGGCGAGGCGGTGATCGTCGACATCGCCAAAATGCCGCACGTGCTGGTCGCCGGCACCACCGGCTCGGGCAAGTCCGTCGCCATCAACACCATGATCCTGTCGCTGCTCTATCGGCTGACGCCGCAGGACTGCCGGCTGATCATGATCGATCCAAAGATGCTGGAGCTCTCGGTCTATGACGGCATTCCGCATCTTCTGACGCCGGTCGTCACCGATCCGAAGAAGGCTGTGGTGGCGCTGAAATGGACCGTGCGGGAGATGGAGGACCGCTACCGCAAGATGTCCAAGGTCGGCGTCCGCAACATCGACGGCTTCAACGCGCGCGTGCAGCAGGCCGAGAAAAAGGGCGAAAGGATCTCGCGCACCGTGCAGACCGGCTTCGACCGCCAAACCGGCGAGGCGATCTACGAGACGGAGAACCTCGACCTCGAGCCGATGCCCTACATCGTCGTCATCATCGACGAGATGGCCGATTTGATGATGGTCGCCGGCAAGGACATCGAAGGCGCGGTGCAGCGCCTGGCGCAGATGGCGCGCGCCGCCGGCATCCATGTCATCATGGCGACGCAGCGGCCGTCGGTCGACGTCATCACCGGCACCATCAAGGCGAATTTCCCGACCCGCATCTCCTTCCAGGTGACATCGAAGATCGACAGCCGCACCATCCTGGGCGAGCAGGGCGCCGAACAGCTGCTCGGCATGGGCGACATGCTCTACATGGCCGGCGGCGGCCGCATCCAGCGCGTGCACGGTCCCTTCGTCTCCGACGACGAGGTGGAGAAAATTGTCGCGCATCTGAAGCTGCAGGGCGTGCCGGAATATCTCGACGCCATCACCGAGGATGACGACAAGGATGACGACGAGCCGACGGGCAAAGGCAGTGGCGGCGGCGACGGCGGCAATTTCGAGGATTCCGACGATCCCTACGACCAGGCGGTCGCGGTGGTGCTGCGCGACGGCAAGGCCTCGACCAGCTACATCCAGCGCCGGCTCGGCATCGGCTACAACCGCGCCGCCTCGATCATCGAGAAGATGGAGAAGGAAGGCATTGTCGGCCCGGCCAACCATGCCGGAAAACGCGAAATCCTGGTGCCGACGGAGGACGACAAGTTCTAGAGCGCGTCCGCGCCGGCAACTTTGAACCTTTTGGCGCGTTACAGCGGACGGGCGCCGTGCGGCCCGCCAAACTTAAGCCCAACTGGGGGGCCAGACCAATATAACGAGCAAGCAATCAGATGATGGTGACCGGCATGAAAAACGCAACTCTCGCCCCAAGCAGGGATTTCGCCCCAACCCGCCGGCAGGTGCTCGGCCTCGGCCTGGTCCTGGCCGGTGCGGCGGCCGCCAACCTCGTGCCCGGCTTCCAGTTGCTGGCGTCGGCGCAAGCAGCGGTTCCGGCGACGGCGCAGAAGATCGCCGATCATTTCTCCTCGGTCAAATCGATGAGCGGCGAGTTCGTGCAGTTCGGACCCAAGGGCGAGCAGACCGGCGGCAAGTTCTTTCTGGAACGGCCGGGCAAGATCCGCTTCAATTACGACGGCGCCTCGAATTTCAGGGTGATTTCCGACGGCAAGTCGGTGGTCATCCTCAACAAGAAGCTGCGGACCTCCGACCTCTATCCGCTGTCGAAGACGCCGCTGAAGCTGCTGCTCGACGACAAGATCGATCTGTCGGGCGGGCGCGTCAGAAGCGTCAAGGAAGAGGACGATCTCACCACCATCCAGCTTGCCGACAAATCGGTGTTCGGCAATTCGAAGATCACCATGATGTTCGATCCGAAATCTTATGAATTGCGGCAGTGGACCATCACCGATGCGCAAGGCAAGGACACGACGGTGATGATCTTCAACACCAAGGAGGGCGTCAGCTTCGCCCCCGACACCTTCGCCATCGACTATACGGCGAACCGCGAGCTGAACACCAAGACGCGGTAACTTGCTACTGCTGCTGGATGGCTTTTCCGCGTTGGTGCGGGCGGCTTGTTTTTGCGGTGCGCGGCTGGCAGTAGTTTCCGCGATTGACTTCCGTCGGAGCCATCCGGCGGATCTTGCGTTGTCCGGAACCCCACATGCCGTTTTCCGTCGCTACCTGGAACATCAACTCCGTCCGGCTGCGCATGCCGATCGTCGAGCGCCTGCTGGTCGAGCAGGCGCCGGACGTGCTCTGCCTGCAGGAAACCAAGGTTCCGGACGAATTGTTTCCGGAGAAGGCGTTCCACAAGCTCGGCTACGAGCACATCGCCTTCCACGGCCAGAAGGGCTATCACGGCGTTGCGACCATAGCGCGCCGTCCGATCGAGGTGGTCGAAAAGCGCCGCTTCTGCGAGATCGACGACAGCCGGCATCTGTCGGTCACCGTCAAGGCCGGCGGCAAAACGATCCTGCTGCACAATTTCTACGTTCCGGCCGGCGGCGACGAGCCCGACCCGGCCGTCAACCGCAAGTTCAAGCACAAGCTCGATTTCGTTGCCGAGATGAACGCCGTCCGCGCCGAGCATGACGAGCACTCCGGCTCGATCCTGGTCGGCGACCTCAACATCGCGCCGCTCGAGCACGATGTCTGGTCGCACAAGCAGCTCCTCAATGTCGTCAGCCATACGCCGGTCGAGACGGAAAACTTCGAGGCAATGCGGCTCGCCGGCGACTGGATCGACCTGATGCGGCTCAATGTGCCTTACGAGGAGAAACTCTACACCTGGTGGAGCTATCGCGCCCAGGATTGGCAGGCCTCAAATCGCGGCCGCCGCCTCGACCATGTCTGGTCGTCGCCAAACCTGGTGCCGCATTTTGCCGGCTATGAAATCCTGCGGCCGGCGCGCGGCTGGGAACGGCCCTCGGACCATGTGCCGGTGATCGGGCGTTTCAACCTGGATTAGCTTTGTCTCGCCTTAACAACTCAGCGAAACCTGAAGCTATCCGCGATGTAGTCGGGACGGGCGTTCAGCGTGGCGAAAACGTCCTCCAGGTCAGGCGCCCCCGCCAATATGCCCGACAGGACCAGCGTCGTCGCGACGCCGACGCCGTTGCCGCCGGCGATGTCGTGCTCGACGCTGTCGCCGACGCAGACCACGCTGTCGCGCTCCGGGTGGCCCGCCAGTGCCAGCGCTGCCTCGAATATCTGCGGATTGGGCTTGCCAATGCGCGCCACGCTGCCGCCGAGGCTCTCATAGAGATCGGCGAGCCGGCCGGCGCCGAAGCGAGGGCCGACGGCAGTCAGCATGATCTTGTCGGGATTGGTGCAGAAGCATGGCACCCGCCGCGCCGCCGCCGGACCAAGAAGCCGGCGATAATGGTCGAGGTCGTAGCGATCGCCCTCGCTGGCGGAAATCAGCACCAGTTCGGCATCGTTGCCGTCCTTGGCCAGGACGAAGGGCAGGCCGTCGACAGCCGAACGGTCATTGTCGCGGCGGATCAGCAGGCATTTTGTCTGCGGGCGCAGGGCTCCGGATGCTGCCATTTGGTGGAAGGAGCGCCACGCCACCTCGCCGGAGGAGACAAAGTGATCCCAGCTTCCCGGTTCGAAGCCGAGCTTCAGCAGGCGGCGCTCATTGGGTTGCGCCCGCTTGCCGGAATTCGAGATCAGTACGATGGTCTTGCCGGCGCGCTTGAGTGCCGACAACGCTTCGACAGCACCTGGATAGGCGCTGGTGCCGTCGTGCAGCACACCAAATTGGTCGAGCAGGAACACCTGATAGCGGTCGGTCAGCGCGGCGATGCCGTCGAGGTGTTGAATTGCCTTGGCCGTCATAAAAGCCCCGCTGCGCTTGCGCCCATCAGCGCCAGCCGCGCCGTGCCGGCAGCGGCCTCCTCCGAAAGAGCCGGCACGAGAGCGACGCCAAGCTTGAGCTGCCGGATCGCTGTCCAGGCCGGATTGGCCGCACCGCCGCCGACGCTCCTGACCGATGTCAGCCGGGGGGCGCCGAGTTCGGCAAGCCGGCGATAGCCGAGCGCTTCGATCGCCGCAATACCCTCGAACATCGCTTTCAGATAGTCGGCGTCGTCCGCGGGCCGCGGCTCGAGGCGCGGCGGCAGCGCCGGATCGGCTATGGGGAAGCGTTCGCCCGGCGCCGGCAGCGGGTAATAATCGAGGCCGGTCTTCGTCGCCGGGTCGATTTTTTTGCTGAGTTCGACAATGCGGGCGACGGGGAAATGCTGGGCCAGCACCTTGCCGCCGGAGTTCGAGGCGCCGCCCGCCAGGTAGGTGTCACCCAGCCGATGGCTGTAGATGCCGAATTGCGGCGCCGAGATCGGCCGGTCGGAGAGGATCTTGATGGTCAGCGACGAGCCGAGCGCGGTAACGCCGTCGCCCGCGGCACTCGCACCGGTCGCCAGGAATGAGGCGCAGCCATCCGTCGTGCCGGCAACGATAACCACGTCGCGCGGCAGGCCGAACATTTTCGCAGCGCTGGCGGTGAGCGTGTCCGTGACATCGCCCGGCCGCACGACGCGGGGCAGGAATTCCATGCGCACGCCGGTCGCCGCGATCCAGTCCGGCCAGTGCCGGGCCCCGACGTCGTAGCCGGTCTTCAGGGCGTTGTTCTCGTCGCTGACATCGAAGCGGCCGGAAAACTGTCCGGCGATCCAGTCTGCCTGGTGCAGCACAGTGGCGACGCCGGGCAGGTGCTGGAAAGACAGCGCCTTGGCGAGACCGGAGGTCGCCCCAAGTGCAGCGCTCGTTGCCGGTGCCGCGCCGGCTATTTCAGTCAGGATAGTGTCGTCAGCGACCTTGTCGTTGTACATCAGCGGTTCGGCCAGCGGCCGCCCGGCGCCGTCGACCGGCAGCAGCGTGCCCGACGTACCGTCGACGGCGATCGAGCGCACTGCCGCGCGATCGATACATTTGAGCAGTTCCGCCAACGTCGCGCCGACCGCCTCCCACCATATGGCTGGGTCGCGGCCGTTCGGCCCAAATCGCTCGAGGGCAATAGCGGAATGCGCGGCAATTGAAAAGTCCGGACGCATGGCGACGGCGCGCGCGCCGGATGTGCCGATGTCGATGCCGATGGCAAGCGGACCAGACGAACGCGGCATGTCAGCTGCCTCCGGCATTGAGTTTCTGGCGATATTTTTCGGCGTCCCAGTTGATCAGCTCGTTATTCTCCGCCGCTGTCAGATAATTCAGCTTCGCCGCGACATTGATCCGCGCTGTCACGTCGGAAAGGCAGCGCTGCATGGCGTCGGCACCGGCGCCGGCGTCGCCGCGCATCAACACGCCGAGTCCAGGAAACAGGATCGCCACGGGTGCGGCGCCGCAGCGCTCGATGACGCGCTTCACACCCTCGTCCGGTCTCGCCAGGACCGAGCCTTCGCCGAGAAAGATGACGTGGTCGGGGTAGAGGCTGCCAGCCGAAGCCATGCGGCAGCTTTCGGGGTCGATCGCCACCGCATGCGCCTCAACGTCCGCCGGCAATCTGTAGTCGCTGTCGCCGGCGCGCGCCGTCAATGCCGCGATGTCCGGTTCCGCCACCTGGCGCGGCGGCCGCGCCAACAGTCGTGTCACGCGCCGCAGCAGCATGTCGGCCGCGGCGACGGTCTCGGCTGCAACGACCAGGCCGTGATTGCCGAGGATCAGGATATCCACGCCTGGCCGAAGGCGCTCGGCGATACCCTGCGCGAGCGGCAGTCCCGGCCGGCGATAGGGAATATACGCCCATTGATGGCCGTCGAGCCGCCTGGCGGCCTCGGCCTCGCAGTCGGCCTGCACGGCCAGCGAAATGGTCTCGACGCAGTGAACATGCAGAACGATGCGCTGCGGCATCAGCGCATGCACGGTGGTCTCGATCGACGGGCGCAAGCCGCGCGCGTTGAGGGCGTCGACAGTGAAGGCCTGCGGCTGTTCGGCGGCCGGGTCGCGCCGTTCGATGGCGTCGAGCAATGGCGGGATGCCGACCGGCACCATGATGTCGGCGATGAGCGCGTCCTTCAGCCAGGTGCCGGAGGCCTTGATCCAGAGGGTGTCGCCGGCTTTCAGCGAGGTGTTGCCGCCGGCGGCCTGGGTCAGATGCGGGTCGCTGCCGATGGCGGCCGAAAGCGACCGCAGCGCTGCCAGTTCCTGCGCATCCGCACTGATCGTCATCGAAATTCCTCCACAAACCGGCCGCGTGGCCACGGCTTTGGACGTCCCGGTGCCGGGACGAAGACCGACGCTGGTATCGCAGATGCGAGTAAGTTACGTCAACAGTGATGTTATCGCGTCAGATCAGGCTTGCAATCCGAGGCGTGTTGAGTAAGTTGCACCAATTGCCGTGCAAAATGGCAATGCCGTGCAAATGCTTGGGAGGCAAGCGCATTGGGAGGTAAGGGTTGAGCGACTCCGGCCGCCAGCGCCAGATTGTCGAGCTTTTGCGGGACCGGCCTTTCGCATCGGTGCGCGAGCTGCAGGAGCGGCTTGGCGTGTCGGCGGCGACAGTGCGGCGCGACATCGACAAGATCGACGAGGCCGGCGAAGCGCGCAAGGTCTATGGCGGCATCTCGGCGCTCGATGGCGCTTCGCAAGCCGGCGTCGCCTATGCCAGGCCCTATGACGAGAACCGCGACCTCGCCGTCGAGGCCAAGCGGCAGATCGCCGCTCTCGCCGCCACCATGGTGCGCGACGGCGACGCGGTCATCGTGCATGGCGGTTCGACCTGCTTCCATCTCGGCGTCAAGCTCGCGGACCGCAACATCCGGCTCTACACCAACTCGATGCCGCTCGCGGCCTATCTCAGCGACCACGGCCATTGCAGCCTCACCGTCGCCGGCGGCGAACTGCACCGCGAGCCGGGCATCATCCATTCGCTGACGCAGACGGTGCCGTTCTACGCCTCGAAGTTCTTTCTCGGCGCGCAAGGCATCGGCCAGGAAGGCCTTCTGGAATCGCACCCGCTGCTGGTCCGCTCGATCGTCGAGCTCAGCCTCTGCGCCGACCAGATCGTCGTGCTGGCCGACAGCCGAAAACTGTCGATCCACGCGCGCAATGTGGCACTGCCGCTGTCGCGGATCGGCACGCTGGTCACCGATGACGGCCTGTCCGAGACAGATGCCCGCACGCTCGAAGATGCCGGCGTCATGGTGCGGATCGCGGCTTCCTCGGGAGGCGCCCAGTGAACATCGCCGTCCTCGATTTCGGCAAGACCAATTCGAAGCTGTTCGTCTTCGGCCAGGACGGACAGATCCTCGACGAGCGCCGCACCCAGCCGAGCTGGATCCGCAAAGGCGGCTTCAGCGTGCTCGACGAGCCAGCGCTGCACGACTGGGCGGCTCGCGCCGTTGATGATGCAGTCGACACGCATGGCGTGGAAGGGCTGATGGTATCCGGCCATGGCTGCACCTTCGCGTTGGTCGACGAAGCCGCGCTGACGCATCCGATCCTCGATTACGAGCAGGAACCGCCAGCTGAAATCGCCGCGCAGATCGACCGCCGCATTCCGGATTTTGCCGAGACCTTTTCGCCGCGCCTGCCGCTTGGCTTCAACTACGGCCGCCACATGTTGTGGCTGAAGGAGGTGGAGCCCGGTGCCTTCGACACAGCGAAATCGATCCTCGGCTACCCCCAATATTGGAGCTGGCGGTTTGGCGGCCGGCCGGTATCGGAAGTGTCGTATCTTGGCTGCCACTCGCATTTATGGGCGCCGCGCAAACGCGATTTCAGCTCGCTGGTCGATGCCGAAGGCTGGCGCGGCCAGATGCCCGCCTTCGAGCGTGCCGGCGCGGTGATCGGCGAGCAGCGCTTCGGCCAGGCCGCGAAGCCAGTCGCCATCCATAATGGCGTCCACGACAGCAATGCCGCGCTCCATGCCTACCGCCGGCAGCAGCTCGGGCCGGTGACCGTGGTCTCGACCGGCACCTGGGTGGTCGTGCTCAATCCGGACTGCCCGCTCGACGCACTCGACGGTGAGCGCGACATGCTGGTCAATGTCGATGTCGATGGCAGCCCGGTGCCAACCGTCCGCTTCATGGGCGGGCGCGAATTCGCCACGATCAGCGCCGGCTGGCAGGGCGCAATCGCGCCGTCATCGATACAACGGGTGATCGACGCCGGCATTATGGCGCTGCCGAGCTTCGCGCCCGGCGGCCCGATGCCGCACCGCCGCGGCGAACTGGTCGGGCGTACGCCCAATGCCGAGGAACGCGCGGCCATGGCGCTGCTCTATGTCGCGCTGATGGTCGATCTGTGCCTCGAGCTGATCCATTCGGACAACACAGTGATCGTCGACGGCGGCCTGAACAATGGCGGGCTGCTTGCCGCGTTGCTGGCGCAGTTGCGGCCCGGGCAGGCTTTCCTGCAGGGCGCAACGCTGGAGGGCAGCGCCACCGGTGCTGCCGCACTTGCCTTCGAAAGCGTCGGACGCGAGTTTGCCATCGAAGCGCCGGAGGCGGTGCATGCGGCAAGTTTCAGCGGCCTTGCCGGCTATCGCAACGACTGGCGCGGCCTTGCCGCCGACCGGGCTGTGGCCAGCGCAGCTGCAGGAGGTGCGCGATGAGCGCCGCCGCCCGGATCGAGACGGTGCGCCAGCCGGTGCTGGAGATGCGCCACATCTCCAAGACGTTCGGTGCGATCCGCGCCTTGCACGATGTGTCGCTGACCGTTCACGCCGGCGAGCTGCACGCGCTGATGGGCGAAAACGGTGCCGGCAAGTCGACGCTGATGAAGGTGCTGTCCGGCGCCTACCGGCCGGACCCCGGCGGCGAAATCCTGATCGACGGCGTGCCGGCCGCGACTGGCGACCCGATCAAGGCGCGCGCCGCCGGCATTGCGGTCATCTATCAGGAGCTGTCGCTGGCGCCTAATCTGTCGGTAGCGCAGAACATTTTTCTCGGCAACGAGCCGCGACGGTTCGGCGTTGTCGACCGCGAGCAGTGCAATCGGCGCGCCAGCGAGATCATCGCGCGGCTCGGCGTGACCTTCTCGGCGCGCACTCCAGTCGCAAGCCTGTCGCTCGGCGAGCGACAGCTGGTGGAAATCGCCCGCGCGCTGTCGACCAATGCGCGCATCATCGTCATGGACGAGCCGACCACGTCGCTGACCTCGCGTGAGACCGACCGGCTGTTCGAGGTGATCGCGACGCTGAAGTCGCAGGGCATCGCCATCATCTACATCAGCCACCGCATGGAAGAGGTCTACCAGCTCGCCGACCGCGTCAGCGTGCTACGCGACAGCGGCTATGTCGGCACGCTCGACCGCGCCGACCTGAACGCCTCGCGCCTGGTATCGATGATGGTCGGGCGCGATCTGTCGACGTTCTACAAGAAGGATCACCGTCCGCCGGACAGCAAGCGCGCCATCGCGCTGTCGGTGCGCGGCATGTCGGACGGCAATCTCATAAAGAATTGTTCCTTCGACCTCCACAAGGGCGAGGTGCTGGCACTGGCCGGCCTGGTCGGCTCGGGCCGCACCGAACTGGCACGGCTGATCTTCGGCGCCGACAGGCACACATCAGGCACGCTGGAGCTCGGCGGCAAACCGATATCCATCGGTTCGCCGAGCGAGGCGCTCGATGCCGGCATCGCCTACCTGACCGAGGACCGCAAGCAACTTGGCCTGTTTCTCGACATGTCGATCTCCGACAATATCAGCATGGGCGTGCTGGCAAAGGACGCGAAGGCCGGCGGTTTGCGCGACTTCACGGCTGCCGAAAAGCGCGCCGCCAAGGCGGTGTCAGACCTCTCCATCCGCACCAGCTCGGTGCAGGCCAATGCCGGCTCGCTGTCGGGCGGCAACCAGCAGAAGGTGCTGCTCGCCCGCCTGCTGGAAACCGAGCCGCAGGTCGTCATCCTCGATGAGCCGACCCGCGGCGTCGATGTCGGGGCGAAGTCGGAAATCTATCGGCTGATCGACAACCTGGCCAAGAAAGGCATCGCCATCCTGATGATCTCCAGCGAACTGCCGGAGGTGATCGGCATCGCCGACCGCGTGCTGGTGATGCGCGACGGCACCATTGCCGGCGAGGTGACGGCGTCGGAGGGCGAGCCGCTGCGGCAGGAAGCGATCATGGAACTTGCAACGGGAGCGGCTCAGCGATGACCGACAAGGTGGCCGACACGATGAAAGCGGACGACCGGGCGGTCGGCAGGAGCACGAGGTGGCGTACCGCCATCGCCGCACTCGGCATGCTGCCGATCCTGATCCTGCTGGCGGTCGGCTTCCAGTTCATCAATCCGCGCTTTTTCACCCAGACCAACCTGCTGATCGTCATGCAGCAATCGTCGATCAACATCGTGCTGGCCGCCGGCATGACCTTCGTCATCCTGACCGGCGGCATCGACCTGTCCGTCGGCTCGATCCTTGCCGCCTCGGCGATGGTGGCGGTGATGGTGTCGCTGGTGCCCGATTGGGGACTGCTGGGCGTGCCCGCGGCCATTCTCGTCGGGCTCGGTTTCGGCGTCATCAACGGGCTGCTGATCGCCTATATCAAGCTGCCGCCCTTCATCGTCACGCTGGGATCGCTGACCGCCGTGCGCGGCGTCGCCCGCCTGCTCGGCCAGGACACGACGGTGTTCAACGCGGACCTGCCGTTCGACTTCATCGGCAACGGTTCGCTGTTCGGCATTCCGTGGCTGGTAATCATCGCGCTGGCGGTCGTCGTCCTGTCCTGGCTGGTGCTCAAGCGCACCGTGCTCGGCACCTGGATCTACGCCGTCGGCGGCAACGCCGAGGCCGCCAGGCTGACCGGCATCAAGGTGCCGCTGGTGCTGCTCTTCGTCTACGGCGTTTCCGGCCTTCTGGCCGGCCTTGGCGGCGCCATGTCGGCGGCCCGGCTCTATGCCGCCAACGGGCTTCAGCTCGGCCAGTCCTACGAACTCGACGCCATTGCCGCAGTCATCCTCGGCGGCACCAGTTTCGTCGGCGGTGTCGGCTCGATCTGGGGCACGCTGATCGGCGGCCTGATCATCGCCGTGCTGTCCAACGGGCTCATCCTCGCCGGTGTTTCGGACATCTGGCAGTACATCATCAAGGGATTGGTCATCATCGTGGCGGTCGCCCTCGACCGTTACCGGCTCCAGGCAGGAGCAAGAACGTGATGGCCCTTAGTCGCCGGCATCCAACGAGCCGGTTTCATGTGTAACGCACCGTGAGAGGCGCGGGGCATCAGGAGGAAAATAAAACAATGAAGACCATCGCTAAACTGCTCTGCGGCGTCGCCCTTGCGGCCGCCGTCATCGCGCCGGCATCGGCAAAGGATCTGAACAAGGTCGGCATCTCGGTCGGACTGCTCGGCAACCCGTTCTTCGTCGCCACCATCAAGGGCATCGAGGACGCGGCCAAGAAGATCAACCCGAATGTGCAGGTGACCTCGGTATCGGCCGACTACGATCTCAACAAGCAGGTATCGCAGGTCGATTCCTTCATCGCTGCCGGTGTCGACGTCATTATGCTCAACGCAGTCGATGCCAAGGCGATCGCGCCGGCGGTGAAGAAGGCGCAGGCGGCCGGCATCGTCGTTGCCGCTTTCGACGTTTCGGCGCCGGGCGCCGACGTCACCGTGATGACCAACAACGTCAAGGCCGGCGAAGAGGCGTGCCAGTATCTGGTCGATAATACCGGCGGCAAGGGCGACTATGTCATCCTCAATGGCCCGGCCTCGTCGTCGATCCTGGAGCGGGTCAAGGGCTGCAAGGACGTGCTGGCAAAGCACCCCGACATCAAGATCCTTTCCGACGACCAGAACGCCGAAGGCTCGCGTGACGGCGGCCTGAAAGTGTTCCAGTCGCTGCTGACGCGTTTCGACAAGGTCGACGCGGTCTTCGCCATCAACGATCCGACGGCGATCGGCGCCCAGCTTGCGGCCAAGCAGCTCAACCGCTCGGAGTTCATCTTCACCGCGGTCGACGGTGCACCCGATATCGAGAAGGAACTCGCCTCCGGCACGTCGATGATCAAGGCCTCGGCCTCGCAGGATCCCTATGTGATGGCCGGCCAGTCGCTGACGATGGCGGCTGACCTGCTTGCCGGCAAGAAGCCGGCCGAGCCGACGGTGCTGCTCGACCCGAAGCTGATCACGGCCGACAATTTGAAGGATTACAAGGGCTGGACCGCGGCTCGCTAAGCCTCCCAAGCCTGGTGCGGGCGGGGTGCCCGGGCGCACCGTTTTGTGCGAGCAAAGGATTTCCAAAACCGCTTTGGACTTGGGTCAGCTGGAAATAACCGGAGACAATCATGTCGCGCATCGGAATCCACTCATTCGTCTGGTCGGCGAGCTCGGCGCAGGGCGACCTCGAGCGGACGCTGGCCAACACCAGGGAAGCCGGCTTCGACCTGATCGAATTCTCCTATCTCGATCCCGCCAATGTCGACATTGACGGCTTGGCCAAGCGGATCGCCGATCTCGGCCTCGGCGTTGCGATCAGCATTGGACTGCCGGCCGACGGCGATATTTCGAGCGCCGACAAAACGATTGCCGCGCACGGCGTCGAAATCCTGGAACGTACGATCGCGCTGACCCGCGATCTCGGCGGCCAGAAGGTTGCGGGCATACTCAGCACCAGCCACGGCTTGCAGAGCGAGGCGCCGACGCGTGACCAGTGGAACCGCAGCGCCGGGACGCTGGCCGAGGTGGCGGACACGGCAAAATCAGCCGGCGTCACCCTCAACCTCGAAATCGTCAACCGCTTCGAAAGCAATCTGCTCAACACCGCCGCGCAAGGCATGGCCTTCATCGCGGACAGCGGCTCCGACAACATCTTCCTGCATCTCGACAGCTTCCATATGAACATCGAGGAGGCCGATGTCGGCCTGGCCATTCGCAATGCGGTCGGGAAGATCGGCTATGTCCATATCGGCGAGAGCCATCGCGGCTTCCTCGGCACCGGCAATATCGATTTTGCCGCGATATTCGACGCGCTGACCGCCATCGGCTACAGCGACGACCTCAGCTTCGAATCTTTCTCGTCGGAAATCGTCGACGAGAACCTGTCGCGGAAAACCGCGATCTGGCGCAATCTGTGGACCGACAATATGGAGCTGGCCAAGCATGCGCGCCGCTTCATTGCGCTGGGACTGGAGACGGCGCGACGCAAGGCCGAGCTTGTTTCCGCAACGCACCGGCCCTGAGCCCTCGCAGTTCCGAAATCGATCTGGTTAGGCCAGAGGCGCTATATTAGCCGGCAAAACGCGGCCCAAGTTCCTCGATGCGGCGGATCATCGCCTGGAAATCCTCCAAAATGCGCTGGTGCAAGTGAACCGCCAGTTCCGGGTATTCCTCGAGGATGCGGCGGAACATCTTGCGGCTGAGCCGCAGCACTTCCGAATCGATTTCGGCGGAGGCGCTGGTCAGCCGGTTGGTGTCGGCGATCAGCGCCAGTTCGCTGAGTATGGTGCCGGGGCCGGCGGTGCCGATCGGGATGCGCTCGCCGTCGTGCTCGCGGTAGAGGACGATGCGGCCGCTGACCACGATGTAGGCCGAATCAGCCTCGTCGTCCTCGCGGTAAAGCTTGTGGTCGGCTTTCAACATGGTGGTTTCGGCGCCGAAGGCGAGCAGACGCAGCTGTTCCTGCGTAAAGCCCTCGAAGAGCCTCACGGTGGACAGGATGCGGATGTCGTCATCCAGCGCCATCTAGCTATGTCCCCGAACCGTCAGTCCGACTCCTCCCCTACGAGGCCGATCCAAAACCACCTCCAGCCTCAGGACCGTACCCGAAAAGCGCCCCGCCCGGATCGCTTATTTGAATAATGAAATGTTTAAGGAACCAGCTTGTAGCCGCCGCTTTCTGTCACGAGAATTTCCGCGTTGGAAGGATCGCGCTCGATCTTCTGGCGCAGCCGGTAGACGTGAGTTTCGAGCGTATGCGTGGTGACGCCGGAATTGTAGCCCCAGACTTCCTCCAGCAGCACGTCGCGGGTCACCACCTTCTGGTCGGCACGGTAGAGATATTTGATGATCGAGGCTTCCTTTTCGGTCAACCGCACCTTGGCGCCGCGCGGGTCGATCAGAAGCTTCTGGCTGGGCTTGAACGTGTAGGGGCCGACCGAGAAAGTGGCGTCCTCGCTCTGTTCGTGCTGGCGCAACTGCGCGCGGATGCGGGCCAGCAGCACGGCAAAACGGAACGGCTTCGTCACATAGTCGTTGGCGCCGGCCTCGAGGCCAAGGATGGTGTCGGAATCGGTATCATGGCCGGTCAGCATGATGATCGGCGCCTTGTAGCCGCCCTTGCGCAATATCTTTACCGCCTCGCGGCCATCCATGTCGGGCAGGCCGACATCCATGATGAGCAGGTCGATGAGCCCGCCACGCGCCGTGGCGACGCCTTTGGCGGCGGTCGCTTCCTGCAGGACATCGAATTCCTCATAAAGCGACAATTGCTCGACAAGGGTGCCGCGCAGGTCGTCATCGTCGTCGACGATCAGAATGGTGCGTGAAGTCATGGATCAATCCGTTGTTTTGAAAAGAGATTTCAGTTGACCGCTGCCTGTTTATGCGGAAGCTGACCGGCACAACAGCCGTTCACAGTGATTTGTTCCGTGGCACGATCATACAAGAAAAAACACGATCGCAATGCAGTCGGCGCAATTTTGCCGAAAGGGCTCACCGTGCTCACCGTGCGCGCGCGCCCCGGCCAACCCAGCCAGGGCTTTCTGCAGGCCGGCAAACTCGTGTTTCCATGTGCGCTGGGGCATGGCGGCATCTCGGCCGGCAAGCGCGAGGGCGACGGCGCCACGCCGCTTGCCTCGATGCGGATATTGTCGGGATATTTTCGCGGCGACCGTTTTGCCGGCGGCCGCCGGACGCGGCTGGCGATGATGCCGATCGGCCGCGACCTCGGCTGGTGCGAAGTGCCTGGGGACCGCAACTACAACCGCCCGGTCAAAATCCCCTATGGCGCCAGCCATGAGCGGATGCTGCGCACCGACGATCTCTATGACGCCTGCCTGGTGCTGGACTGGAACATTGTGCCGCGCCGGCGCGGGCGCGGCAGCGCCATCTTCTTCCACCTGGCGCGCCCCGGCTTCACGCCGACGCAAGGCTGCGTCGCGGTAACGGCCCGCACCATGGCACGGCTGCTGCCGCTGCTGTCGGAGCGGACGGTGGTAAGGGTGGTGAGGTAGTGAATAGTGAATAGTGAATAGTGAATAGTGAGTGGCGAGAAGCGATCGGTAGGGACATGTGCAGGCGCACCGCCTAGCTTCCCATTCACCATTTACCATTCACCATTCACTACTGCCCTATCCGCTTCCTCGGCCTCTGCCACCCTATGTCGAGAAGGCCGAGCCGGCCGAGTTCGCGGTCCATGGCGCGTGCGATGTCCTTGCGTTCGCCGCCGATGTCGCGAAGCTGGCGATCGGAGAGATCCTCGACATTTTCGTAGGGAAGACTGACCGCGATTTTTGCGTGCCGAAGCCAGTCAAGCATGGCGCGCAGCCAGGCCGGGCGGAGGGTTACCGAGCGCAAGGCGATGTCAGACATGGTGCAATCCGCTTCTCCGGACATCAAATCCGGTTTGATGTTTCTTCGATGTTCAGAGCATGGCGGATTGAAATTCAAAGGGGAAACGAGTAGTTTTTTCTGCATCTTCAAGTTCTGTTTGATGATTGGAATGCTCGACCGAACCCTCCTCGTCTGGCACTGATGGCGCGCCTGCTGCCTGGAACCCGTGCGCTGCGGACGCTGGAGGCAGCGGCGCGGCACCTCAATTTCACCCGCGCCGCCGACGAGCTCGGCCTGACGCCGGCAGCGGTCAGCCATCAGATCAAGGAAATCGAGGATCAGCTCGGCATCGTGCTGTTCACACGCACCAGCCGCACGATCCGGCTGACCGAGGCGGGCGCGGTGCTGTTCGAAGCTTCGACCGATGCGCTCGACCTGCTTGGCCGGGCCGTCTCACGGGCGCAGAAGACGGCGCGCGGATCGGCGCTGCTGAAGGTCACCCTCGATGCGCAATTCGCGACGAAGTGGCTGATGCGGCGCGTCGACGATTTTCGCAAGCAGCATCCGGCAATCGAGCTGCGTTTCGACATCAGTTACGAGGTGCGCGACTTCGAGCGCGACGACGTCGATCTCGGCATCCGTTTCGGCACCGGCAAATATCCGGGGCTTCGCTCGCACCGGCTGTTCGAAAACGTCATCATCCCCGTCTGCAGCCCGGCCTTGCTGCGGTCAGGGCCGCCGCTCAAGGAGCCGCGCGACCTGTTCCATCATACGCTGGCCCATATCGAGTGGTCGCGCCAGGGCGTCACCTGGCCGAATTGGAGCATGTGGATGGCGGCGGCGGGCGTCGACGATTTCGACGACAGCCGGACCATCGTGTTCGGCAACTCGACCGATGCCGTCCAGGCCGCGCTCGACGGCAACGCGGTCGCGCTCGCCGATTTCGCCATGGTGGCAAACGACCTGTCCGAAGGCAGGCTGATCCGGCCGTTCGAACTCGGCATCAAGGTCGCGCCTGAATTCGCCTATTTCCTGGTCTATCCGGAGACTGCGGCGAACGATGCGCGCATCGTCGCCTTTCGCGCTTGGCTCCTCGAGGAAGTCGCCAAGACGCCGAGCTGACGGTCAGCCTGTCGCCGCCGCGCCGAACCAGCCGATCACCGCGCCGATGAGAAGCAGCACGCCTAGCCAATGGCCGGTGTCGATTAGCGTCAGATCCCAGCCGAAACCTTCGTAGCGATGGTTGACAGAAAGCGTGGTGGCGACGAACCCCAGCCAGAGAACGAAGCCGAAGATCACCCCGGCAAGCAGGCTCGGCTCGCCGCCGGTTACGGCGCCGATGATCAGCGACATGACCAGCGCCATGACGAGCTCCGCGACGAAGGAGACGACGAAGGGTAGCATCGATTTACTCATCGTCGCCGGATCAAGCTTGGCGGCCTTCAGCCACGGCTTGCTCAAGCCCATGTACCAGGCCGCGCCGAACAGCCACGCCACGACGGCAGCAACGATTACCGCCAGCCAATTGATTGCTGAAAAATCCATGGTTCCCTCCGGTCGATTGCGCGATGGAACGCCTGTTCGGCGATGCCGTCAAGCAAGGCGCCAGACGGTGGTGCGCTTGACCTCGGCGTCCTCCAGCGCCCGGGTCACCGCCACTTCGTAGACGGCAAGCGGTTCCAGCCCGGTCTTCGGCAGATAGGAACGGCCGGGATCGCCGACCAGGATGTCGCCGCCGCGCGCCTTCAACGCCGCGAACCACGGCATCAGCCTGTCGGCGAAAGTTTTGTCGTAGAAGACGTCGCCGGCCAGCACCACGTCCCAGCCCGCATCGGTGCCGATGCAGTCGCCGACGAGGAATTTTATCTCGGTCCCATTTGCCTCGGCATTGAGGCGGATCGCGGTCGCGCAGAATGGGTCTATATCGGCGGCGATCACCTCGGCAGCTCCGGCCTTCACCGCGGCAATGGCGACAAGGCCGGAGCCGGAGGCGAAGTCCAGCACGCGCTTGCCGCGCACCGCCGCCGGATTGTCGAGGATGTAGCGGGCAAGGCCTTGGCCGCCGGCCCAGGCAAAAGCCCAGAAGGGCGGCGGCAGGCCGATTTCGGTCAGCTCGTCCTCGGTCCGCCGCCACAGTTCGTGCGCCTCGTCGGCCAGGTGCAGGCGGATCTCCGGCACATGTGGCGGCGCCGTCGGCGCCGTGTTGTCGAGGATGAATTTCCTGGCGCTGTCCGGCGTCAGCGCCGTCATGGCGCCGGCGTCAGGCCGCCCATGCGGCAAACCTCTTGCCATTCGGCCGGCGTCACCGGCTGCACAGACAGCCGCCCGAGCCGCACCAGCGCCATGTCGGCCAGCTTTTGATTGGCCTTGGCTTGCTCCAGCGTCACCGGCTTCGGCATGGCCTTGAAGGCGCGGATGTCGACGCACTCCCAGCGGGGATCGTCGGTGGTGCTGTCCTGATGGGCCAGAGCGCAGACTTCGGCGATGCCGACGATGTCGAGCCCGTCATTGGAATGGTAGAAGAAGCCGAGATCGCCGATCTGCATCGCCTTCATGTTGTTGCGCGCCGCATAATTGCGCACGCCGTCCCATTGCGTGCCGGCCTTGCCCTTGGCCTTGAGGTCCTCGAAGGCGAAGACCGAAGGTTCGGATTTGAACAGCCAGTAGTTCATTGTGTTGCTCCTCCTCAGGTGCCGCCGCGACTAAAAGCGCGTCGCGTTCGACCGGCCTCATGCGACGCGCTTTAGGTTCTTGTTGTATGCATGTCGTTATCACAAAACCGCTGCACACTTTTGCGCGACATGCATCAGATATCCGTCGGCTTGTTGAAGCTCCAGTTCCACTGGCGGATTTCGACGCTTTCGAACAGCCCTGCCTTGGTATAGGGATCGGCCGCCGACAGGGCTTTTGCCGCAGCCAGATCGGGCGCCTCGACAACGGCGAGAGTGCCGTTCGGCTTGCCGTCGGCGTCGAGGAACGGGCCGGCGAAGGCCAATTTCTTGTCGCCGTTCAGCCCTTCCAGGAAGGCAAGGTGCTTGGGCCGCGTATCGAGCCGCACCTGCAGCCTTCCTGGCTTGTCCTTGCAAATCAACGCAAACAGCATCTTTCCATCTCCGCAATCGTTCGCGATTACATGTCGGTTTCGGTCTTGAGTGGCCTTGTCATCAACGCCGACACAGCCTGGTCTATGGTTATGGTGCCGTCCAGTATGGCGGCGACGGCGGCGATGATCGGCGCGTCGATCCGGCGCTCGCCGGCGATGCGGGCGGCGATTGCCGCCGTCGGCACGCCTTCGGCCAAAGGCAGGCCGGCAAGCGGCTTGCCTTGCCCCAGCGCCAGCCCATAGGCGAAATTGCGCGACTGCGCGGACGAGCAGGTGAGCAGCAGGTCGCCGAGGCCGGAAAGCCCCATCAGCGTCTCCGGCCTGGCGCCAAAGGCGGCGCCGATGCGGCGCAATTCGACGAAGCCGCGCGTCACCATCGCCGCCTGGGCGCTGGCACCGAGCCCGGCGCCGGTGACGGCACCCGCGGCAATGGCAAAGACGTTCTTCAGCGCGCCGCCGATCTCGACGCCGATTAGATCGTCGCTCGAATAACAGCGCAGATTTTCCGCCGAAAAGCGGGCGGCAAGGTCGGTGGCCAGAGCCTCGTCGCGGGCGGCGACCACGACGGCCGTCGGCAGGCCCCTGGCGACGTCGGTGGCAAAGCTTGGGCCGGACAAAGCGGCGACCGGATTTGCCGGCAGTATTTCCTCGGTGATGGACGATAGCAGCGCGCCGGTGTCGCGCTCGATGCCCTTGGCGCAGAGGACCAGCGGGACGCCTTTCGGCATATGGCTGGACGCGGCCGTCAGCATAATCCGCAACGATTGCGCCGGCGCTACCGCCAGAACGCAGTCGGCACCGTCGAGCGCCGCCTCGATGTCGCTCGACGCCACGATGCCGGGATCGAGCGCGATGCCCGGCAGATAGCGCGGATTTTCGCCACGGTCGACCGCCGCGACGGTCTCCGGGTCGCGCGCATAGAGGCGGACGAAATGACCGGCGCGCAGCGTGGCCAGCGCCAGCGCCGTGCCCCAGGCGCCGCCGCCGAGCACGGCGACGCGCCAGCCGCTTGGCGCCTTGTGCCCGCTGCCGGTCATGCCTTGGCCCCACGCCGGCCCGAGCCGACCATCGGGGTCGAGACGCTGTCCAGCGGCCAGCGCGAGCGCGGCACGAAATCGGCGGCGTTTTCACCTGATATGCCGGCGCGCAAGCGCTCGATGCCGGCCCAGGCGATCATCGCCGCATTGTCGGTGCAGAGGTTGAGCGGCGGCGCGACGAAGCTGAACCCGGCCTGCTCGCACAGGCCCTGCAATGTCGCCTTGATGGTCCGATTGGCGGCCACGCCGCCGGCGACAACCAATGCAGGCTCGGCCTTGTCCGGGAATTGCTGACGGAACCGGGTCAGCGCCCGCGCAACACGGTCGCCCAGCGCATCCGCCACCGCCGCCTGGAACGAGGCGCAGATATCGGCAACATCCTGGTCGCTCAGCGGGGCGATCGCGGTGGCTGCCTGGCGGACCGCGGTCTTGAGGCCGGAGAAGGAAAAATCGGGCTGCACCGAGCCCTTCATCGGGCGCGGAAAGGCAAAACGGGCCGCATCGCCATTTGCCGCCGCCTTCTCGACATTCGGTCCGCCCGGATAGGGCAGGCCGAGCATCTTGGCCGTCTTGTCGAAGGCCTCGCCAAGCGCGTCATCGATCGTCGTCGCCCAGCGCTGGTAGTCGCCGACGCCGCGTACGGCGACGATCTGGGTATGGCCGCCGGAGACCAGCAGCAAGAGGTAGGGAAAGTCGAGCCCATCGGTCAATCTGGCCGTCAGCGCGTGGCCTTCGAGATGGTTGATGGCGATCAGCGGTTTTTTGGCTGCCGCGGCGATTGCTTTTGCCGTCATCAGGCCGACGATCAGCCCGCCGACAAGACCGGGACCGGCGGTGGCGGCAATCGCATCGATGTCGGCGAGGTCGACGCCGGAATCGGCGAGCGCTGCCTCGATGATGCCGTCGAGCGCCTCGACATGGGCGCGCGCGGCGATCTCCGGCACGACGCCGCCGAAAGCAGCATGCTCCTCGATCTGGCTGAGCACGATGTTCGACAGGATTTGCGGCGTGCTGCGACCGTCCAGCGTCACCACGCTGGCGGCGGTCTCGTCGCAACTCGTCTCGATGCCCAGAACGCGGATCAATTCGTCGCTGTCCAAAAATCGTACAGATTGTACTGTCGGCCTTTCCCCGATAGGAGAAAACCCGAAAACCTGCCGGGGGTTATCACGGACGGCGCGTCATGCAAACAACCTTGAAAATCGGAACACGCGGCAGCCCGCTGGCGCTGGCGCAGGCGCATGAAACGCAGGCGCGACTGATGGCGGCGCATGGCATGCCGGCGGAAGCTTTCGAGGTGGTCGTCATCTCGACCAGCGGCGACCGCATCCAGGACCGACCGCTGTCGGAAGCCGGCGGCAAGGGCCTGTTCACCAAGGAGATCGAGGAGGCGCTGCTGGCGCGCCGCATCGACATCGCCGTGCATTCGTCGAAGGACATGCCGACGCTGTTGCCCGAGGGGCTGGAACTGTCCGCGTTCCTGCCGCGCGAGGACGCGCGCGATGCCTTCATCGGCAAGGCGGCGCGAACGATTGCCGGCCTGCCGCAAGGCGCCAGGATCGGTTCGTCGTCGCTGCGGCGCCAGGCGCTGATCCGGCGGATGCGGCCGGACGTCGAAGTGGTGATGTTTCGCGGCAATGTGCAGACGCGGCTGCGCAAGCTCGACGACGGCATCGCCGACGGCACCATCCTCGCCTATGCCGGGCTGAAGCGGCTCGGGCTCGAAGACGTCGTCACCGACCTGATGCCGCTCGAGGTCTTTCCGCCGGCGCCGGGGCAAGGCGCGATCTGCATCGAAAGCCGCATCGGAGACCGCGACGTGGAACAGATGCTGGCAGCGATCCACGACGGGCCGACCGGCGAGGCGCTGGCCTGCGAGCGCGCCTTCCTGGCGGCGCTCGACGGGTCCTGCCGCACGCCGATCGCCGGACATGCGACGATATCGGGCGGAACGGTTTCCTTTGCCGGGCTGATCATCTCGCCCGATGGCACGCAGTCGCATGAAGTCAGGCTGCAAGGGCCGGCGCAGGAGGCGGCGCGCATTGGCGCGGAAGCCGCGGCGACCGTTCGGGCCAAGGCCGGCGAAACATTCTTCGATGGCTGGACCTGACATGCTCCGCGTCCTTGTGACGAGGCCCGAACCGGGCGCGTCGCGCACGGGGCGCCGGCTTGCGGATGCCGGCTTTCAGCCGATCCTGCTGCCATTGACCGGAACCGTGGCGCTGCCGGTCGATGCCGGCGCGCTCGCTGACGCCGCGGCGGTCGCGGTCACCAGCGCCAATGCCGTTCGCCATGCGCCGAAAGAGGTCATCGCGGCGTTCGCCGGCTTGCCGTGCCACGCCGTCGGCAGGATGACGGCGGAAGCCGCCCGCGCTGCCGGGTTTCTGTCGGTCAGCGAAGGCCCGGGCAATGCCGAGGCGCTGGCCGATGCGCTTGCTGGCGGTTACGCGGGGCAGACGATCGTCTATCTCTGCGGGCGGGTGCGATTTCCCGGCTTCGAGGAAGGGCTGTTGGCGTCGGGCGTTCAGGTCCGCGCCGTCGAGACCTACGACACCGTTGTCCTGGATTACTCCGATGAGGCCGTTCTTGCGCGCCTGTCCGCCCGGCCGGTCGAGGCGGTGCTGCTCTATTCGGCCAAGGCGGCCACCGCTATGCAGGCCCTGGCTAGCCGGCCGGTGCTGCGCGGTGTTTTTGAAAAAACGCGCTTTTTCGGATTATCGGGGCGCATCGCCGCGGCCTTGGGCGATGTCGCCGAGATCCGGATTGCGCCTGAGCCCAGCGAGGACGCGCTGCTGGGACTTTTGCAGGCGTCGCGCTGACCGGCATCCGCCGCTGCTCTGTGCCAGCTTGTTCCAAAGGTTGGCGCCGCCCCTCACCTGCCTGCCGGCATCGTCTCCCCGTATAGTGACGGGGAGAGGGTGCCTTCGCCGAGGATTTCGCCAACCTCCAGCGTTGCAGAAGAAGCGTCTGGACTCGTGAGAGCCCTTCTCCCCGTCACTATACGGGGAGAAGTGCCCGGCAGGGTGATGAGGGGCAGTGCCAACGTGGATGACTGCGCTCGGGCACATTTTGTTCTTGCTTTGTGCCGGCAGCTATGCTACTAATCTAGTTATGGTGCTAATTGGCTCCAACGACCCGCCCGCCGAGGCGGGTTTTTTGTGTGCCGAGCATGGGCCTTGGCTTGAAACGTGGATTCGGCCCTGCGGCGTTTTGCCAAAACTGAACTCCAGGCCGTGGCGTCATCACGCCGCCCCTTTTCACCGCTTGGTGATGTGCTAGACCCTTCAAACCATCCCGAAGCGAATTTTGCGGAGCCCGAGCATGGTCAAGACGCCGAAGATGCGGCATTCCAAGAGCCGCCGTGAGCCGGTGACCATCGAGCTTGAGCCTGGCGCCGTCTCGCGAGTCGCCGACGAACAGGATGCCGTGACCTCGCAGACCGACGAGGCGCGGGCCGAGGAAGCGGCGAACGCCTCGCAGCCGGAGCCACCTGAAGAGCCGGTGCATGCGGACCAGACCGATCTCGAGCCATGGGAACATGCCGACGCAGCCGCGCCGGCCGGCACGCAAGAGCCGGCGGATGCCGGCGTCGATTCTGCCAGGGAAGCGGAAACCCCTTATCCCGCCGGTTCGGATGCGCCGGCCGGGCGCTCCACGGTTTCCGACTACAGTTTCGAAGATGCATCCAGCGGAACCGGGGCCAACGAACCGGGGATCCCAGGTTCCGGCGAGAAGACAGCTGAGACGAGGGACGACCATATGGCAGCGCAGCCGAAGCGAAGCGGCATCAACGGCATCGCCGCCGGTATTATCGGCGGCGTCATCGCCCTCGCCGCGGCCGGCGGGCTGCAATTTGCCGGCCTGCTCGGTGCGCCGGGGTCGGGCGGCGTGTCGCTCGACGCGGTCAATGGTGAGATCGTTTCGCTGAAACGCGAGGTCGCGGACCTCAGACAGGCCGGCGCCAACAATGACGCATCGGCCAAGGTGGACGGGCTGTCGTCGGCGCTGGATCAGGTAAGGGCGGACGTTGCGACGTTGAAGTCGGCCGTCGAGCAAGGCGGTGCCGGCGGCAATGCCGGCCTGGCAGCACTTGGCGACAAGGTAAGGCAGATCGAGACGGCGGTTGCGGCCCTCGGCAAGGCCGGCGGTACGGCGCCGGTCGATCTCGGCCCGCTCAACGAAAGGCTGGCCGCGCTCGATGCGCTGGTGAAATCGGCCGGCGAGACGACAAAGGCGCAGGACAGCCGGCTTGCGGCCCTGGAACAGTCGGTTTCACAGATCTCGGGCAAGGTCGATGCACAGGCTTCGCAGCCGAAGATCGCACTGGCCATTGCCGCTTCGGCGCTCAAGGCAGCGCTCGACCGTGGTGCACCGTTCGGCGCCGAGCTCGAAACCTTTGCCGCGATCTCACCCGATGCGCCCGAGATCGCGACGTTGCGCACCTATGCCGAAAAGGGCGTCCCGATGCGCTCCGAGATCGCCGCCGAAGCGGACGGCGCCGCCAACGCGATGGTCGCTGCCGCGACGCCCATCGACCAGAATGCCGGCATCCTGCAGAAGCTGCTGTCCAGCGCCGAATCGCTGGTCAAGGTCAGGCCGATCGGCGCCGTCGAAGGCACCGGCGTTCCGGAAACCGTCGCGCGCATGGAGGTCGCGGTCAACCAGGGCGACTACGCCAAGGCGCTCAGCGAATACGAAACCCTGCCTGAGGCGGCCAAGGCCGCCGGCGCCGACTTTGCCGGCAAGCTGAAAGCGCGGATGGAGGTCGAGACGCAGATCGATTCGCTCATCGCCGGCGCGATGAAGGCGTGAGGAACCCAATGATCCGCATCCTCGCCTTCCTTGCCGTCGTCTTTGCGCTCGGGCTCGGCTTCGCCTGGCTGGCCGACCGGCCGGGCGAAATGCTCGTCACCTTCAACGGCTATCAATACCAGGTCAGCCTGATGGTCGCGGCGGTGGCGGTCGTTGCCGTGGTTGCCGCGGTGATGATCGTCTGGTGGCTGGTCAAGGCGCTGTGGAACAGCCCCTATACGATCTCGCGCTATTTCCGCGTGCGTCGCCGCGACCGCGGCTACCAGGCGCTGTCGACCGGGATGATCGCCGCCGGCGCCGGTGACGGCGCGCTCGCCCGCAAGAAGACCAAGGAAGCGGCAAAGCTGATCCGCTCCGATCAGGAGCCACTGATCCAGCTGCTCGACGCGCAGGCCTCGCTGCTCGAAGGCGACCATGAAGGCGCCCGCGAAAAGTTCGAGACCATGCTCGATGATCCCGAAATGCGGCTGCTCGGCCTGCGCGGACTTTATCTCGAGGCCGAGCGGCTCGGCGACCGCAACGCAGCCCGCCACTATGCCGGCCGTGCCGCGGCGGTGGCGCCGCAACTGGCCTGGGCGGCCGAATCGACGCTGGAAGACCTGACCGGACGCGGCGACTGGGATGGCGCGCTGAAACTGGTCGACGCCCAGAAGTCGACCCGGCAGATCGAGCGTGACGCCGCCAACCGGCGCCGCGCCGTGCTGCTGACCGCCAAGGCGCAGGCGCTGATCGACAGCGATGCCAATGCCGCAAGGGCGGCGGCGCTCGAAGCCAACCGGCTGCGGCCGGATTTTGCACCGGCGGCGGTCGTCGCGGCGAAATTGCTGTTTAGGCAGAACGACGTGCGCAAAGGCTCGAAAATCCTCGAGGCGGCGTGGAAGGCCGAGCCCCATCCGGAGATCGCCGAGCTCTACAGCCATGCCAGGCCGGGCGATGCCGTGCTCGACCGGCTGAACCGGGCAAAGAAGCTGCAGGAGCTGAAGAAGAACCATGCCGAGTCCTCGCTTGCCGTGGCGCGCGCCGCGCTAGATGCGCAGGAGTTTTCAACCGCCCGCCGGGAGGCTGAAGCCGCCATCCGCATCGATCGCCGCGAAGGCGCTTATCTGCTGCTGGCCGATATCGAGGAGGCCGAAACCGCCGACCAGGGCAAGGTGCGGCAGTTGCTGTCGAAAGCGGTGAGAGCGCCGCGCGACCCGGCTTGGGTCGCCGACGGCGTCGTCTCCGAGCGCTGGGCTCCGATATCGCCGATCACCGGCAGGCTCGACGCATTCGAATGGCGGGCGCCGATGGAGCGGCTCGGACAGTTGATCGACGGTCATGAGGATACGCCGGAGGCGCCGGTGCCGGCCATCGCGGCTCCAGCCAGGCCGGTACAGGAAAGAGCCGGGACGATCGAGCACACGGCGGAGACACCGGGCACAGCGACCGAGGAGAAGACGGACGACCGTGCCGGCGAGGATCATGTGACACCAATCACCGCGGCGGCGTTTGCCCAAGTGCCGGAAGATGCCGAGGCCGTCGAGCCGGCGCAGGAGCTGACGCGGCTGCCCGACGACCCCGGCGTCGATCCAGACGACGCGGCGGATAAATCGACGCGCCGGTTTCGTTTGTTCTGATCAGGGTCGAGTGGACCCGGGCTTATTGGGAATGATTTGATGTTCGAACGCGTTTTGTCGTTTCTAAGGGATCTGCCGTCCGGTGGTGGCGCCAGCCCCAGCGCCGACGATCCGCGCATTGCCGCGTCCGCCCTGCTTTTCCACGTGATGAACGCCGACGGGGTGCGCCAGGATACCGAATGGGAACGGTTCAAGAAGGTGCTGGCTGAAAGCTACTCGATCAGCGGCGACGAACTCGACGCATTGGCGGCTGCCGGCGAGCGGGCCGACAATGAGGCGATCGACCTCTACGCTTTCACCAGCGTGCTCAAGCGCCATCTCGACGCCGAGGCGCGAAAGGCCTTCATCGGCCTGATGTGGGAGATCGTCTATGCCGATGGCGAGCTGCACGAGCTCGAGGACAATACCGTGTGGCGGGTCGCCGAGCTGATCGGCGTCGAACGTCGCGACCGTGTCGAGGCGCGCCTCAAGGCGGCCGCCGCGGCTCCTGGTGCCGCCGGAACCTCAAGCGACGAATAGACAGGATCCCGCCTTCCAATGCCGCCCAAGCCAAGTCCGAGACCAAAGATCCTGATCGTGCTGCATCAGGAGCATTCGAGCCCCGGACGGGTCGGCCATATGCTTATCGAGGAAGGCTTCGACCTCGACATCCGCCGACCGCCGCTCGGCGAGGCCTTGCCGCAGACGCTGGATGGCCATGCCGGCGCCGTGGTGTTCGGCGGGCCGATGAGCGCCAATGACGGCGACGAGTTCGTCCGCCGCGAGACCGACTGGCTCAAAATTCCGCTCAACGAGAACCGGCCGCTGCTTGGCATCTGCCTCGGCGCGCAAATGCTGGTCAAGCATCTTGGCGGCAGGGTCGAGGGCCATGGCGAGGGCCTCGTCGAAATCGGCTGGTATCCGCTGAAGGCGACCGAAGCGGGCAGCAGGCTGATGCATTGGCCGGAGATGGTCTATCAGTTCCATCGCGAAGGGTTTTCGCTGCCGAAGGACGCGACGCTTTTGGCGACGGCCGAAACCTATCCCAACCAGGCCTTCCGCTATGGCGACAATGCCTGGGGCATTCAGTTCCATGGCGAATTGACCCGGGCGATGATGCAGCGCTGGGTGGTGCGCGGCGCGCACCGCTTCGAACTGCCCGGCGCGCAGCCCGGCCGCGACCATCTCGGCGGCCGGCTGATCTGGGACATCCACCTCAAGCGCTGGCTCGGCGAGTTCCTGCCGATGATTTTCGGCAAGCCGGCGCTGCGGTAATCAGTTTCGCCCCCTGAGATGACGCACCTTGCGCAGCTGCGGGAACAGCACCGCCCATAGGCCGGCAACAGCGATCGCCCCGACACCCCCGACCACCACGGCCGGAACCGTGCCGATCAACGCCGCCATGGTACCGGCGCGGAATTCGCCGAGCTCATTGGAAGCGCCGACAAACACCTGGTTGACAGCGTTGACGCGGCCGCGAACGTCGTCCGGCGTCCACAGCTGGATCAGCGTCTCGCGGATATAGACGCTGAACATGTCGGTGGCGCCGAGCAGCGCAAGGGCCGCAATCGACAGCCAGGTGATGGTCGAGAGGCCGAACAGAACCGTGAACGCGCCGAACAGCGCGACGAAGCCGAGCATGACAAGGCCGGCATGGTTGCGGATCGGGTGTCCGGCCAGCCAGATGGCGACGCAGATGGCGCCGACGCCGGGCGCCGAGCGCAACAGGCCGAGCCCCCATGGGCCGAGTTCGAGGATATCGCGCGCGTAGACCGGCAGCAGCGCCGAGGCGCCGGACAGGAGCACCGCAAACAGATCGAGCGAAATCGCGCCGAGCACGATCTTTTCGCTCCAGATATAGCCGAAGCCGGCGAACAGGGTCTGTACCGTCGGCCTGTCGGTCCGGCTGCGCTGGGCAGGCTTAGGGATGGTGAAGATCAGCACGGCGGCAACCAGCATCAGCACGGCGGCGGTGGTGTACGCGGCTTCGGCTGAAAGCCCGTAGAGCAGGCCGCCGGCGACCGGCCCGACGATGGTTGCCGTCTGCCAGGCGGACGAGTTCCAGGCGATGGCGTTGGCGAAATCCTCGGGCGGCACCAGATTGGCGAACAGCGATGAGGAGGCCGGCCCGAAGAAGGCGCGCGCGATGCCGAACATGGCGAGCACGATGAAGACCGGCATCGGCCCGGAGAGGCCGCGTAGCGTCAGCAGCAGCAGGGCCAAGGCGCAGCCCGCCTCGACCAGCACCGCCAGCGCCATGATCAGCCGGCGCCCGAAACGATCGGCAACGTCGCCGGTGACCAGCACCAGCAGCAGCGAAGGCAGGAACTGGACGATGCCGACAAGGCCGAGGTCGAACGGGTCGCGGGTGAGATCGTAGATCTGCCAGCCGACGGCGACCGACACGATCTGGGTGGAGAATGTCGAGAGGAAGCGCGCCGCCCAGTAGCTCAGGAACGGCCGGTGGCGAAAGGCGGCATAGCGCTGGTCGGATGGTACTTGGGATTCTGTGGTCATGGAATAAGGCCCCGTGGCGGCGATGTCGGCCGGCGGGGCACTTCCACGATGGGCGCTGGTCCGGCCAAAAGAGCCTTTAGCGCAGTTCGGCCGGAGGCGCGCGCAAAAATCCGGCCTGGATCAACAATTTCGTCCTGGCAGATAACAAGCGCATGGCAAATTGCAAACCTTCGAGACTAGCCGAAACACCTCTCGCTTCGTCATCCCAGGGCGGAGCAAGGAGCGAAGCGACGCGGCGCAGACCCTGGGATCCATGCCGTTACCTCAGTCGAAGAATGCAGCGGTTCAGAACGGCACTTGTGTCGGCATTGGCGTCAGCTACCCTTCAACCATGACCGGCTATGTCTACATGACCGCGAGCCAGAAGCGCGGCACGATCTACATCGGCGTCACCAACGATCTCGGCCGCCGCATGCCGGAGCACAAGACCGGCCAAGGCTCGCGCTTCACCAGCCGTTACGGCGTGCAGCGTCTGGTCTGGTACGAGGAACATTTCGACATTCGCGACGCCATCCAGCGCGAGAAGTCGCTGAAGCGCTGGCCACGCCAGTGGAAGATCGAGCTGATCGAGAAGACCAACCCTGAGTGGTTCGAGCTTTTTCGCGGGACGGGGTGGTAGCGTACGGTTCTGGTCCGCAGGCGCACTGCCGCGAGGTAACGGCATGGATCCCAGGGTCTGCGCCGCGTCGCTTCGCTCCTTGCTCCGCCCTGGGATGACGAAGTGGAGGGGTGTTCGGCCAATCTCGAAAGCTTGTAATTCGCCATCAATCGTCGTCCGATACACCGGACGAGCTGCCACTCTCCGACATCAGCGATTAGCCTTCAGCCATCCTTACCTTCGTCCTAGGGCGGAGCAAGGAGCGAAGCGACGCGGCGCAGACCCTAGGATGCTATGCCGTTAGCTTCGAGCGTCGCAGCTTCCGCTGAACACCAACAGACCGATCAGCAGAACGCGTTCAATGTGCATCCCGCTCGATCCAATGGTATCAAGCCGTCGCCTTGGCCTTCCTGCCCCGGCCCTTGACGGGCGCGGGCGGGGCGGCTTTGCGGCCGAGGCCGATCGCCTTGGCCAGTTGCGAACGCGAGGCCGCGTAGTTGGGGGCGACCATCGGGTAGTCCGACGGCAGGCCCCATTTGGCGCGATAGGCGTCGGGCGTCAGCCCGAAATGAACGCCGATATGGCGCTTCAAGGATTTGAACTTCTTGCCGTCCTCGAGACAGATGATGTAGTCCGGCGTCACCGATTTCTTGGGATTGACGGCGGGCGTCAGCGGCGCGGCGACCGGCACTGCCGGTTGCCCGAGCCCGCCTATGGCAGCGCTGACGCTGGCGATGAGGTCGCCGAGGCCGGAAGCCGGCAAGCGGTTCTTCTCGACATAGGCGGACACGATATGGGCGGTCAGCTCGAGCAGGTCGATATTTTTGCGAGCGTTGTTGCTGTCGTCGGTCAATCTATTTCTCCGTCCGTGGGGGTCGCAGAAATTCCTAGTCGGCAAATCTGCGCAATGCAATGACGCCGCACCACGTCACACATTATTTTGAATAATAATACTAACGGCAGCGCGGGATTAACAACCCTGAGCCGGTGCTCGATAATATCAGACAATCAGCAATATCAGATAATCAGGGATTTGTCGCGCCATAGTCGAAATCCGCCCTCGAAGGCGCGTGTGTTGTCGCCGCGTCTGCAATCGGCGGGCAAGTCGGTGAGTTCGTC
Organism: Mesorhizobium sp. M0816; assembly: GCF_040320005.1. NCBI lineage: Bacteria > Pseudomonadati > Pseudomonadota > Alphaproteobacteria > Hyphomicrobiales > Phyllobacteriaceae > Mesorhizobium > Mesorhizobium sp. M0816. Next base: position 44,907 of record NZ_JAMYOT010000009.1, on the reverse strand, counting down.
GACATTGCCGCCGCCGATGACCACGTAATCCGGCTGCATGGCGGCGCGAAGCCGGTCGACCACGTCGAAGACGTGTTTGCGCCATTTCTTCTTGCCGCGCTTTTGCAGGCCGCGTTCGCCGACATAGTCTTCGAAACTGCCGCGCTTCTTGTAGGGAAGATGGGCAAGCTCCATCGGCTGGGCAACGTTATCAACGATCATCGCGGCCCCCAGGCCGGTGCCGAGGCCAAGGAACAGCATGCGGCCGCCCTCATAACTGCCGATGGCCTGCATGAGCGCATCGTTAACGACCTTGACCGGTTTGCCGAACTCGGCGGCGAAATCGCAGCCGACCCAGCCCTTGCCGAGATTGGCGGGTTCGGTCAGCGGCCGGTTGTGATGCACCGGGCCCGGATAGCCCATCGAGACGACATCGTAGTGCAGCCCTTCGGCGAGCGTCTTCACCGCCGCGACCATCTGCTGCGGCGTAAGCTCCGGTCCGGAAGCGGTCTTGCGCTCGTCGCCGCCGGCGCTGGTGCGGATCTTGACATGCGAGCCGCCGATATCGATCGCAAGCACGATCTTTTCTTCCTCCGATGCCGGTTGCTTCATCGCCTTGGCCATCGCTTTCGCCTCCCAGAAATCATTTCGCTGGATTGATCCAGCCGTTCTGCGGCCCGAATCCAGCCATGGCTTCGGCCGGCCCCCAGGTCTTTGGCGCGTAGACAAGGGGCGGCGTGGTGTCGCCGAGCACCGGGCCGACGATGCGCCAGGCGAGCTCGCTGGCGTCCTGGCGGGTGAACAGCTGGCCGTTGCCGTTCATGGCGTCGCCGATCAACCGCTCGTAAGGCGGCATGTCGCCCTTCGAATCGTCCAGCGCGGTGAGCTCGACCTGCTCACCGACCATGTCGTCGCCGGGCGCCTTGCGCCGGGCTCCGATCGAGATCGCCACCTGAGGATCGATGCGGAAGCGCACGTGATTGCAGTCGCCGGGCTTGATCGGATCGAAGACGTCGAGCGGCGGCCGCTTCAGCCGCACGATGACCTCGGTGGCGTGCACCGGCAGGGATTTGCCGGCGCGAATGAAGAACGGCACATCCTGCCAGCGCCAGGTATCGACGAAAAAGCGCACCGCCGCGAAGGTCTCGACCGGCGAGTTCGGCGCCACGCCCGGCTCCTTGAGATAGCCGTCGAACTGGCCGCGCACCACATCGTCCCTGGTCAGCGTCCGGATCGCCCGCAGGACCTGCACCTTCTCGTCGATGAGATCGTCGGCCGAGCGGCCGACCGGCGGTTCCATGGCGAGCAGCAAGAGGATGTTGAGCAGATGGTTTTCGATGACGTCGCGAATGCAGCCGACCTCGTCATAGAAGCGGCCGCGGCCCTCGACGCCGAAATCCTCGGCCATGGTGATCTGCACGCTCTCGACGTAATTGCGGTTCCAGATCGGCTCGAGGAAGGAATTGGCGAAGCGGAAATAGAGCAGGTTCTGGATCGCCTCCTTGCCGAGATAATGGTCGATGCGGAAGATCGACTTCTCGTCGAAGACCAGATGCAGCACCCGGTTCAGCCAGCGCGCCGATTGCAGATCGTGGCCGAACGGCTTTTCCACCATCAGGCGCGCGCCCTGGGCGGCGCCCGACTGCTCCAGCCCCTGGACGACCACCTCGAACATCGCCGGCGGCACCGCCAGATAGTGCAGCGGCCGCTCAGCGCTGCCGACCGCGGTCTTCAGCTTCTCGAAGGTCGCAGGCGCCCGATAGTCGCCGCTGACATAGCGCAGCAGCGATGCAAGCCTGGCAAAGATCTTGTCGTCGATGCTGCCCAAGGCGTTGACGATGCCGTCGCGGGCGCGCGCCTGCAGCTTGGCGAGGTCCCAGGGATCGAAGGCGACGCCGATCACCGGCTCGTTCAGCGTCCCTTTGGCCACCATGGCGTAAAGGGCGGGGAAGATCTTCTTGTGGGCGAGATCGCCGGTGGCGCCGAAAAGCACCAGCGTGTCCGATCGTTCCTGGCTCATGGGCGTGCCTCCCTGTCGCCCGTCACGAGGCGGCTTTGGGTTTTTCGACATGGCCGCCAAAGGCATAGCGCATGGCGGACAGAAGCTTGTCGGCGAATTCGGATTCGCCTTGCGAGGAGAACCTGTCGAACAGCGCCGAGGACAGCACCGGCGCCGGCACGCCGGTGTCGATCGCCGCCTTCAGCGTCCAGCGGCCTTCGCCGGAATCCGAGACCCGCCCGCCGAACTGCGTCAACGACGAATCGGCCTTCAGTACGCCGGCCGTCAGGTCGAGCAGCCACGAGCCGATGACGCTGCCGTGCCGCCAGACCTCGGCCACTTCAGCGATGTCGATGTCGAACTGGTAATATTGCGGGTTTTCCAGCGGGCTGGTTTCGGCGTCGGCGGTGCGCTGCCGTTTGCCGGCATTCGCCGACTTCAGGATGTTCATGCCTTCGGCATAGGCGGCCATGACGCCATATTCGATGCCGTTATGGACCATCTTGACGAAATGGCCGGCGCCGCTTGGTCCGCAGTGGAGATAGCCGAAGGGAGCGGTTCCGGCATCCTTGGCAGGGGCGGGCGAAGCGGCGTCGGCGCCCGGCGCCAGCGTTGCGAAGACCGGATCGAGATGCTGGACCGCGCTGTCGGGGCCGCCGATCATCAGGCAGTAGCCGCGCTCGAGGCCCCAGACGCCGCCGCTGGTGCCGACATCGACATAGCTCAAGCCTTTCAAGGCGAGGCGCGCGGCGTGGTCGACGGCCTCGTGATAATAGGAATTGCCGCCGTCTATGATGATGTCGCCCGGCTCCATCAGGGCAGCCACCTGGTCGACGATCTTGCCGGTGATCGCCGCCGGCAGCATCAGCCAGGCGCTGCGCGGCTTCGCCAGCTTGCCGACGAACTCCTCCATCGAGGCGGCTCCGACCGCGCCGGCGCTCACAAGCGCGGCGACGCTCGCCGGGTTGATATCGTAGACGACGCATTCGTGGCCATCACGCAGCAGGCGCCGAACCATGTTGGCGCCCATCCGGCCCAGTCCCATCATTCCTATCTGCATGGTCTCGTCCTGCCTTACTTGAGGGATCGATGATCTAGTGGCGCTGTGATTGAAGCATGATCTTTTCCGAAAACCGGTCTCCACTTTGCGGGATCATGCTCTATCCGGTATCGCCGATGCCGACAGAAAAGTCAGCATTCTCCCAATGGTCGCTATCGGGCCAGAAGAAAGTGAAGACAATGCTATTGCCCGGAGCAATCTCGGCAACCTGCAATTCCGCAAGATGGATGCCGAAAGCATTCGCGGTGGTCTCGGTGTCATGGACGGTTGCCCAATTGTCGCTGCTCCAATGAACCACCGCCCGGGCCAGAAGTTCGATGCGCAGCGCCTTGCCTGCCGGGATGGTACGGATCTTGTGGTTGAAGCGCCATGCCCTGAAGCGCGACACCGTCCTGCCCTCGATATAGCGCTTGACGCCTTGCGGCGGCATGTCGAACACCGTGCCGTCGCGCAGCGACCGCAGCAGCTTGATGTGCTCGGAATGCGCCCAGACCAGCGGCTTGGCGCTGCCGGAGGGCCCGCCATGCCGCAATTCGCGCTCCGGCATGTCGGGACCGTCCCAGACCTGCTCCGGTAGCAGGCCGCCCGATCCGGCAGAGTTCTCGAACGTCCTGAGCAGGCTTGCCGCACTATCCCTACGGCCTGCCGCCAGCTCGTAATGAGCGCGCTCGCCGACCAGCAGCGGCCAGGGCCGGCCCCGGCCGGTTCCATCGAAGGGCGCGCCGTCGGCATGCTCGCCATAGCCATCGCCATTGTAGCGGTACCAGAGCGGGCCCTGCGGCAGTTCGCAGCGCAATTGCGCGTCGATGACCTTGACCGTGTCGAGGATGCGCGGATCGTCGGCTGCCCTGAGGCCGAAGCGGACCAGCGCCAGCGCATCGGGGCTGACGATCGCCTTGGCCGGCCGGTCCGTATCCGCCGGCGGGCGGTTCTTGATCGGGACGTAGCCGTCTTTCGGCGATGCCGCGCCGGCTTTGTCGGGCGGCGCAATGCGGACATAGTAGCCTTCGACGCTGGATTGCTCGCATGCGGCGGTGCCGGCGACGTAGGTCCAGCGTTCGATCTGATCGTTCCAGACATCGGCGGTTTCGCGCAGATAGTTTGCCGGCTCTGTTTTGCCGGCGGCATCGAAGATGTCCGCAGCCGCTAGCAATGCGGCGATCTCGACGGCAAGCGTGAACGGGCTGTAGCCGGCGTCCTCTTCCCAGCGGTCCTCGCCGGTGACCGGACCGTTGCGCACGACATAGGCGGCAGCGCGCTCGATCATCGGCATGAAGGAGGGGAGTGCGGCGGGCGGCAAATGGCCGGCGCGGCGCAGTGCGTCGGCAAGCAGCAGCGGGAAGGCGCATTCGTCCATCTGGATGCCCGGCCAATAGGCCGATCCGTCGAGCCAGGCGTTCTGCGGCCAACGGCCGTCCGGCTCCTGGATCGCGCGCAGATAGCCAAGGATGCGCAAGGCTTCCGCCGGGTCGCCGGCGGCGAGGAAGCCGCCGGCGGTTTCGACCAGATCGCGCGGCCAGACCAGGTGATAGCCGCCGAGGTCGTCGTCGCCCTTGTTGAAGCCCCACGGGATCGACAGGCTGGCGACGGCTGCTCCGGCAGACGACCGATGTGTCGCCAGCACCGCCGTGCTGAGGCGGTAGGGATTGAGGCCGGACGCCGCGTGTCGGTCCAGCGGCAGCAGGCCGGCCTGCCATTTGCGCCATTTTTCGATGTAGGATCTGGCCGCGGGCTCAAAACCTTGCCTCAGGCTGGCGAAAGCAGTTTCCGCCGCCTGTTGCGGCGTCGCGCCGAAGCCCAGTGCCAGCAATATTTTTGGGTTCGCAGCCGAAAAGGCGATCTCGCCGGTCAGCGCGACATTGCCGTCCTCGGCCCTGCGGCAGGCCGGATCGAGCCGGCCGCCTTGACGAAGCTGCTGCCAGCCGTCGGAGACGCCGACATAACCGGCCGAGCACGCCTTCCACGGCAGCGACGAGGCGAGCGCCAGGCAGGTGCCGCGTCCCGATGCAAACAGGACAGGCTGTCCTTCATGGTCGTCGATCCAGGCGGTGTTGCCCATGCCGGCGTTGACGAGGTGCGGTGCCAGCAGCGCGTAGACGCGGTAGTCGGCGGCCGCGCCTTTGAGCGGCGTGAACATAATCTCCTGCAGCAAGACGGGACGTTCCGGATCCGTCAGGATGCGCTTTTCGATCCTGTAGGTTCCATCGCTTGCGGTGTTGACCAGCCGGTAGGCAGGCACCCCGTCCGCCAGGGGTTCGATACTGTGTTCGGCGTCGCGTTTTTCTTCCGAGAAATAGCCGTCGGGTCCGGTGACGATCAGCCCCAGATCGCGGGTGCAGGCGCTGTCGAGGCGCGGGTAGTAGATCTCGTTGAGGATACCGTGGCTGATGGTGAACCAGATCGGGCAGGCCGGCGAGAGCGCGGTGCCGACGCCGCTCTTGGCGCTCGAGGTCCAGCGCGCCGGAATGCCGGGTGCACCCGGAGCAAGGTTCGTCGCCATTCAATCGGTCTCCAGTGCCATCCCTAGACCAGGAGTCGAACCGGTTTCAATGATTGCACCGCAAGTTGATCGCCGGCCATGGATTGCTGTTGACAGCTTGCCGCCTATCTGCATTTGTCTGATAATAGATAAAAAACAAGATTGTGAGCGTATCAGCCAATACCCACCAGCCAGCCATTAACCACCAGTAAGACAGCAACTCACGGGAGGAGTATGACATGAGGAAAATATTCGTTTTGGGGGCTCTTGCGGCGATGCTCGCCGCAGGTACAGCGCTTGCCGACACCAGCGGCAAGAAAATCGCCTTCTCCAACAATTACGCCGGCAATTCCTGGCGGCAGGCGATGCTGGACAGCTACGCCATCGTTACCAAGAAGGCGGTTGCCGACAAGGTGGTCGGCGCCGCGGACGTCTTCACGACGGCCGACAAGGAAGTGCCGACGCAAGCAGCCCAGGTGCAGAACCTGATCCTGCAGGGCTATGACGCGATCGTCATCAACGCGGCGTCTCCGGATGCGCTCAACGGCGCCATCAAGCAGGCCTGCGACGCCGGCATCGTCGTCGTCTCCTTCGACGGCATCGTCACCGAACCCTGCGCCTACCGCGTCGTTGTCGACTTCAAGGACATGGGCAAGCAGGAGGTCGAGCAGATGGCCAAGTTCCAGCCCAAGGGCGGCAACCTGCTGGAAATCCGCGGCCTCGCCGGCACCTCGATCGACGATGCCATCCATGCCGGCATCCTCGAAGGCGTCGCTGCCCATCCCGAGTTCAAGATCGTCGGCTCGGTGACCGGCGACTGGGACCAGACCACGGCACAGAAAGCCGTAGCGACGATCCTGCCTTCGCTGCCGGATGTTGTCGGGGTCGTCGACCAGGGCGGTGACGGCTACGGCGCGGCGCAGGCTTTCGCCGCCGCCGGCAAGCCACGCCCGACCATCATCATGGGCAATCGCCAGGACGAGTTGCAGTGGTGGAAGGAGCAGAAGGAAAAGGACGGTTACCAGACCTGGTCGGCATCGATCGCACCGGGCGTATCGACGCTTGCCTTCTGGGTGGCGCAGCAGGTGCTCGACGGCCGCACCGACGTGCCGCACGACCTGCTGGTGCCCTATCTTGCCTTCACCCAGGACGATTTCGAGGCCGCGCTGCCGAAGATTCCGAAGGGCGGCGTCGCCAGCCACGAATACACGCAGGAAGACGCCGTCGCGGCGATCAAGGCCAACATCAAGTGAGCATGGCACTATTGTTGCCGCCACGGATAACCGGGTATCGTTGAGGGATGCCCGAGGCCAATGCAGACATCATCATGCCGGACGGCGCCGAAAAGCTTTTCGGCGCCGTCAGTTTGGACATCATAAGACTGGACGGAGCCGAAAAACATTTCGGCGCCGTCAGGGCGCTCGCCGGTGTCGATTTCAGCGTTCGTGCCGGAGAATGCGTCGGTCTCGTCGGCCATAACGGCGCCGGAAAATCGACGCTCATGCATATGGTGGCGGGCACGCTTGCCCCCGACAGCGGGCAGATCGCGGTCCGCGGCGGTGTCGAGGCAAGTTATTCGGTGCCGCGCGCGCAGCAGCTCGGCATACGCTGTGTGTTCCAGGAGCTGTCGCTCTGCCCGAACCTCAGCGTCGCCGAGAACACGCGGATCAACCACGCGTCGCTGCATGGCTTCGGCTGGCGGCGCAAGGCGGCCGATCTGATCGCCGCCAAGCTCGACGAGATCTTCCCCGGCCACAGCATCTCGGCATCCGACATCGTCGGTGATCTTTCCATCACCAGCCGGCAGATGGTGGAGGTGGCGCGCGCCTTCACGGTCACGCAGGAGCCGCTCGAGCTGGTTATCCTCGACGAGCCGACATCCTCGCTCGACGCGCATACCGCCGGCCAGCTGCTGGCGTTCGTGCGCCGCTTCATCGCCGCCGGCAAGAGCTGCATCCTGATCTCGCATGTGTTGGGCGAAGTGCTCGGAAATGCCGACCGCATCGTGGTGATGCGCGACGGCAAGGTGGTCGCCGCCGGGCAGGCCGACGCCTTCGACCGCGACAGCCTGGTGACGGCGATGGGCGGAGCGGAGGCGCGCGAGAAGACCGCCGCAGAAATTGCGAGCGGCAAGCCGGAGCCCGGCCCGCTGCGGGTCCGGGCGCGCCCGGCGCGACAGCAGGACGGCAACGAGCTCGTCGCCCGTGCCGGTGAGATCATCGGCCTTGCCGGACTTGCCGGGCATGGGCAGACCGATCTTTTGCTGGCTATCTTTGCTGCGGCTTCCCGTGCCAAGACCGGCATCGAGGTCACCGCGCCGGTGGCGCTGGTTGCCGGCGACCGCCAGTCGGACGGGATTTTTCCGCAATGGTCGATTGCCGAGAACATTGGCATCCGTTCGCTGGCGCGATTGCGCAACGGCCTCTTGATCTCGCCGCAGCGCGAAGCCGAGCTCGCGGAGTTGTGGCAGCGGAAAATCGGCATCCGTACGCCCGACATGAACAACAACATCTTCTCGCTGTCCGGCGGCAACCAGCAGAAGGCGCTGTTCGCGCGGGCGCTCGGCTCCGACGCCAAGATCGTGCTGATGGACGATCCGATGCGCGGCGTCGACATCGGCACCAAGCTCGAAGTCTACGACCTGGTGCGCGAAGAGGCTCGCCATGGCCGCACCTTCCTCTGGTACACCACCGAAACCGAAGAGCTCGACAATTGCGACCACATCTATGTGTTCAAGAACGGCCGGATCGTCGCCAACCTTCGTCGCGACGAACTGACGGAGGAAAAGATCATCCAGTCGTCGTTCGGCGATGCGGCCTGAGATGACAGCAGTATCCGTCGAGAATGGGCTAAAATCTTCGGCTCGCGCCACGAGGCGGGCGCGCATGCTGCGCAGCCTGCTGCCGGCACTGTCGCTGGCGCTGGTGCTCATCGCCATCGCCTGGCTCAACCCGCGCGCCATCAGCTATTTCGGTTTCAGCCTGATGCTCAATCTGGCGATCCCGATCGCTCTGGCGACGATCGCGCAGATGTTCGTCATCGCCGGCAACGAGCTCGATCTGTCGATTGGCACCTTTGTCGGCTTCGTCGGCTGCGTGACGGCGACATGGCTGAAGGACGCGCCGCTGCTCGGCGTCGTGATCCTGCTCGGGTCGATCGGCGTCTACGCGCTGCTCGGCGCGCTGATCCATCTGCGCAACCTGCCCTCTATCGTGGTGACGCTCGGCATGAGTTTTGTCTGGCAGGGCATGGCCATCCTCATCCTGCCCAAGCCCGGCGGCAAGGCGCCGGACTGGCTGCTGGCGCTGATGGCCTTCAAGCCACCCTTCATTCCGTTCCCGATCATCGCGGCATTGCTGATCGCAGCCGTCGTCCACTTTGGCCTGATGCGCACCTCCTACGGCGTCATCCTGCGTGGATCGGGCGGCAATTCAGCCGCACTCAAACGCGCCGGCTGGTCGCTGCTGCGCACCAAGATCGCCCTGTTTGCGCTGACCGGCCTGTTCGGCGTTTTGTCCGGCATGGCGCTGATCGGCATCACCACCTCGGCCGATGCCAATATCGGCAATGGCTACACGCTGCTTTCGATCGCCGGCGTCATCCTCGGCGGCGGCGAGTTCGTCGGCGGCCGGGTGTCGCCGATCGGCGCCGTCATCGGCGCGCTGACGCTGGCGCTGGCGGCATCGCCCCTCTTGACGTTCATGCACATTCCGCCCGACTGGCAGGTCGCCGCCAATGGCGCCATCCTGATCATCGTGCTGGCGGCGCGGGTGCTGATCAGCCGCAGGGAGAGGTGAGCATGGCATCGCTGCGGACACTGCTCGCCAGACCCTGGATCTGGTCGTTCTTCGGGGCGCTGCTGGTGTGGCTGGCGACCATCGCCTTCACCGGCGGCTACGGCGGCGGCGGCATGATCACGGCGGCGCTGTCGCTCGCCGTCTTCACGGTCATCGTCGGCGTCGGGCAGATGTTCGTCATCACGCTCGGGCCGGGCAATGTCGACCTGTCGCTGCCGGCCAATATCGGCCTTGCCAGCGCCGTCGCCATGAAGGTCATGGACGGCAATGATGCGATGATCGCGGTCGGCCTGCTGGCAGCGCTTGCCTGCGGCATGGCGATCGGCGCCGTCAACTATCTGCTGATCTGGGCGCTGCGCATTCCGCCGATCATCGCGACGCTGTCGGCCAGCTTCGTCATCCAGTCGGTCGATATCAGCTATGGGCGGGGCCTGCAGATCAAGCCGCCGCCGGGCTTTGCCGATTTCACCAACTGGCAGATCTTCGGCATCCCGGTGCTGGCGATCCTCACCGTGCTGTTCACCATCGGCGCCGGCATCGTTTTGCAGCGCATGATCTACGGACGCTCGGTGCTGGCGATCGGCCAAAACATCCGCGCTGCCTGGCTGGCCGGCGTCAATGTCGGCCGCACCCGCTTCCTCACCTACACGCTGTCGGGCGCGCTCGGCGGCCTCGACGGCGCACTGCTCGCCGGCTATTTCCGCGGCGCCAATGTCGATATCGGCAATGAGTATCTGCTGGCCTCGATCGCTGTCGTCGTCATCGGCGGCACGTCGGTGGCGGGCGGCAAGGCCAATGTGCCGGGGGTCTGGGGCGCGGCGCTGTTCCTGGTGCTGCTGTTGACCATGCTCAACACATTCGGCGTCAGCGTCGGCGTCCGCCTGGTGCTGACAGGGCTGATCATCGTCGGCGTCATCACCGCCGCCGGTGGGCAGAAGGCGCTGCGCTAAGGCAAGGCCACCCGGCGGCGAGGGGATATCGATCCGGCCCGCAAAACACGTGGTTCCCATCCGCATGCCAGCGCTGTAAATCCCGTCGCGCTATTGGCCAACATCATTGCGTGAGGTTTGCGTGTTCGATTTCGTCAGCACTACAAGGCACGGCAACGTCGCGGTGGTGAGCATCGACAATCCGCCGGTCAACGCGCTGAGCTTCCATGTGCGCGAGCCGCTGATGCAGGCGCTCGTTTCCCTGCGCGACGAGCCGTCGGTCGGAGCAATCGTGATAGCATGCGCCGGGCGGACCTTCGTCGCCGGCGCCGACATCACCGAATTCGGCAGGCCGGCGCGGCAACCGGACCTGGGCGCCCTAGTCGCCATGCTGGAAACCATCGCCAAGCCGACGGTCGCGGCCATTCACGGCACTGCGCTCGGCGGCGGCCTGGAACTGGCGCTCGGCTGCCATTTCCGTGTTGCCGACCGAACGGCAAGGCTCGGCCTGCCGGAAGTCAAGCTCGGCCTGCTGCCCGGCGGCGGCGGCACGGTTCGCCTGCCGCGCTTGGTTGGTCCGCTGAAGGCACTCAACATGATCGTTTCGGGAACGCCGATCGGTGCGGCCGAGGCGCTCGCCGCCGGCCTGGTGGATGCCGTCTTCGATGGCGACCTGACCGCGCAAGCGGTGAGTTTCGCCAACGAAACGGCCGCGAAAGGCGGTCCGTTCACGCCGGTGCGCGACCGCAATGATCGCCTCGACCAGGCCGACTTGCCGGCGTTCGACAAGGAAGCGGCAGTGCTTGCCGGCAAAGCACGCGGCCTCGAGGCGCCGATCGCCTGTGCGCAGTCGGTCCGCAACGCCCTGACGCTGCCCTTCGACGAAGCGCTGGCGGCGGAGCGCGACCTGTTCGTCAAGCTTGTCGCCGGGGACCAATCACGCGCGCAGCGGCATTTGTTCTTCGCTGAACGTGAGGCGGCAAAGATTGCCGGCAAGGACGTCGTCAGGCGCAAGATCGCCCGGGTCGGCGTCATCGGTGCCGGCACGATGGGCGGCGGCATCGCCATGGCGTTCGCCAACGGCGGTCTTCCCGTGACCTTGCTGGAAACAACGCAGGAGGCATTGCAACGCGGACTGACGACGATCGACAAGAATTATGCCGTTTCCGTTATCCGCGGCTCGCTGAGCGAAGACGCCAAGCGCGAGCGGCTGGATTTGTTCAGGGGCAGCACCGACTATGCCGACCTCGCCGATTGCGACCTGATCGTCGAGGCCGTGTTCGAGGAAATGGCGGTCAAGAAGGAGGTATTCGGCAGGCTGGATGCCGTGGCCAAACCGGGCGCGATCCTCGCCACCAATACCTCCTATCTCGACGTCAACGAAATCGCCGCTTCGACGTCGCGGCCGCAGGATCTCCTCGGCATGCATTTCTTTTCGCCGGCTAACGTCATGAAGCTTTTGGAAATCGTCCGCGCCGACAAGACTTCGCCCGACGTGCTGGCGACCATCGTCGATCTGGCACGGCGGATCGGCAAGGTGCCGGTCGTTGTCGGCGTCTGCCACGGCTTCGTCGGCAACCGCATGCTGGCGGCGCGCGGTGCGGAACTGGAGACGCTTCTGCTGGAAGGCGCAATGCCGCGCCAGGTCGACCAGGTGTTCACCGATTTCGGCTGGCCGATGGGGCCGTTCGAGATGAGCGATCTCGCCGGCCTCGACATAGGCTGGCGCAACCGCAAGGCGCGTGGCCAGACGGCCGTGATCGCCGATGCGTTGTGCGAACAGGGACATTTCGGCCAGAAGACCGGCAGCGGCTTCTATCGCTATGACGGCGGTTCGCGCACGCCGCTGCCCGATCCCGATGTCGAGGCGCTGATCCGCAACAAGGCTGCCGAGCGCGGTATTGCACCGCGCGCGACCGGCGCCGAGGAGATCATCGAGCGGACGCTCTATCCGATGATCAACGAGGGCGCCAAAATCCTCAAGGAAAAGATTGCCGCCCGCGCCTCCGATATCGACGTCGTCTGGGTCAACGGCTACGGCTTCCCGATCGGCAAGGGCGGGCCGATGTTCTGGGCGAGCCTCGAAGGCGTGGACAAGATCATCCGGCGGCTGGATCACTGGCACCAGCAGACCGGCAAGGATGTCTTTCGAGTGGCACCCCGGCTCAGGCAGATGGCCGAAACCGGTTCCTGGGACGGCGCTGCCGGCTGAACTTGGGACTACCGAATCCGTGCGTCCATGATCTCGACAAAACGCGCAAACAGACCCGCCTGCGACTTTATCTTGAGCTTGCGGTAAATGTTGCGGCGATGAACTTTTACGGTTCCCGGCACGATGCGCATCGCCCTGGCAATCGATTCCGTGGAATGGCCCTGAAGCACCAGATCGACGACATGCTGTTCGCGCGGCGTGAGCGAAAGGCTCTTCCAGATGTGAGCACGTTCGAACTCACTGACCGGAGCAATCGCCTCGTCTTGCTTCGTCCCAACCGGTCCGTCAGCCGGAAGGGTAGGCCAGCGCAGCCTGACGAGGCTGATCACCGCAGGCGCCATGTCGCGCAGCAACCTGGCATCGGCGGTTCCGAACGGCCCCGAAGCGCGCAATCGCATTAGCGAGACCACCAGCGCGTCCTTTCCCGGCAGCGGCACGAAAAAGCCGACCTCCTCCGCAAGCCTGGTCTGGCTGTAATAGGAGCGGTAATATTCGCTGGCATAGAAGCGATCCGGCGCCAATTCGCGCATGCGCCAAAAGCCTTCCTTGCGCTCGACTGCCGCATGGTGGAACGGATCGAGCAGATAAGGCCCTTCCTGATAGAGCGCGACGAAGACGTGGCTTTCGGCCGGCGAGAATGTCTCGAACAGCAGCGGCGGGCGTGAGGCGCCGCGATAGCCGAAGATCACGCAATGATCGAAGCTGACATGCTGGCGGAGCCAGGCGACCATCGCCTTGCCGAAAAGCTCGCCGCTCGTCTCCCGCGTCGCTGCGATGAGCGCAGCGAGCCGGCTGTATTCATCGCTGCGTGAAACGCCCAATTCATACCCCTCCAGACGAGAAAATAGACGAAATATACCACCTGGGAGGTATATACTAGCCGCCATTGGCTCTGATAGCGTTTCGAGACCAACTAGCCGCTGGAGCCCGCAGCTTTGACCGCAGTGCCCGACATCGAGTTTCGCGGGGTCACCAAACGCTACGGCAGCGTGATCGCGGTCAGCGGCATCGATCTTGCCATCCCGCCGTCTGCCTTTGTCGCGTTGCTCGGGCCGTCCGGCTGCGGCAAGACAACCTGTTTGCGCATGATCGGCGGTTTCGAACAGCCAAGCGAAGGTGTGGTATTCATCCGTGGCCGCGACATGGCCGGCACGCCGCCCTATCGGCGGCCGGTCAACATGGTGTTCCAGCAATATGCGTTGTTTCCGCATCTGGATGTGGCGGACAACGTCGCCTATGGCCTACGCCAGGCGCGGCCGCGCCTGTCGTCGCGGGAGATCAGCCTGAAGGCAGGCGAGGCGCTCGCCATGGTTCGGCTTGCCGGCTATGGACGCCGCAAGATCCATGAGCTTTCCGGCGGCCAGCAGCAGCGTGTCGCCCTGGCGCGGGCGCTGGTCAACAAGCCGGCGGTGCTGCTGCTCGACGAGCCCCTGGCGGCGCTCGACAAGAAGCTGCGCACCGACATGCAGATAGAGCTGCAGAACCTGCAGCGCGAGATCGGCATCACCTTCGTCCTGGTCACCCACGATCAGGAAGAGGCACTGTCGATGAGCGATTTCGTCTGCGTCATGAATGGCGGGCGCATCGTCCAGCTTGGGCAGCCGAGCGAAATCTACGACGAACCCGCCGACCTCTTCGTCGCCGATTTCGTCGGCAAGACCAATCTCTTGAGCGGCAAGGTCGTCGGGCTCTCGGGCAAGCTCGTCGAGGTAGCGCTTGCCGACGGCACCGTCATCGCCGCGCGCAAGCGCACTTCGCTAGCCCAGGGCGAAGCCGTCTCGGTCAGCCTTCGTCCTGAATCCTTAAGTCTCGGCGCGCCCGGAAGCGGCCGGCTGGACGGGCTTGTCCGCAACCGGATCTTTCTCGGTTCCACCGCGGAATATGCAATCGAGGTCCAAGGCATCGGGACACTGCTCGCCAAGGCCGATCATCTGGTTGGCGGTGGAAATCTCTTCAAGCCGGGTGAACCCGTCGCCGTCGGCTTTACAGCCGGAACGCCGCTGGCGTTTCCGGAGAATAACGGGACCAACCAGAGGGAAAACAAAAATGTCGAAATCGTATCGTGACGGACTGCCGATAAGCCCTGAAAAATTCGTCGACCAGTTGATGCGCCTCAAGCGCGGTTCCATCGGCCGCCGCGAGTTCCTTGGCCTCACCGGCCTAGGCATCGCAACGGCAGTAATGGCCCGCGAACTCGGCATCATGCCGTCGCCAGCCTTCGCCCAGGAGGGGCTTGGCGCCCGCATGTCGATTGCCACCTGGCCCAATTATCACGACCCGGCGACGTTCGAGAATTTCAAGGCCGAAACCGGCGTTGCCGTCGAGGTGAACGTGTTCGGGTCAAACGAGGAGATGCTGGCCAAGCTGCAGGCCGGCGCCTCGGGCTGGAGCCTTTTCGTTCCGACCAACTACACGATCTCGACTTACAAGAAGCTTGGCATCATCGAGGCGCTGGATTTGGCCAAGCTTGCCAATTATGACGGCTCGCAAGAAGACCCGCGCTTCACTGGGGAAGGCACGATCGATGGCGTGACCTACGCGGTGCCGAAGAATTGGGGCACCACCGGCTTTGCCGTCAACACCAAGAAACTGACCAAGCCGATGACGAGCTGGAAGGAATTCTGGGACACGGCCATGGCGGAGGGCGACGGCCGGACCATGGTTCATGATTACCAGCTGACCACGATCGGCAACGCGCTGAAATATTTCGGCTTCTCGTTCAACTCGCTGAAGCCGGACGAACTCGCCAAGGCGGAGGAATTGCTGCTGAAGGTCAAGCCGCATCTGTTCGCGGTCTCTAGCGACTACCAGCCGTCGATGCGTGCCGGCGACGCCTGGATGACGATGTGCTGGACCAATGACGGGGCGCAGCTCCACCGCGACATCCCCGAAATCGCCTACGTGCTTGGCAAGGAAGGCGGCGAGATCTGGACCGACTTCTACGCAATACCCAAGGATGCGCCGAACAAGCCTGCCGGCTATGCCTTGCTCAACTATTTGATGAACCCGAAAGTCGCGGTCAAGGAGCACCTGGCCAACGGTGCGCCTTCCACCGATGCGCGGGTCAATGCGCTGCTGCCCAAGGAGGTGCTGGACAATCCGATCCTCTATCCGGCGGCGGATCTGCTGAAGCCGCTCGAATTCGGTGCGGCTGCAACGCTAACCGATCCGGGTCGGGCCGAATTGATGGCACGCTTCAAGTCGGCTTGAACCGGGCAGGCCACAGGCTCGATGCAGGCAACTCCCCGGCGGACAGATGTCCGCCGGCACCGGGGCGGTTTTTTCAATGCGCAGCAATGTCCTCCGTCACAATCTCCTGACCGCCCTGCTGCTCGGTCCAGCAACGGCGTGGCTGGTGGTGTTTTTAGTTTTGCCGTTCGTGGCGATCGCCGTTTTCAGCGTCGGCGAGCGGGCGCCGGAAGGCGGCTATCAGGCCGCTGTCACCTTGGCGCAGTATGCCAATCTTCCGGCGCGGGCGACCGCCTTCTGGAACACCATGGTGCTGGCGCCGGCGGGCGCACTGGCCTGTCTTCTCGTTGCCTATCCGGTCGCCTATTACCTCGCTTTGCGCGCGCCGGAACGGTGGCGGCTGATCCTGCTGGCGCTTGTCGTCATCCCGTTCTGGACCAGCCTGCTGATGCGAACCTATGCCTGGATGTATGTGCTTGGCGGGCGCGGCATCCCAGCTCTGCTGGCGTATGTCGGGATGGAGGACGTGCGGCTGATCAACACGCCGGGAGCGGTTCTGCTCGGCATCGTCTATGGTTATCTGCCGCTGATGATCCTGCCGATCTATGTCAGCCTCGAGCGGCTCGACCGCCGGCTGCTGGAGGCCTCCGCCGATCTCGGCGCGACGCCGATTTCGACATTCCTCGGCGTGACGCTGCGGCTGTCGCTGCCAGGTGTGATGACCGGCTTCTCGCTGGTCATGATCCTGCTGCTCGGCGAATATCTGATCCCGACGCTACTCGGCGGCGGCAAGGTCTTCTTCATCGGCAACGCGCTGGTCGATCTGTTCCTGCAATCGCGCAACTGGCCATTTGGATCGGCAATCGCCATCACACTTGTGGCGGTTTCAGTGGTCGTGCTGCTTGCCGCGAACCGCATTTCGACCCGGCTTTCGGGTGCCCGCCGGGTGGATCTGATCTGATGCGTGCCTTCGTCGTTGCGGTCTTTGCCTTTCTCTACCTGCCGATCACGCTGGTGGTGCTGTTTTCGTTCAACGCCGGCCACCACGCCAGCGAGTTCACTGGCTTCTCGATGCAATGGTACGGCAAGGCCCTGGCAAACCCGTTCCTGGTCGAAGCGCTGAAGAACAGCCTGTTCATCGCCACGACCAGCGCCTTGCTGGCGGCGCTGTGCGGCACGGCCGCCGCGCTTGGCCTGGCGCGTGTCGGGGCCCGGACGCGGGCCGTCTTCGATGCCCTCCTGGGTGCTGCGATCGTCGTTCCTGGCGTCGTCATCGGCATCTCGACGCTGGTCGCGCTGGTCCAGCTATTCGGGGTGGTCAACCCGTTTGTCGCTTCGCTGTGGCCGAACGACCAGCCACCGCGCCTGGCGCTCGGCTATGGCTCGATCATCGCCGCGCACGGGCTGTTTTCGATGGCGCTGGTGGCGATGATTGTCAGCACGCGCCTCGGCAGCCTCGACCGCAATCTGGTCGAGGCCTCGAGCGATCTTTACGCCACCCCGCTGACGACGTTCCGCAGCATCGTGTTGCCGCAGATCATGCCGGCGGTGATCGCCGGCTTCCTGCTCGCCTTCACATTCTCCTTCGACGATTTCATTGTCGCTTTCTTCGTCGCCGGCGCACAGACGACATTGCCGATCTATGTCTTCGCCTCGATCCGGCGCGGGGTCACGCCGGAGATCAATGCCATCGCGACGATCGTGCTCGTCGCCTCCGTTCTGCTCGTGGTGCTTGCCCAATGGCAACTGCGCCAACGAAAACCATCACACTGAAAGACAAAAACATGATTCTGAGAGATCGCATCGCCGTGGTGACGGGTGCCGGGTCGGGGATCGGGCGTGCCGGCGCCATGATGATGGCCAGGGAAGGCGCGCTCGTGGTGATCGCCGACAGGGACCAGGCGGCGGGGGAAGCAACCGCTTCCGACATTCGTGCGGCCGGCGGTCGGGCCGAGGCCGTCGCCACCGACGTCGGCGAGGATGCGGCGGTCGAGCAGCTCATTGCGGGAACGCTGGGCCGGCATCGGCGGATCGACATCCTGCACAATCATGCCGGGATCCAGGTCGGCGGCACGCTGACCGAAGTCGGCGCCGACGGCATGGATGCCTCCTGGCAGATCAATGTGCGGGCGCAGTTCCTCGCGGCCAGGCTGGTCATGCCGTCGATGATCGCGCAAGGCGGCGGGGTGATCCTGAATACCGCCTCGAATTCGGGTGTGTTCTACGACCGCGAAATGATCGCCTACGCAACGTCAAAACATGCAGTGGTAGCGATGACCCGGCAGATGTCGCTCGACTATGCCAAACACAATGTCCGCATCAACGCGCTGTGCCCCGGCTGGGTCAATACGCCCTTCAACGAGCCGTTCATCGCGCAGATGGGCGGGCGGGCGGCGATCGAGAACTATGTCCGCACCAAGATTCCCATGCAGCGCTGGGCCAGCGCGGAGGAAATCGCCGAAGCGATCCTTTTCCTCGTCTCCGACCGCTCGTCCTTCATGACCGGTCAGGCGCTGGTTATCGACGGTGGAGAAAGCATCGGCTGATCCGCCGCTCCCGGCGGGCGGCAGCTGAAATTCTCTTTGGCCTAACGGCCGGCGGCGAGATGTGCTTTCGTCTCAAGGAGAATGCGGCCAACATGGCTGGGTCGGGAGCAGAAATCATCAGCGCAAACGGGAAGGCTGCATAATGGCCGAGGCCTATATCTGCGACTACATCCGCACGCCGATCGGACGCTTCGGCGGTTCGTTGTCGGCGGTCCGTGCCGACGATCTCGGCGCGATACCTCTGAGGGCGCTGGTCGAGCGTAATTCGGGCATCGACTGGGCCGCCATCGACGATGTCGTCTATGGCTGCGCCAACCAGGCCGGCGAGGACAATCGTAATGTGGCGCGCATGGCGCTGCTGCTGGCCGGCCTGCCCAAGGAGGTTTCGGGCTCGACCGTCAACCGTCTCTGCGGTTCGGGCATGGATGCGGTGATAATTGCTGCCCGCGCCATCAAGGCCGGCGAGGCGGAGCTGATGATATCAGGCGGCGTCGAATCGATGAGCCGCGCTCCGTTCGTGCTGCCCAAGGCAGAGACCGCCTTTTCGCGCAATGCCGAGATTTACGACACCACGATCGGCTGGCGCTTCATCAATCCGCTGATGAAGAAGCAATACGGCGTCGATTCGATGCCGGAGACCGGCGAGAACGTGGCGGAAGAGTTTGCCGTCTCCCGCGCGGACCAGGATGCGTTTGCCGCACGCAGCCAGGACAAGGCGGTGGCGGCGCAGGCCAATGGCCGGCTGGCAAAGGAGATCACGCCGGTGACGATTCCGCAGCGCAAGGGCGAGCCGGTCGTTGTCGACAGAGATGAGCATCCGCGCGCGGGTACGACCGTCGAAGGGCTGGCCAAATTGCCGACGCCGTTCAGGCAAGGCGGTACGGTCACGGCCGGCAATGCGTCGGGCGTCAATGACGGCGCGGCGGCGCTGATCGTCGCCTCGGAAGCAACCGTGAAAAAATACGGGTTAACGCCGATCGCCCGTATTCTCGGCGGTGCCAGCGCCGGCGTGGCGCCGCGCATCATGGGCATCGGCCCGGTGCCGGCCACGCAAAAGCTATGCGCCCGGCTCGGCCTGACGCCGCAACAGTTCGACGTTATCGAGCTCAATGAGGCCTTTGCCTCGCAAGGCATCGCCGTGCTACGCCAACTCGGCATTGCCGAGGATGCGGAGCACGTCAACCCGAATGGCGGCGCCATCGCGCTCGGTCATCCGCTCGGCATGTCCGGGGCGCGCATCACCGGCACGGCGGCATTGGAGCTGCGCGAACGCGGCGGCCGCTACGGCCTCGCCACCATGTGCATCGGCGTCGGCCAGGGCATTGCGGTGGCGCTGGAGAGATTGTGAGCAAGCGTCGATTTGCCGGGCCATTTAATGGCGCGTTCCGCCCACTCAAATTTGACCATGTGGACAAAAGCCGGGGACCGCTCCATAGTTCCTTCGCCGATATTCCGGAGAAGAGAGCCGGCTCGACACGGCGCCAATCAGAGGGGCATGCAATGGACAACGGGAAGAGCAGAATCCAATCGAAACGCGAAGGGCTTTCGCGCCGCAACGTGCTGGAGCTGGGCGCGCTCGGCCTGGCGGCGATGCTGCCGGGCAGCGCCTTTGCCAAGACCAAGAAGCTGAAAGTGGCGGCGATCTTCGCCACGCCGATCGAGGAGCCGTGGGACAACCAGATCCACGTTGCCCTGCAGAAGGCCGAGAAGGAACTCGGCATCGAATACAAATGGTCGGAGAAGGTGCAGACGGCCGATTTCAGCCGCGTCATGCGCGAATATGCGCAGGGCGGCTATGAGCTGGTGCTGGGCGATGCCTTCGCCGCCGAGCGCGAATCGCGCAGGACCGCCAAGCAGTTCCCGAAGACCGCCTTCCTGTTCGGCTCCGGCGCCGGGCCGGCCGAGCCGAATTTCGGCGTCTTCGACAACTGGATCCACGAGCCGGCCTATCTGTCCGGGATGATCGCCGGAAAGATGTCGAAGTCAGGCACGGTCGGCGCCGTCGCGGCGATGGGCATTCCGGAAGTGAACCGGCTGGTCAACGCTTTCTTTGCCGGCGCCAGGGAGGTCAATCCCAACATCAAGAAGAAGGTCGCCTTCATCGGCTCGTTCTTCGATCCGCCAAAAGCAAAGGAAGCGGCCGTCGCCCAGATCGATGCCGGCGTCGACGTCATCTATGCCGAGCGCTTCGGCGTCATCGAAGCGGCGGCGGAGAAGAAGATCCTCGCCATCTCCAACATGTCGGACCAGTCGAGCCTCGGCCCCGACACCGTGATCACCGGGCCGGTCTGGGACATGTATCCGACCGTCGAGCAGGCGATCAAGCTGGTCAAGGCCGGCGTGTTCACCGCGCAGGATTACGGCGATTTCTCGCGCATGGCCAAGGGCGGCTCCTACCTCGCGCCCTACCACAAGTTCGACAAGACGCTGCCGGCCGAGGTCAAGGAACTGGTCGAGAAGAAGAAGGCAGAGATCCTCGACGGCAATTTCCGCGTCGACGTCGATGAGAATACGCCGGTTTCGGACTAGCGCTCTGTCTTTTGGGGTTGGTGCTTGTCGCACCCCCCTATGGCCGGCCATCTCCCCCTCAAGGGGGGAGATTAGCAGCTTCGCCGACAGCGCCCTCCTCTTCAGCGTTGACGATTTGCGAAAGCAGAAGTGACATCCGATCTCCCCCTTGAGGGGGAGATGGCCGGCAGGCCAGAGGGGGGTGCAGCGCATCCCGGCCAAAGCCAAATCGTAAAGCCAATTCCGATCGGGAGCACCCTTGTCAACGCCTGCCCCTCTCATCGAAATGCGCGGCATCTCCAAGAGCTTTGGCGCCGTCAAGGCGAACGAGGCCGTCGATCTCAGCGTCGCGCCGGGTGAAATCCTCGGGCTGCTCGGCGAAAACGGCGCCGGCAAGACGACGCTGATGAACGTGCTGTTCGGCGCCTATGCGCCCGATGCCGGCGAGATCCTGGTGCAGGGCCGGTCGGTGGCGATCAACAGTTCGGCCGATGCGCTGGCCGCCGGCATCGGCATGGTGCACCAGCATTTTCATCTCGCACCGCGGCTTTCGGTGCTGGAGAACCTCTTGATCGGCATTCCCGGCAGATCGGGCCGGATCGACCGCGCCGGCGGGCTGGCGCGGCTCGCCGAGATCGGCCGCCAGCACGGGCTGACGCTCGACCCGGACCTCCCCGTCTCGGCGCTGTCGGTCGGCGAGCAACAGCGGCTCGAAATCGTCAAGGCGCTGTTTCGCGGCGCAAGGCTGCTGATCCTCGACGAGCCGACGGCGGTGTTGGCACCAACCGAGGTCGACGGGCTGTTTTCGGCGCTGCGCTCGATGGCGGCACAAGGGCTCGGCATCATCTTCATCTCGCATAAGCTCAACGAGGTGCGAGCGCTGACGCATCGCTGCGTCGTGCTCCGGCATGGGCGCGTTGCCGGCCGCGTCGATGCGCCGGCCAGCACCACGTCCTCGGAGATGGCGCGACTGATGTGCGGCCACGAGATCGTGCCTCCGGCCAGAGGACCGTCGATGCCCGGTGCGGCCGTGCTGACCCTCGACGGTATCTCGACATCTCATCATTCCGGCATGGCGCTGCGCGATGTTTCGCTGTCGGTTCGTGGCGGCGAGATCCTTGGCATCGCCGGCGTCTCCGGCAATGGCCAGCGCGCGCTTGCCGAGGTCATCTCCGGCGTGCGTGCGCCCGATGCCGGGAAGATGACCATAGCCGGCAAAACGGTTTCGCGGTTCTCGCCGAGCACAGTGCAGGCGCTCGGCCTCGGCCGCATCCCGGAAGACCGTATGACGACAGGGCTGGTCACCAATCTGCCGCTCGCCGATTCGATGGTGCTGCCGCGCATCGGCACGGCGGCGTTCAGCCGCAACGGCCTGCTCAAGCCGGATGCGATCCGCGCCTTCGCCGAGGCACAGATCAAAGCCTACGATATACGTTGCCCGGGGCCGATGACGCGCGCCGGGGCGCTTTCCGGCGGCAATCTGCAGAAGGCGCTTTTGGCGCGCGAACTCGCCTTCGATCCGAAGGTGCTGATCGTTTCGCAGCCGACTCGCGGCCTCGACATCGGCGCCGCGCGCTTCATCCACGAAAAATTCCTCGACATGCGCGCCAAGGGCTGCGGCATCGTCGTCATCAGCGAGGATCTGGAAGAGTTGCTGATGCTCTCGGATCGTATCGCGGTGATGTATGAGGGCCGCATCGTCGGCACGCTGAACAGCGCCGACGCCAGCATCGCCAGACTCGGGTTGATGATGACCGGAGCGGAGGGCCATGCCTGATGTTCCGTCTCGAGGCCCGCACCTCAACGCCCGCCTGGTTCAATCTGGCGCTGCCGCTGCTCGCCATCGGCGCGACGCTGATCCTGTGCAGCGGCCTCATTGCACTGGCTGGCGCCGGCGTCGTCGAGGCTTATGGCGTTATGTTTTCGGCGTCGCTGGGCGACAGCTACGCCGTCACCGAAACGCTGGTGCGTGCCACCCCGATGATCTTCACGGGACTTGCCGTGGCAGTCGCCTTCCGCGCCAAATTCTGGAATATCGGCGCCGAAGGGCAATTGCTGGCTGGTGCGGTGGCGAGCTGTGCCGTCGGTGCAATCCAGATGCCGGGGCCGCTCGCCATGCTGCTGATGGCGCTGGCGGGTGCCGCCGCCGGCGCGGCCGTCGCCCTGATCCCCGCCACGCTGCGGGTAAAATTCAGGGTCGATGACGTGGTCAGCTCGCTGCTGCTCAACTCGGTCATTTTCTACGCACTGATGGCGCTGATCGAAGGGCCATGGAAGGACAGTTTCAGCGGCTACCCGATCTCGCCGCCGATCGAGGATACGGCCAATTTTCCAGTGCTGCTCGAAGGCACGCGGCTGCATCTCGGGGTCGTCGCGGCGCTGGTCGCCGCACCGGTCATCTGGTTCGTGGTCGCGCGCACCACGCTCGGCTTCCGCATCAGGGTCACCGGCGAAAACCCCGAGGCGGCGCGCTATGGCGGCATCAATGTCGAGCGGGTGCTGATTTCGACGGCGCTGCTGTCTGGCGCATTGGCCGGCCTTGCGGGCGTCGGCGAGGTCGGCGGCGTGCATTTCCAGGTGATGAGCGACATCTCGCCGGGCTATGGCTATTCCGGCATCGTCGTCGCCATGCTGGCGAGGCTCAATCCGCTCGGCGTGGTGCCGGCGGCGATCTTCCTTGCCGCCGTCATGACCGGCGCCGAGGCGATGTCGCGGGCGACCGGCGTTCCGGCCTTCCTCAGCGATGTCATCCAGGGAACTGCGCTGCTCGCCATGCTGGTGGCGCTGCTGTTCACCGCCTATCGCATCCGTCGCGTGGGAATAGCCAAATGAGCGTGGTGCTGGAACAGATCTTCCAGGTCGGCTTCCTTGCCGCGATCATCCGCATCGCCACGCCGCTAGCCTTCGCGACGCTGGGCGAGATGTTCTCCGAGCGCGCCGGGGTGCTCAATCTCGGCATCGAAGGCATCATGCTTTTGTCGGCGATGACCGGCTTCACCGCGGCGAGCCTCAGCGGCAGCCTCTGGCTTGGCGTGCTAGCGGCGGTGCTGACCGGGGCGCTGATGGGCGCCGTGCACGCGCTGTTCACTGTAGCGCTCGGCCTCAGCCAGCATGTCTGCGGCATCGGCGTGACGCTGTTTAGCTCCGGCCTTGCCTATTTCCTCTACCGGCTGATCTTCGGCCAGCAATCGGTACCGCCGAACATCAAGGGATTCGAGACGCTGCCGATCCCGATCCTGTCCGGCATTCCGGTGCTTGGGCCGGCGGTGTTCAACCAGTTCTCGCTGGTCTACATGGCGATGCTGGCCATACCGCTGGCCGCCTTCGTGCTCTACCGCACGCCTTGGGGCCTGTCGGTGCGCATGGTCGGCGAAAACCCGCGTGCCGCCGATTCTGCCGGCGTCAGCGTCATTGCAACACGCTTCCAGGCGGTGATCCTCGGCGGTGCCTTGATGGGGTTGGCCGGTGCCTTCCTGTCGATGGCGCAATTCAACGCCTTCACCTTCGGCGTGGTTTCGGGGCGTGGCTGGGTGGCAATCGCGCTCGTCGTTTTCGGCCGCTGGGATCCGTGGCGATCGGCAGGCGCGGCACTGCTGTTTGCCTTCGTCGATGCCCTGCAGTTGCGCATGCAGGCGAGCGGGCTTGGCCATATCCCCTACGAGGCCTTCCTGATGCTGCCGTTCATCTTCACCATCGTCGCTATGGCGGTGATGTCGCGCAATGCGGTAGCCCCGTCGGCGCTGCTCAAGCCGTTCCGGCGCGAAGAGCGGTAGCGGCGCTTCGCCCTTCACATCGCGGTAAAGCCGTTATCGACGAACAGATGGGCGCCGTTGACGAAGCTGGCCTCGTCGCTGGCCAGGAACAGGGCTGCCTTCGCGACCTCTTCCGGCTCGCCAATCCGCCCTTGTTGCGCCGCCATTGCCGCGTCGGAGACATCGACGCCGAGTTTGTCGAGATCGGCGACCTCACGCAGGCCATGCGGTGTCCTGATGAAGCCTGGACAGACCGCATTGCAGCGGATGTTGCGGTCGCGGAACTCGACGGCGATGGCACGCGCGAACATATGGCAGGCGCCCTTGGTGGTGTCGTAAAGCACCTCCATCGGCGTCGCCGCCACCGCCGAGATCGACGAGGTGCAGACGATGGAACCGCCGCCGGCGGCGATCATGCCGGGCACCACGGCACGCGTCATCAGGAACATCGAACGCACATTGACGGCATGCAGCCAGTCCCATTCCTGCAGCGTGGTCTCCAGGAAGGGTTTGATGACGAGGGTGCCGGCGTGGTTGAACAGAACCGTGACCGGGCCGAATTTTTCCGTCGCGCCCTTCACCGCCGCTTCGACCTGCGCCTCATCCGATACGTCGGCGACCCAGTGCTCGGCGACATGGCCGCGTTGCCTGATTGCCGCTGCGGTGGCGGCGGCTGCTTCGCCGTTGCGGTCGACGATCGCCACCTTGGCGCCCTCGGCCGCGAAAAGCTCCGAGGCCGCACCGCCCATTCCCGTCGCGCCGCCCGAAATGATGGCGACCTTGCCGGCCAGTCTTGTCCCCATGGTTTGCTCCCTGCAGCCTTGCCGTGACGTCGCGGCTTTCCGCTGAAGCGATGCTATCCCTCATCCATTGGATGGCCAAGAAGCCACAGACACATGGACCTGACGTTTCCTGCCGTCACCCCGGCATGCCGCAAAAGGCAGCGCTAAGCAATAAAAGCACTAATGTGTCTATTATTTGGAGAAAATTGTTCTAAGGATCGCGCGAAAATAGCACTCGACAAAGTCTACTGATTTTATAGATTAAGCGCCGAGACGGAGGTCGATATGTCCTATAGCCAGAACGCTCAGACTGCCCGCAAAGGCCAAAGGCTGGGTTCCGACCAGGTGTGGCGGCCGGCCTATGCCGGCGCTTTCGCCTATCTCGTCTTTGCCCTTGCGTTTGTATTCACCGGGGCAGTGGTACTGGGGCTGATCCCCTGATTGTCAAGGCTCTGATCATCGAGGCTTCCTCGGGATAGCGGCCTGCCGTTTGCAGAAATTCCGGAGTTGATGAACCGAATGCCGGTGCGCTTTTGCGCGCCCTGATTCCAACGTGATGGAGGAGATGGCAATGCCAATCGAGTTCACGCATGTTCCCGGTAAGATCCACGCCACCAACGCCAGCTTTTTCTACGACTTTGTCGAGACCGCGACGAAGCTGTCACTGATCGAGGATGCCGGATTCCGGAAGATCGTCATCGACGACCAGGCCGGGCTGCTGACCAATATGGACCTTGCCGCCCAGACGCTGGACCGGACCTCCTCCCTCGAGGTCGTGCTCACGCATTGGGCAGGCGTGATCGAACCAACCGTGGCGGCGCGGCAGCTCGCTGCCCTCGACGCGAGAAGCGGTGGCCGGCTGTCGCTCAGGATGCTCAGCGAGCCGCTGAGCGACGACGATGCCGAGGCACGTCCGGCCGGCCACACAGTGGTCTGGCAACGCATCGATGAATATCTGGTGCTGCTGAAGCGGTTGTGGTCGAACGACAGGCCGTTCGACCATGAAGGCACCTTTTACAGCATCAAAGGCGGCTATGTGCCGCGCAAGGGGCCGCATGGTGCCGATGTGACCATCCGCATGGGCGGACAGTCGGGCACGGCGCTCAGGGTCGCGGGCAGGCATGCGGATGTGTTCGAGCTGGCGCCGGGCTCGCTTGCAGAAATCCGCCAGTCAATGGAGCGCGTACGCGGCGCTGCTGCCGAACACGGCCGGGCCGGCAAGCTGCGTTTCGCGCTTCCGGTCCAAATCCGTACGGAAGACAAACCGGCCGCTTCCTGCCAGAAGGCGCTCGAACTTGCCGGGCCGCCGGCGCAGGTCGCGCTTTCGCTGCTTTCTTACGCCGCTTTGGGGATCAAGGAGTTCATGATCGTCGGCGTCGACAGGCCACGCGAGATTGCGACCGCCGGCCGCGAGGCGATCGCGCTCTTGCGCAATTCGCTGGCACGGCGCGAGGCCGATGTCCCTCAGCCGGGGGCGTTTGCGTCACGCTCGATACAGGGAGCACGCGCCGGCTGCTGAAGCGCCTCCGTCGTCCGCGCCTTGGTGACGGGTCTACCACCATTCCGGGAAAGCCGCGTGAGCCGCCCTGGCCAGCGTCGGTATTTCCTGATCGGGAACGGAGCTGTAGGGCCAGAGCAGTCGCGGGCCGAGCGGCGCCCAGCCGCCGGCCGCCGCCATCGCCTTATCGAGTGCTGCATCACCGACATTGTAACGGGTGCGAAACGGTAGGACATGTGCGGCGAGGAAGGCCTGTATGCGGGCCTCGACCTCGGCAGCGGCGGCCATGTCGGTGCGGATTATCTGCCACCACATCATCGCGCCCTTCGGGTTGAGGCAGGCAACGTTGGAATAGCTGCCATGGGCCCCTCCAGCATAGCCTGTTGCCAGCGTGTGGCCGGGGACGAAGACGGAAAATCCGTCCAGTTTGCGGCGCATGTCGGCATACCAGCCGGCGTCGCCGCCCGGCAGCTTGGCGCCGACCAGCGATGGCACGGCCGCACGCAGACTGGCGATGCCGTCGAGCGTCAGGTGGCGCTTGGCGTGCGGCGGATTGTAGAGCACCAGCGGCGTTTCGGGCGCGGCGTCGCACATGCCGCCGGCAAAGCGCATGACCTCGTCGTCGCTGGGCGGCCACCAGTCGGGCAGCGTGAACTGCACCGCCGCCGGGCGAAGTCCGGCGACCCGCGCCAGTCGCTCCAGCGCGACGCGCGGATTGGACTGGCTGATGCCGATCTGGAAAGGAAGGCGCGCGCGGCCGGCTATGGTTGCGACCAACTCACAAAGCCGGTCGAATTCGGGCTCGGTCTGGCAATGGAATTCGCAGGCCGTGCCATTGGAATAGACGCCGTCGACGCCTGAGGCGCAGAGCCGGGCGATCGTCTCTTCCGTCGCCTGCCAGTCGATCGCTCCGCGATCGTCGATGGCCAGCATCACCGCGCCCCAGATGCCGCGCGGTGCGTGTGCGGGCAAGCGGGCCAGATGGTCGTCGAGGTCAGCGTCCACCGGCGATCTCGTGTTCGCGGCGGGTTTCGTTCGACGCGAAGGCAGCCTCGATAATGGCGATGATCTTGCGCGCATAGATGCCGTCGACCGGCACCGGCGTGTCATCGGCAATGGCATCGCGCATTGCGCTCCATTCGCGCACCAGAGCGTTATGCATCCAGTTCGGCTCAAAGGAACCGGGCAGCTCGGTCCAGACCGTCTCGCGGCCAAGCATGGTGCCGCGGTCCATGTCGATGCGCAGCGTTCCCCGCTCGCAGACCAGATCCATGGCGTAGGTGGTGGCGCCGGTGCGATAGCCGACGCTCTGCACCTGGCCGATGCCGCCGCCGGCGAAGCGCAATCCGAGCAGAGCGCTGTCGTCTGCTTCCTGGTCATGGAACTTGGCGCCGAGCATGCCGCTCACCGACACGACATCGTCATCCATCAGCCAGACCAGGCGATCGACCGCGTGGATGCCGGCCGTCAACAGCATGCCGCCGCCGGTCGCCTTGCGCAGATGCCAGTCGCGGCGATTGTGCTCCATCCACAGCTTGATGATCCAGCTCGATCCGGCGAGCGGCCGGCCGAGCTCGCCTTCCTCCAGAATTTGCCTGGCCGCTATGCAGGGCAGGGCGAAATGCATGAGGTGGGCGACCATCAGCTTGACGCCACCCTTGGCCACGGCGGCGTTGATCGCATCGCAGGCAGCCACCGTCGGCGCCATCGGTTTTTCGAGCAGGATATGCTTGCCGGCCTTTGCCGCGCCGATGGCCATTTCGGCATGGAGATGGTGCGGGCTGGCAATGAGGACCGCATCGACCTCCTTGTCGTCCAGCAGCCTTCGCCAGTCCGCGTAGCCGCGGCCGCCATGTTCAGCGGTGAATTGCTGCAGTGCGTCGGCATTTCCTCGAGAGGCGGCGACGAGGCGAATGCCGCCAGCCTCAGGGATTGCCCGCGCATGGCCTGCGCCGAAATCGCCGGCGCCGATAATTCCTATTCCAATCATGGTCCTGCCTTTTGATAGGCGGCGTCGATCAGCGACATCGCCGCAACATAATCTTCGATGGACACCGGCGGAGGCGCCTTTCTGGCCAGCCGGTCAAGCGTATCGCGCATGAACAGACGATAGCGCGTCGCCGGCAGTTCGACCGGCAAGTCGACGATTGCCGCGTCGTCGAGCGTTGCGCAGATAACATGGTCGCCATGATCGATGAGGGTGGCATTGGCACTGACGATGCGCCACTCGAAGTCACCGCCGGGGCGCATCGAAGCAAAGGTGTAACCGGCCTCGACGATGAACAGCGCGCCGGCCTCGTCTTCCAGCACCAGAAGTGCGTGATCCTCGACCGGGCCGGGATGGATGCGGTTCGCGATCGAAACGCTTTTCAGGCCGAGCTTGCCGGTTGCGAGGCTGAGTGCCGCGTCGACGCCGTGTATGCCGAGATTCCTCAACGCACCCCCGCCACCAACCGCCGGGTCGAGCACCCAGGCGACACCGTCGGCGATGTAGCGTTGCGGCGGGCCGTTGACCAGCCGGAACTGGCAATGCGCCACGGGGCCGGCGCGACCTTGCCGGCGCAGCCGTTCAAGGCCGGCAACGGCCGGCCCGAAACGGTTGGGCAGGGGAACAGCGACAAAAGCCTGGTGCTGCCTGGCAAGGTCGCGCAGCGCCATCAGTTCCCTCGTATGGCTGGCCGCCGGCTTCTCCAGGATCAGCGGTATCCTTGCCGCGATGATCGCACGTGCCCGCGCCGGCACCATCGAAGGGTGCCCCATCAACAGGATCACATCCGGCGGGCTGGAGAGTATCTCCTTGAAATCTTCGATAAACGGCAGGTCGTGATGCGCGGCGAACGCTTGCGCTTGGCCAGGATCCTCGTCCCAGATACCGGTGATCTCCGTGCCGTAAAAGCGTGCGGCGTCGAGGTGTATTTCGGCGTGCCAGTGGCTCGAGCCGGCGAGGGTAATCTTCATTCGGAGGCAGCAGCTTTGTTATGGGCTTGCAGGATATCCTACAAGTGGCTATACGACAAGCGGCGGGCAAGCTTCAGCGGATGATGAAGGCAGTGGGATGGCGGAACTGAAGTCGATCGAACCGTTGAGCAGACCGCCGCTGCTTCACGTCACCGTGCAGGAAAGCCTCAGGGCCTATATCGAAAGCAACCAGCTCAAGGCAGGCGATCCCCTGCCGCCGGAGACGTTCCTGGCGCAGCGGCTCGGCGTCGGCCGCAACTCCGTGCGGGAAGCCATCAAGGCGCTGGAATCGATCGGCATCCTGGAGACACGACGCGGCATCGGCGTGTTCGTCAAGGAGTTCTCGTTCAAGCCGCTGCTGGATAACCTGGCCTACGGTTTGCAGGATTCGCTGCGCGATGTCGAAGAGCTGCGCGAAATCCGTCGGGTGCTGGAAACCGGCCTCATCGCCAAGACGATCGAGATGATCAGTGCCGAGGACATCGAGGCGCTGCGCCAGTTGACCGAGCGCATGCGGCAACGTGCCGAGCGCCATGAGAGCTTCGCCGAAGAGGACCAGCAATTCCATCAGCTGCTGTTCCGCTGCCAGAACAATCACATGCTGAGCGCGCTGATCGACATCTTCTGGACGGCGTTCAACAAGGCCTCGAATTTCACCAATCTCGATAATCCGACGCCGCTGGCGACATGGCGCGACCATCACGAGATCGTCGAGGCTGTCGCCGCCAAGGACGTCGGCCAGGCGCGTCGGCGACTCGACGACCATTACCGGGGGATCCAGCAGGTTATCGCAAAAAACCGAACAAGCTGAAGAACAACCTGACTATGCCAAGGGAGGAAACCATGCGTATCAGGACCATCGCATTCTCAGTCGCCGGGCTGCTGCTCGCCAGCATTGCCCCATTGACCAGTGTCCAGGCACAAAGCGCCAAGACCATTGCGGGCGGCTTCGACGTCGGCCCCGGCGGTTTTCCCAAGAACTTCAACCCGCTGGTGGCGACCGGCGGCTACACCTGGCTCAGCACCTATTTTGAACCGCTGGTCATCTACAATGCCGGGCTGGCCGATATCGAAGGCGACCTCGCCAAGGACTACAAGATCAGCGACGACCAGCTGAGCTATACGTTCAACCTGGTCAACGAGACCTGGCATGACGGCAAACCGTTCACCTCGAAGGACGTCAAGTTCACCCTCGAGCTTGCCAAGAACAAGGCCTCCGGCAGCCTGTTTGCCGCCCGCCTCGCCAACATCGCCTCGGTCGATGCCCCGGATGACCACACCGCAGTGGTGAAGCTATCGAAACCGAACGGCTCGTTTCTATCCATCCTCTCGCAGCTGATGATCCTGCCGGAGCATGCCCTGGCCGCTCTGCCGCCGGAATCGCTGGCGACAAGCACCTGGTGGTCGACCACACCGGTCGGCACCGGCCCGTTCAAGTTCAAGCGCTACGTGACCGACCAATATGTCGAACTGGCAGCCGATGACGATTATCGCGGCGGCAAGCCGAAGGTAGACGTGCTCATCAACCGCTATTTCGAGTCGCCGGCGGCGGCCGTTGCCGCACTCCGTGCCGGCGAAATCCAGTTCACCTATGTCGAGCCCGACGATGCGGCATCGTTCAAGAGCGACAGCAATTTCAAGGTGATCGAAGGTGCCTCGTACGTGGTCAACTATATCGGCCTGAACCAGAAGGTCGACCTGTTTAGGGATATCCGTGTCCGCCAGGCGATCATGTACGCGATCGATCGCAACGCCATCATCGACAGCCTCTACGGCGGTGCCGCCGAGCCAGCCAATTGCGGCTATGTCGCGCCGCATCTCGTTCCCGCAGGCCTCGAACCCTATGCCTACGATCCGGCAAAGGCCAAGGCGCTGCTGAGCGAGGCCGGCTGGGACAAGATCAACGGCGACAAGCCGATCACCTTGCTGACCTATTACGGCTCGCCGCAAGCGGCCAATGTGATGGCCGCTGTCCAGTCGATGCTGGCCGAGGTCGGCATCAATGTGGTGCCGCGGGTCGTCGATACGCCGACCTACAACGGCATCGTCTACAAGCAAGGCACGCCGGACTGGAACGCCTTTCCGATGGTCTATGCCGGCCTGCAGAACGGCCCCAACCCGGCCGGCCTCAATCCCGGCCTCAACAAGTCGCAGATCCCGCCGGCAGGCTTCAACACCATGCGCATCGAGTTCGACGATCTGAGCACCGCATTGGACGCCGCGCTAGGCCAAACCGATCCGGCCAAGCTCGATCAATCCTGGCAGGGGGTCTGCAAGGTGATGAACAAGGAGCTACCCTGGGCGACGTTGTGGGTGGCCAACCGCTATGGCGTAGCCTCCAACAAGCTGCATGACTTCGTCTGGACGCCGGCGCCGGGCGGCGGCCCCTACGCAGCTCACCCCGAGCGCTGGGACATCCAGTAAGAAACCCGCAACCAAGCGAGCAGGCGGGACCACTTTGGCGCCGCCTGCCACCGCCACGGAAAGCCCATGTTGAGCTTCATCGCCCGCCGCAGCGCCACAGGATTGCTGATGCTGGTCGCGCTCAGCGTCCTCATCTTCATCCTGTTGCGGCTGGCGCCGGGCGATCCGATCGACGCCTATATCAACCCATCGGTCCCCATGTCGGCTTCCGACCTCGAGGGCCTGCGCGAACGGCTCGGGCTCGATCGGCCGCTTCCCGTGCAATATCTCGCCTGGCTGCGCGCGGCGCTGAGCGGTGACTTCGGCTATTCGATCCAGCGCAGCGGCGTTGCCGTGCTGCCACTGGTCATGGAACGCATCGGCCCGACGGCGCTGCTGATGGGTACGGGCCTGGCGATCGCCATCGTGCTCGGCATTTCCGCCGGCATTTTCAGCGCGGTGCGCCGTAACGAACCATCCGACATCGCGCTGTCGGTGCTGTCGTTTATCGGTATCTCCAGCCCGGCTTTTCTGACAGCGCTGCTCGGTCTCTATTTCTTCTCGGTGCTGCTGCGCTGGGCGCCGTCCGGCGGCATGCAGACCGCGGGTGCGCCGTTCTCGGCGACGGATGTGCTTGCGCACCTCGTCCTGCCCGCCTGCCTGCTGTCCGTCGGCCATGCCGCGCTGATCATGCGTTACATGCGCGCCTCGCTGCTGGAAGTGCTCAACCAGGATTACGTGCGGACGGCGCGTGCCAAGGGCGTGCGCGAGTTCTGGGTTATCATCAAGCACGCGACCCGCAATGCGCTCTTGCCGGTCATTACCTTGATCGGCTCGACTGTCGGCATCGCCATCGGCGGCGCCATCTTCCTGGAAAGCGTGTTCAACTGGCCGGGCATGGGACTGCTTCTGGTCAACGCCGTCGGCACCCGCGATTACCCGGTGATCATGGGCGCTACCCTGGTGATCGGCGTTTGCGTCATCCTGGTCAACCTCTTGACCGACGTCGTCTATGCCGTCGTCGACCCGCGCATTCAGGTGGCATGATGGCAATCACGGCGCCAGATCCTACAGTTGACCCGACAGCCGTGCCGCAAACCAAAGGCCCGCTTCGCCGCGCGCTCGACCGCTTTTTTGAAAACCGCGCGGCGCGTGCCGGGCTTTTGATCGTCATCCCGATCCTGCTGGCGGTTTCGACGTATCCTTTGTGGTGGCCGTTCGGTCCTAACACCATCGACCTCCGAGCAATGAACAAGGCGCCGTCGGCCATTCATTGGCTGGGCAGCGACGGCGTCGGGCGCGACGTCATGGCCCGGTTGCTGCAAGGCGGGCGGATCTCATTGCTGGTTGCCGTCAGCTCGGTCGCCATCTCCACCGTCATCGGCTTCCTGGTCGGCGCCGTCGCCAGCTTTGGCGGGCGCCTCGTCGACGGCACGGTGATGCGCCTGGTCGATCTGGCGATGACGCTGCCGCCGGTGATCTTCCTGCTGGTGCTGGCTTCGATCGCCGGCACCGGCATCGCGCCGACCATACTGGTGATCTCGCTGCTCTCCTGGCCGGTGCTGTCGCGCATGGTGCGCGCCCGGCTGCTCGAACTGCGCGAGCGCGATTTCGTCGTTGCCGCCCGCGGCATGGGGGCAGGGCTGCCGCATCTGCTGTTCCGGCACGGCCTGCCCAATTGCATCGATATCCTGGTCGTCTACGCCACCTTGCAGATCGCCAACGCCATCCTGCTCGAGGCCGGCCTGTCCTTCCTCGGCCTCGGCATCGCACCGCCCGAAGCCAGCTGGGGCAACATGCTCAATCTCGCCCGCTCCACCGTCGTGCTTGAAAATTACCCCTGGCAATGGATGTTCCCGGGCGCCGCACTGGTGCTCACCGTGCTCGCCATCAACTTCATCGGCGACGGCTTGCGCGACGCATTCGACCCCCGCTCCGATCTCAACTGACCTCAAAGGTTCATCAAAATGCCCCTGTTTACCGGCGTCGTGCCACCTGTCGTCACCCCGCTCAATGCCGATTTCAGCATCGACTTTCCGTCGTTCACCCGCACCATCGAGAACCTGCTCGACGGCGGCGTTCACGGGCTGTTCGTGCTCGGCTCGACCAGCGAGGTGGTCTTCCACGACGAGGCGGGCCGCAGGGCCGTCCTCGAGCACGCGGTCAAGGTCAATAACGGCCGGGTTCCGATCTTCGCCGGGGTCATCGACCCGACGACCGACCGCGTCATCAACCACGCCCGGATCGCCAGATCGGCCGGCGCCGACGCCATCGTCGTCACCGCGCCGTTTTATACCCGCACCAGCCAGCCGGAGATCGGCGACCACTTCCGCTATATCAAGGATGCGATCGACATTCCGGTCATCGCCTACGACATCCCGGTCTGCGTCCACGTCAAGCTGGAGCGCAAGACCACGGTCGGCCTCGCCAGGGAAGGCGCCATCGCGGGCATCAAGGATTCCAGCGGCGATGACGGCAATCTGCGTTACGTGCTCAAGGACATGGCCGACGACCCCGGCTTCTTCGGCATGACCGGCTCCGAGATACTGGTCGATAGCGTGCTGGCGATGGGTGCGCATGGCGTCGTGCCGGGGCTCGCCAATGTCGACCCGCATGGTTATGTCAGGCTGTGGAAGCTGACGCAGGCGGGCCAGCATGCCGAAGCCCGCCTGGAGCAGGAGCGGTTGTTGAAACTGTTCGAGATCGTCTGGATCTCGCTCGGCAGGACCAGCGCCGGCTCGGCCGGCGTCGGCGCCTTCAAGGCGGCGATGAAGAGCCTCGGCATCATCGCCTCGAACACCATGGCGCGGCCGCAGCGCAGCCTGAACGACGAGGAAACCGCAAAGATCGACATGATCCTTCGCGATGTGGGGCTGCTCCGCTGAGTGCCGCGCCGATCCTCTCGATTTCCGGCCTCCGCTCGGTGTTCCGCATCGCGGGGCGCGACATCGCGGCGGTAACGGATGTCGACCTGACGATCGGCTCCGGCGAGACGGTGGCGCTCGTCGGCGAATCCGGATCCGGCAAATCCGTCACCAGCCTGTCGATCATCGGCCTGTTGCCGAAAAGGGTCGGACATATTGCCGAGGGATCGATCGCGCTGCGGCGCAAGAACGGCACGGTCACCGAGCTGACCAGCCTCGATGCCGAGTCGCTGCGCAAGATACGCGGCAATGAGATCGGCATGGTGTTCCAGGAGCCGATGACCAGCCTCAACCCGGTCTACACGATCGGCGAGCAGATCGCCGAACCGATCCGCATCCATCTCGGCAAATCGCACCGCGAGGCAGCAGCGGACGCGGTGCGGCTGCTGGAACAGGTCGGCATTCCCGATCCGAAGCAGCGGGCGCGGCAATATCCACACGAACTTTCGGGCGGGATGCGCCAGCGCGCCACCATCGCCATGGCGCTGTCCTGCGATCCAGGCTTGCTGATCGCCGACGAGCCGACGACCGCGCTGGACGTCACCATACAGGCCCAGATCCTCGATCTTTTGGCCGAACTGCAGGCGCAGCGCGGCATGGGCATCCTGTTCGTCACCCACAATCTCGGCGTCGTCGCCGAAATCGCCGACCGGGTAGCGGTGATGTATGCGGGGCGTATCGTCGAAACAGGTCCGGTGAGCGAAGTGTTCACCCGTCCGCGTCATCCCTACACCGCCGGGTTGATGCGCTCGGTGCCGCGGCTCGGACAGGCCACGGCGCTGAAGGCGGCGGGAACGCCGCTGCCGACCATTGCCGGAAATGTTCCGTCGCTCGCCTTGCTGCCCAAAGGCTGTTCCTTCGCGCCGCGTTGCCCGATGGCTATCGCTGCCTGCCGCGCCGCGGTCCCTCCATTGTTTGGGGCGACGCCGACCCAGCAAAGCCGCTGCCTGCGCTGGGAGGAGCTCTGATGGCCGACGCCCCTTTCCTTTCGGTCAAAAACCTGACCAAGCATTTTGCGCCGACAGCGTTCTCGCGCGGACCCGTCGTAAGGGCGTTGGAGGATATTTCTTTCGATATCGGGCGTGGCCAGGTGGTCGGCCTGGTCGGCGAATCCGGCTCCGGCAAGACGACGATCGGCCGCTCGGTGCTGCGTCTGATCGAGCCGACATCCGGCCAAATCAAATATGACGGCACCGACATCACCAGGCTGGGTGCCGCCCAGTTGCGCCGCCAGCGCCGCAAGATGCAGTATATTTTCCAGGATCCCTTCGCCAGCCTGTCGCCGCGCATGACGATTGGGCAGATCCTCACCGAAGGCCTGGACATTCAAGGCATCGGCAAGAAGTCCGAGCGGCGGGCGAAGGCCGAGAAGGCACTTGCCGCGGTCGAGTTGCCGGTCGACGCCTATGACCGCTACGCCCATGAATTTTCGGGCGGCCAGCGCCAGCGCATCGGCATCGCCCGGGCGCTGACGCTCGAGCCGGAATTCATCGTTGCCGACGAGCCGGTCTCGGCACTCGACGTCTCGATCCAGGCGCAAATCATCAATCTGTTGCGCGACCTGCAGCTCCGGCTCGGCCTGACCATGCTGTTCATTTCGCACGATCTGGCCGTCGTCGAGTACATCTGCGACACGGTCATCGTGCTCTATCTCGGGCGCATCATGGAAGTTGCGCCGGCGGCCGAGCTTTATGCCCGGCCGCAGCATCCCTACACGCGCGCGCTGCTGTCAGCCATTCCATCGCTCGATCCGCTGGCCAGGCAAGGCCGGCAGGTGCTCAAGGGCGATATTCCAAGCCCGGCAAACCCGCCGTCGGGCTGCGTTTTCCGAACCCGTTGCCCGTTCGCGCTGGAGGCTTGCGCCGGGGCTGTGCCGCCGCTGAGGGCGACAGCCGAGGGCCATCTGAAGGCCTGCATCCGCGACGACATCGCTTAGGTTTTTTGCCCTGTGCCTACGGGAGAACTTGGGCGAGATGGACAAGGTCGTCGGCCACAAAGTCCCAGCTCTCAAGAGGCGAGAGATCGGTCGTCTGCGCCGGGCCATGCTCTTTTGGCCGAGCAACAAAGGCGGTTCCGATACCGCATTTTCGTGCCGCAGCCAGGTCGTCATTATGCGCGGCGACTAACACGGCCTCCGAAGGTCGCACCACCAGGATCTCCACTGCGCGGAGATAAGCCTGCGGCGCAGGCTTGTAGGTGCCGAACACATCCGAGCCAAGGACGGTGTCCCAAGGCAGGCCGGCGCGCTTGGCCATATCCAGCAACAGCCGGGTATTGGCCCCTGACAAGGGCACGATGATGAAGCGTTCCTTTAGCCTCGCAAGGCCTTTCAGCGAATCGGGCCACGGCTCCAGCCGGTGCCAGGCGAGGTTGAGTTCCTCAAGTTCGGTGGTCGGCAGCTCGGATGGGGCCAGCCCGAACTGGACGAGGGTGGCGTCCAGATTCTCCCTGTTGATCACGTCAAGTGAAACGAAAGGCCGGTGCCCCGTCCGCACCGCCTCGGTCGAGGCGTCATAGCGCGACGCCCACGCATCGGCGAATTCACCGGGATCGACCTGCTCTGCACCAACTCGCGCGAGGAAGGCTCCGGCCTCCCTTGCGATACCGCTGCGCCAATCAACGACGGTTCCCAGGACATCGAAGAATAGGACTCGAGTGGCGGTCATATTGAGCTTTCCGGTCGGGTTGCGGTGCGTGTCCTGCCCCGCATCGGTCGCGATAGGACGAATCGACTTCGTCGAGCTGCTGATCAGATAGTAAAGCCTGATCGCGAAGGTGGTTCCCCCGACCTCATTGAAACGTCGTCGACACCAACCCATATGCAATGCGCGTCGGATGTTTCCTCCCATTCGTCCGGCGCGTTCCCCTCTGAAGGTTTTCGACCTTCACATCTGGCCGGGCTTTGCAGCCCGGCCTTTTTTCTACGGGGTTGGTGAGCGAGCCGAGATCATGGCGCAGGCGTGCCCAGCGTATCGATGCGTTTCGCCAGCGCCGCGGGATCGCCAAGCACACGGACCGTCTTCAGCCGAGCGGTGCCGCCGGCGACGATCGAGACGGCCGAAGCGGCCACGCCAAGCGCCTTGGCGACCAGCCTTTCCAGCGCTCGATTGGCGGCGCCGTTTTCCGGCACGGCGCGGACGCGAGCCTTCAGATGGCTTCGCCCATCCGCGGTCGTTTCGGGCCCCTCGAGCCTGTCCATCGCTGATTTCGGCGTCAGCCGGACGAACAGGTCGATGCCGTCGGCGCGCGTGCGGAACGGCGCGCTCATGGGACGCCTGCACTCAGACGACCAGCGAAAGCACGGTGGTGAGCAGGAACTGCCGGATGAAGAACAGGATCAGCAGCAGGATGATCGGCGAGATGTCGATGCCGCCGAGATCTGGCATGAAGCGGCGGATCGGCCGCAGCGCCGGCTCGGTCAGCCGATAGAGCATGTTGCTGATGGTGTCGACGAACTGGTTGCGCGAGTTGACGACGTTGAAGGCGTAGAGCCAGGAAAATATCGCCGAGGCGATGATGATCCACCAGTAAAGGTCAAGCGCCATGACAATGGTCTGAATGAGGGCGATCATGCCGGTCTCCGATTGTTGCCGACATGTAGCCACTGTAGGTGAAAGCGGCAAGAGCCGCCTTACGCCGCATGGCGAAGCCGGCCGAACGGCCGAACGGCATTTCGGCAGCAAGCGCAGCCTTGACAGGAAACCGCAGCGGCCGATAAAAGCCCCATCCGCTGGACGGGGCTGTAGCTCAGCTGGGAGAGCGCGTCGTTCGCAATGACGAGGTCAGGAGTTCGATCCTCCTCAGCTCCACCAGCGGATTTTTAGAATCCCTTGCCTGGTTGCATGCCGAAGACCCGCTTGGAGTCCATGGCTATCCTCAGCTGAAGCAACCGAATGCATCGCGAGCCTCTGCCGGCTTGGCACTGTCATCGCCGGGTGGATTCACATCGGCGACGTAAAGGCCTTCTACACCAGTAGCGTATGCGGCCTATTGCTACTGCGCCTCGTCCTTGCCAGACTTGGCCCGTCTTCAAAACCGAGGGGAATTCACTATGACCAGCACGACAAGACGTGATTTTGTAGGTCTTACAGGAGTGGCGGCGACTGCCCTGGCCAGTGCTGTTGCAACACGAGCTACCGCTGCTGAAACCGACGTATCGCCATCGTTCGATGAGGTTCTTCAAGAGTACAATCAAAACAACACAGAAAGGACTAGATCAAAGCTGGCGATCTATGTGGTGCTTTCTCATCTGCACGCCAGCCTCGAGGACGAATTTAGTGACCTTGGGCTAGAGCTGCCTTTAGGAAAAAAGGCCTTGCCATCGAAGCTGCCGGCCAATTTCGAGGACGCGCAGGTTGCACCCCTTCCTTGGCTCTTCAAGCCCTCGGAAGTTACCGACCACGAACGAAACGGCTATGCGACGATTGCAATGCGAATGAACGCAGTGATGGCAAGACACACCGCCGACGTGAGTGTCGGGGTTTCGCATATCATGTCGCACAAGGGATAGGCGCGACCTTGCCGGCGAGCACGGCACGTCAGGCGAGCACAACGCCGGCCGGCGATTTGTTGTTGCGGGCGAACCGATTGCCTGTTTTCGCGAGGCGACTGCGCTGCGAGAGTCCTCACAATGGATAAATCCTTCCGGGACGCGCCGCGCGAGATAGCAAAGCTCTCGGCACCCCGGCCAGTGGGAATTGTCAGCCGTCCGCGCGTAGTGGCGCTGCTTTCGCAGGCCCTCGACAGCGGTGCATGCTGGCTGGCTGCGCCTGGTGGATACGGCAAGACCACCGCGGTGATCGACTTTCTGGAACACGGCGGGCTGGAACAAGGCGGGCTGAAGCAAGGCGAATCGGCGTACAACTGGTATCGGGTCGACACCGAGGACCAGGACGTTGCGCGCCTTTTCCACTATCTGACGCTGTCGCTCGACGGCAGGCATGCCGGCATGCCGGTCTTTGGTCCGGAATATGCCGACAATTCCGACGATTTCGCGCGGCTGTTCTTCCGCACCTATTTCTCGCGGCTTGATCCGGGCACGATCCTGGTCCTCGACGATCTGCATCGTGCCGATGCGCCAGGCTTTCGCCGGACGCTGGCGATCCTGTTGCGCGAACGCCCCAACACCGTCCGCTGCATCTGCACATCGCGGATGCTGCCCGAGGGCGATGTCGCCGACCTCGTGCTGTCGGGACAGTTGCCGGTGCTCAACCAAACGCTGCTGGAGTTTTCGCCTGCGGAGGCTCGCAACCTCGTCGCCGCCCGCTCGCAATCGCCGTCCGAGGTCGGCGACATTTCGGAGGCGCGCGGCTGGGCGGTGGGGCTTCTCCTGCTGGCCAACGCCGGAATGTACTACCCGCTTTCGCAGACCGGCCTTGCCGGAGGCGCCGGCCTTCGGGAGATTGTCGGACGTTATTTCCTGCGCGACATCGCGCCGGAGGACCAGGATCTGCTTATCAGGCTCAACGTTCTGCCGGAGATCAGCACGGAGCTTGCCGATGCGTTCCTGGGCTCGCCGCAGGCTGCTCGCCTGCTGGTGCGGCTGCAGCATCGCCAGCTGCTGATCACGCGCGACGGTCCGGGCGGCGCCGCCTTCCAGCTGCATGACTTGTTGCGCGAATACCTTGCCGGCCTACTGGACCGGCGCGTGACGGAAGCGGACCGTTCCAGGCTGCGCGAGCAGGCAGCAAAGGTCCTGCACGAGGCAGACAAAACCGATGCGGCAATCGTGCTGGCGTTGCAGGCGGGCGCCTGGCCGCTGGCACGCCAGCTCATTCTGGAGTGCGCTAACGGCGTTCTCTCGCAAGGGCGCAGGGCCAGCTTCGTCGAATGGTGCAACAGGCTGCCCCCCGACCAGATGGACGGGTGGGTCCATTATTGGCTGGGCGTCGCCTTCGCATCGGACGATGCGAAGGCCGAACCGCACTTCTCCAAGGCCTGGCAAGCATTCGAGAACACCGACATGCGCGGCCAATGCCTGACGGTCGCGCGGGCGGTCGTAGTCAAGACCGCCAGCTGGCGTACGCATGAGGGGCTGGCGGATTGGACGCGCCGAGCCTCACAGGTTCTTGCCAAGGGATTGCCGGAGTTGGATCCGGAGGAACTCATGATGGTCAGGCTCGGCATCCTGCGGGCCGTCGATTTCGCCGAACCTGGCGAATTCGACGCCCATGACGCGAAGCGCCTCGTGAATGATATCCAGCAGCGCCTG
Organism: Mesorhizobium sp. M0816; assembly: GCF_040320005.1. Lineage (NCBI taxonomy): Bacteria > Pseudomonadati > Pseudomonadota > Alphaproteobacteria > Hyphomicrobiales > Phyllobacteriaceae > Mesorhizobium > Mesorhizobium sp. M0816. The sequence continues at coordinate 3,681 of NZ_JAMYOT010000009.1, read as the reverse complement.
ACACATCTGCCGATCGAGGATTCGGTCGAGTTGCGCCTGCTGGCAAGCGAAGCGCTCATCGACTACGCGACCTCGTCGGGGCAGCGCGACATTTTTGCCAATGCCGTGGACAGCGTTGCCGCCGATCTCGAACATCCGGATATCCCGCCGCTGGTGCTCGGCATGTGGCTGGTGTCCTTTGGCTCGGCCAGCGGCCGTTACTTCCCCTATTCGCGGCGCGGTTTTGTCTATGCCTCGGCCGAGGATGCGTTGCGACGCGCAACGGCGATAGGCGAGCAGCACGCCTTACGGGGCGTCGAGTTCAGCGCCCTCTATCAGCTTCAATTGCTGATGAAGCTTCACAACAGGTTCTCGGAATTCAATGCGCTCGTCTCCCGGCTGGGCGAGATCGCGGACAGCAGGTTCACAACCCAGGTCGCTGTAGTCGCCGACTGCCACGCGGCGATGCACACGCGCAACGGCGACTTCGTCAAGGCTTATCTCGACTGCGATGCCTTCATGGATGCGATCGAGCGGGCGAATGAGCCGATGATCGAACGCTGGCCGCATTACGTCACCAAATACCAGGTCCTGCTGGCCGACCGGCGTCCGGCGGAGGCGATTGCGCTACTCCAGGAGATCGCCGAAAGGCTGAGCGGCGGCCCTCGCCAGCGCGTCGAACTCAACATTCTGGCCGCTCAGGCCCTGGAGCAGAAGTGGAAAGGCGGCGCGTCCCATGGCACTCGTCTGGCTGAATTCATGGAGGCGTTGCGCGAGGTCAATCCCTCCGCGATCCTGCTCAACCTGCCGGACTTGCTAGCCGAGCTGATCGCCGATGCGCTGGAGCGAAAGATCGATGTCGATCTCTGCCGCCGCGTCGTTCGGGCGCGATATCTGGTCCCGCCCGTCGGCCGACCCGCCCAATGGCCTTGGCCGCTCAGGATCCACCTCATGGGAGGTTTCCGGCTTGAGATCGACGGCGCCGAGGTTGCGCCCGGCGCCAAACCGACCCGCGCGCTCGACATATTGCGCATTATCTGCCTGTCGAGGGACCAGGTCTGTTCGGTGGAAACCCTGCAAGATTGGCTCTGGCCCGACCTCGACGGCGACCAGGCCAAGGCGGCCTTGGAGCAGGCGCTGCATCGTTTGCGCAAATTGCTCGGGCAAGGCGATCTCGTAACGCTGAGAGAAGGCCGTTTGCGACTCGCGGCCGACAAGGTCTGGGTCGATCTGCAGGATTGGGAAGACCGGCTGAAACGCGTGCTGTCGGGCCAAAGAGACAGCACGATCGAGGAGAAGGAAGCGCTGCTGGAAGGCTTTGTCGGCCCGCTTTTCTCGAATGGCCCGATGCCCGCCTGGTCGAACGCCGCGGCCGACCGGGTGCGGGACGGGTTGGTGGAGCTTGCCGTGCGGATCGCCAAACACTGGCAGAGCCAAGGCAACGCGGATCGGGCACGCCAGGCGTGCCGGCGTGCGCTCGATTTCTACCCGGAATCGGCCAAACTCCATGGCGCGCTCATCCAGGAGAGCCTCTCCAGAAACGACCATGCCGGCGCCATCGAGGATTACCGGCGCTATGAACGCGCGCTCGCTTCGACCGGCGATGACGAGCCCTCGCCTTTGCTGCGTTCGCTCGTGCGCCCGTTTCTCTAGACCGGTTCATCGTTTCACGGAAACGCCGAACCGCTCTATCTCTTTATTTTTGCGCAATTCCGGACGGAAAACCGTTCCACACTTTTCCTGGAATTGCTCTGGCGCAGCTCGGAACTCCGTAAGCCGTCCGTAAGTCGCGGTCTGGGAACCTCGGCCCGTCGATCAAAACCGATCGCCGGAGGCCTGAAGCCCCCGACACCAACACTCACAGGAAGGAAAAGGTCATGCCGTATACTGCCAGAGCAACTTCGAGAGTGCGTGGCGGCACCATCCGGGCTGGAGCCACAAGACTTTCCGACCAGCTCAGGATCGGGCCTTGGTCGCTCCTCTCGCCCGAAGCTGTCATACAGCAAAAGTACAACTCCCTTGGAGGCGCCGGCTTCGCCGAGATCGACAGGAAGGACACTGGAAAAGCCTGGTATCTCAAGAACGGCTCATGCATTTGTTACAACGATGCCATGCACGACGCCTTTGAGATCCATGGCGAAATCTACAGGAAGTGGATTGCGCTTGGCGGTCTCGCGTGGGGCATTCCCTGCACCGACGAAACCGGAACTCCCGACGGCGTCGGCCGATACAATCACTTCAACAACAATACCGCTTCGATCTACTGGACACCGAATACCGGTGCTCAAGCGATTTGGGGGGCAATTCGCGGCAAATGGGCAGCAATGGGCTGGGAGCGCTCGGTTCTCGGCTATCCGGTCACCGACGAAACCGGAACTCCCGACGGCGTCGGGCGCTACAACCATTTTGCCAATGCCGGCTCGATCTACTGGACACCGAACACAGGAGCCAACGTGGTGTACGGTGACATCCGCAAGAAGTGGGAGAGCCTGGGCTGGGAACAGTCATATCTGGGATATCCCACGACCGACGAGACCGAATTTGCCGATGGTGGCCGTGCCAATCTGTTTGAAAACGGCGGCATATACTGGTGGCCCGACACCGACGCGATCGACCTTCGAGATGTCGTCGTCCACTATACCGGCCTCCATTGCTTCGGCGAGACCGACTGGGATCAGGGATCGAGTGCGGACGAACCCTATGTCATCGTCAGCGTGACAACGCCGCAGATCGCCGACACCAAGCGCAGCCAGGTCTATGGCGACGTCGATGCCGGAGATACAAGACCCGACCTTATGGAAATCTATCGAGGCAAGCCTTACGGCATCAATATCGGCACGGTGCTGATGGAAAACGATTTTGGCGACCCCAACAAATACAAGGACGAGGTGCAGAAGATCGTCATGGGCGTCCATACGGCGGGCACGCTCGCTTTGGGCCTCATTCCGGTGGCAGGACCTATCATTGCCGCGATAGCCGGCCCGGCCCTGGGATCCTTGATGCCATCGATCGGCGGCGCCATCAGCGATCTCTTCGATTGGGGCGATGACAGGATCGGGAGCGCGACAGTAACCATCTCCGCAAAGCAGATGGTGTTGCTCGCTGCACGCACGAACAATACCACCTTCAGCGGGATTGGGTTCAAGGTGGAAACACCCCTGATTTCCGGCGAGGGGGCTTCCTACAAAGCCTATTTTGGCTTTGTGCCTGCCTAGGCCAATCGCCCTGGCAAAAAAGCTTGCCGGGACAATCAACTTACCAGCCCCGCCTTCCGTTGGCGGGGCTGCCAGTTCGCGACAGAGAGTTTTATTGCCCTGGTACCTCTGCACAGAGGATTTGATGGGTTAGCTGAGCTCTGGGTAGGCTTTCGGGTTCGACGAGCAGTTCGATATTGCGCGCGAGGCCGGATTGCCTGCGGATCAATCCGCTGAGCGCCGCCTCCAGGCCTATCTCCACGAAGCGCTTGGTGCGGTAGACCGTGGAGCCGCCGACCACCACCGTGGCGGCGATGGCCTCGTCGCCCAGGCCGGCATTGGCAGCGAGCAGGATCTGGGCCCGCTTGGAGCTGACCGAGCACGAACAGCTGTCGCGCGAGACTCGCGGTTGCCAACATGGCGGAAGCAATCTCCACGAGGTGCTGACCACGAAACGGTATCATGGAACTATTGCCAATGCCGTCATGGCGAGAGTGTTAGCGCAATC